>NZ_NGFN01000680.1 GCF_002148965.1 Streptomyces swartbergensis | reverse complement strand
GGACGACGCGGTGTGGGCGGAGCGGGGGGAGAAGGCGTTGCGGGAGCGGGTGCGGGAGTTGACGGAGGCGGTGCGTTCGACTCGGCGGACGGTTGTCGCCGTGTCGAACGAGGTGGGGTCGGGGATCGTGCCGTCTACTGCGTCGGGGCGGCGGTACCGGGATGAACTCGGGCGGTTGAACGCGGGGTTCGCGGACGAGTGTGAGCATGTGCTGCTGGTGGTGGCGGGGCAGCCTGTGGTGCTGCGGGGGTGAGACGGTACGCGGCGTCTGGGCTGGGGTTGGGGTGGGTCCGCCCGCAGCTAGGTGTGCTGTTCGGACAGGTTGGTGACGCGGCTGGCTGGTGTTTGGCCGCTGATGCCGGTGTGGGGTCGGTGGTAGTTGTACCAGTCCAGCCAGTCGGGAAACGCTGCCTGGCGCTCGGCGTCTGAGGTGTAGGGCTGGTGGTAGGCCCATTCGTCGAGCAGGGTGCGGTGGAAGCGTTCGACCTTGCCGTTGGTCTGAGGACGCCAGGGCCGGGTCCAGCGTGGGCTGATGCCCAGGTCGCGGCAGGTGTCGCGCCAGGTGTTCTTGGTGTAGGCCCAGGCGTTGTCGGTCAGGACCCGCTCGATGCTGACGCCGTGGTCTGCAAACCAGGCGGTTGCTCGTCGTAGGAAGGCCGCGCAGGTGGCGGCTTTCTCGTCGGGGAGGTCTTCGGTGTAGGCCAGGCGGGAGTGGTCGTCCAGGGCGGTGTGCAGGTAGGCGTATCCGGTGCCGGTTTTGTTGCGGCGGCCGTCGGCCCGGCCCAGGACCTTGTGCCCGCCGCCGTCGGGGATGCGTCCGAGCTTTTTGACGTCGATATGGAGCAGGTCGCCGGGCTGGGCTCGTTCGTAGCGGCGGACGGGTTCGCCGGTGGCCCGGTCGGTGGCGGTCAGAGCGGGCAGTCCCTGGCGCGTCAGGATGCGGTGGGTGGTGGAGGCGGCGATGCCGCATCGGGCGGCCAGCCGGACGGGGCCGATGCGGTGTTCGCGCCGTAGCCGGACGACCTGCTGCTCGATGGCGGCAGGGGTCTGACGTGGGCTGTGGTGGGGGCGGCTGGAGCGGTCGTGCATGCCCGCTGCCCCGTTCCGGCGGTAGCGGTCTGTCCAGCGGGCCGCGGTGGTGTGGCTGACCTGGAAGCGTTCCGCGGCTCGTCGTAGCGGCCAGCCGTCTTCGACGACACACCGGGCCAGACGCAGCCTGCCGGTCGGAGTCAGCGGGGCATTACGGTGGGACAACGAGGGCTTCCTGGACGCCGGTTGTAGATCTCGCAATCCACACCGAACCCAGAGGCCCTTGCCCCGTTCAAGGACCACTCAAGGCGTGTCGCCCGTCACCAACGTCCCCGGACAGCACATCTAGGTCTGCTTGCGGGCGATCAGGCGGTACGTGTTCGCGAAGCGGGTGCGGCGGGCCAGTGGGGCGATGAGGTGGTCTGCCACCGCCGCCAGGGCCACCAAGGGGATACCGGCTCGAAGCAGGGCGTCGCGGAGGTGTTGACGGGCCAGGGGCGGGGGGATCGCCCGCCACGGGGTGT
>NZ_NGFN01000068.1 GCF_002148965.1 Streptomyces swartbergensis | reverse complement strand
CCGCCTCCGGCATCACCGACACCTCGGTGAAGCTGACCTGGTCCGCCGCCACCGACGACAAGGGCGTCAAGAACTACGACGTCCTGCGCGACGGCACGAAGGTCGCCACGGTGACGACCACCTCGTACACGAACACCGGCCTGACCGCCGGCACCGACTACTCCTACACGGTCCAGGCCCGCGACACCGCCGACCAGACCGGCCCGGTCAGCGGCGCGGTGAAGGTCCGCACCACCGGCGGCTCCGAGGAACCCCCGCCCACCGGCGACAAGATCAAGCTCGGCTACTTCACCGAGTGGGGCGTCTACGGCCGCAACTACCACGTCAAGAACCTGGTGACCTCGGGCTCGGCGTCGAAGATCACGCACATCAACTACGCCTTCGGCAACGTCAAGAACGGCCAGTGCACGGTCGACGACACCTACGCCGCCTACGACAAGGCCTACACCGCCGACCAGTCCGTCAGCGGCACCGCCGACACCTGGGACCAGCCGCTGCGCGGCAACTTCAACCAGCTCCGCCAGCTCAAGGCCAAGTACCCGCACATCAAGGTGCTGTACTCGTTCGGCGGCTGGACCTACTCGGGCGGCTTCGGCCAGGCCGCGGCCAACGCCGCCGCCTTCGCCAAGTCCTGCAAGGCCGTGGTGGAGGACCCGCGCTGGGCCGACGTCTTCGACGGCATCGACATCGACTGGGAGTACCCGAACGCCTGCGGCCTGACCTGCGACACCTCGGGCCCGGCCGCGTTCACCACCCTGTCCAGGGCCCTGCGCGCCGAATTCGGCAAGGACTACCTGGTCACCGCCGCGATCACGGCCGACGCCTCAAACGGCGGCAAGATCGACGCGGCCGACTACGGCGGGGCCGCGCAGTACCTCGACTGGTACAACGTGATGACGTACGACTACTTCGGCGCCTTCGACAAGGACGGCCCGACCGCTCCGCACTCCCCGCTCACCTCGTACCCCGGCATCCCGCAGGCGGGCTTCAACTCGGCCGACGCGATCGCCAAGCTGAAGGCGAAGGGCGTCCCGTCCGCCAAGCTCCTGCTCGGCATCGGCTTCTACGGCCGCGGCTGGACCGGCGTCACCCAGTCCGCCCCCGGCGGCACGGCGACCGGCGCGGCTCCCGGGACGTACGAGGCGGGCATCGAGGACTACAAGGTCCTCAAGAACTCCTGCCCGGCCACCGGCACGATCGCGGGCACCGCGTACGCGCACTGCGGCAGCAACTGGTGGTCGTACGACACTCCCTCGACGATCGCCGGGAAGATGACCTGGGCCAGGAACCAGGGCCTGGGCGGCGCCTTCTTCTGGGAGTTCAGCGGCGACACCGGCAACGGTGAGCTGGTGACCGCCATCGACAACGGGCTCGACTGAACAGACGGACCTGAGCCGACCTAAGCAACATTGACGCGCTGACCGGGCGGGGCTGCCTCCAGCCACGCGAGGAAACCGGTCAGCGCGTCCTCGCTCATGGCCAGCTCCAGCCGGGTCCCCCGGTGCAGACAGGCGAGGATCACGTGGTCGGAGAGGAGCGCCAGCTCCTCCTC
Organism: Streptomyces swartbergensis; assembly: GCF_002148965.1. Lineage (GTDB taxonomy): Bacteria > Actinomycetota > Actinomycetes > Streptomycetales > Streptomycetaceae > Streptomyces > Streptomyces swartbergensis. Next base: position 26,835 of record NZ_NGFN01000068.1, on the reverse strand, counting down.
GCCCTCCGGGACCCGGCGGCCGGCCACCTCGATCGCGGAACGCTCCAGGACGCGACGGGGGCGCGGCGAGTAGGAGAAGACGCGGAACCACTCGACGCGGTCGCCGTTGTACCGGGCCACTCCGTAGGCCCAGCCCTTGCCGTTCTTGTCGCCCTCCTCCGGGGTGTCCCAGCGCAGGCTGGCGTCGAAAGTGCCGCCCGAACGCTGGATGAGCCGGCGGCGCAGACCGAAGACGAACAGTGCCACCACGACGAGAGCCACGACAATTCCGCACACAGTCAGAGCGAGGACCATCGACACCGACCTCCTCGTCTCCTAGGTAACGGAACGCAAAAAACACCCACATCCGCCTCAGCCGCGGCTGGGTCCGGATCTCTCCGGTACCCAGCCGCGGCTGAGTGACGTCATCACACGGCGGGCGGAGTCAGCGCGCCGCCGTGGCCGCACGCAGACGGACGTCCGCGCGGCGCCGGGCCTCCGCGTCGTCCTCCGCCTTCGCACGCTCCAGCTCCTGCTCCGCGCGCTGGACATCGATCTCGTCCGACAGCTCCGCGACTTCGGCCAGCAGCGACAGCTTGTCGTCCGCGAACGAGATGAAACCGCCGTGGACCGCGGCGACGACCGTCCCGCCATCACTCGTACGGATGGTCACCGGGCCCGACTCCAGCACACCGAGCAGCGGCTGGTGACCGGGCATGACGCCGATGTCGCCGGACGTGGTGCGCGCGACGACCAGGGTGGCCTGGCCGGACCAGACCTCACGGTCGGCCGCGACCAGCGCGACGTGCAGCTCAGCAGCCAAGGGTGGCTCCTCGGGTCACCACCCGGCGGGAGTGCCGGGTGTTGGTTACAAGTCTAGTAGGCGTGACGGAGGGGGCGGGACGCGCCCGCCCCCTCCATGATGAGCACGAGGCTCACATGTCGAGCGCGAGGCTCAGGAGACGCCCAGCTCCTTCGCGTTCTTCTTCAGGTCCTCGAGACCACCGCACATGAAGAACGCCTGCTCCGGGAAGTGGTCGTACTCGCCGTCGCAGATCGCGTTGAACGCGGCGATCGACTCGTCCAGCGGCACGTCCGAACCGTCCACGCCGGTGAACTGCTTGGCGGCGTGGGTGTTCTGGGACAGGAAGCGCTCCACGCGACGGGCACGGTGGACGACGAGCTTGTCCTCCTCGCCGAGCTCGTCGATACCGAGGATCGCGATGATGTCCTGCAGGTCCTTGTACTTCTGCAGGATGTTCTTCACGCGCATCGCGGCGTTGTAGTGGTCCGCCGAGATGTACCGCGGGTCGAGGATCCGGGACGTGGAGTCCAGCGGGTCCACGGCCGGGTAGATGCCCTTCTCGGAGATCGGACGGGAGAGCACCGTCGTCGCGTCGAGGTGGGCGAAGGTGGTGGCCGGGGCCGGGTCGGTCAGGTCGTCCGCGGGGACGTAGATCGCCTGCATCGAGGTGATCGAGTGACCACGGGTCGAGGTGATGCGCTCCTGGAGGACGCCCATCTCGTCGGCCAGGTTCGGCTGGTAGCCCACCGCGGAGGGCATACGGCCGAGCAGGGTCGACACCTCGGAACCGGCCTGGGTGAAGCGGAAGATGTTGTCGATGAAGAACAGCACGTCCTGCTTCTGGACGTCACGGAAGTACTCCGCCATCGTCAGGCCGGCCAGGGCCACGCGCAGACGGGTGCCCGGGGGCTCGTCCATCTGCCCGAAGACCAGGGCGGTCTTGTCCAGAACGCCGGACTCTTCCATCTCCGCGATGAGGTCGTTGCCCTCACGGGTGCGCTCGCCGACGCCCGCGAAGACGGAGACGCCCTCGTGGAGGTTGGCGACACGCATGATCATTTCCTGGATCAGCACGGTCTTGCCGACACCGGCGCCACCGAACAGACCGATCTTGCCGCCCTTGACGTACGGGGTGAGAAGGTCGACGACCTTCAGGCCCGTCTCGAACATCTCGGTCTTCGACTCGAGCTGGTCGAACGCGGGGGCCTTGCGGTGGATGGACCAGCGCTCGCCCTCGTAGGTCTCGTCGCTGTTCAGCACCTCACCGAGGGTGTTGAACACCTTGCCCTTGGTGAAGTCGCCGACCGGGACGGAGATGCCCGCGCCGGTGTCGACGACGGGAGCCTGGCGGACCAGGCCGTCGGTGGGCTGCATGGAGATCGCGCGGACCAGGCCGTCACCCAGGTGCTGGGCGACCTCCAGGGTCAGCGTCTTCTTCTCGCCCGCGAGCGCCGGGTCGGCGACCTCGACGTGCAGGGCGTTGTAGATCTCGGGCATCGCGTCGACGGGGAACTCCACGTCGACGACCGGGCCGATGACCCGGGCGACGCGGCCCGTAGCCGTCGCGGTCTCAACAGTGGTGGTCATTTATCGGTCACTCCCCGCGGTCGCGTCGGCCAGGGCACTGGCGCCACCGACGATCTCGCTGATTTCCTGGGTGATTTCGGCCTGGCGGGCCTGGTTGGCAAGCCGGGTGAGCGTCTCGATGAGCTCTCCGGCGTTGTCGGTGGCCGACTTCATCGCGCGCCGCGTGGCGGCGTGCTTGGAGGCGGCCGACTGGAGCAGCGCGTTGTAGATCCGGCTCTCCACGTAGCGCGGCAGCAGGGCGTCCAGGACGTCCTCCGCCGAGGGCTCGAAGTCGAACAGCGGGAGGATCTCGCCCTTGGGCTTGGCCTCCTGCGCGACCTCGTCGAGGCTGAGCGGCAGCAGCCGGGCCTCGATGGCCGTCTGCGTCATCATCGACACGAACTCGGTGTAGACGATGTGGAGCTCGTCCACGCCGCCCTCGGCCGTCTCCGTCTCGATGGCCTCGATCAGCGGGGCCGCGACCTTCTTGGCGTCCGCGTACGACGGCTCGTCGGTGAAGCCCGTGAACGACTCCGCGACCTTGCGCTCGCGGAAGTTGTAGTGGGCGAGACCACGGCGGCCGACGATGTAGCTGACGACCTCCTTGCCCTCACCTTCGAGCTTCGCCGTGAGCCGCTCCGCGGCCTTGATGGCGTTGGAGTTGAAGGCGCCGGCCAGGCCGCGGTCGCTCGTGAGGAGCAGGACCGCGGCGCGGGTCGGGTTCTCCGGCTCCGTCGTCAGCGGGTGCTTGGTGTTCGATCCGGTGGCGACCGCCGCGACCGCCCGGGTGAGCTCGGTCGCGTACGGCGTGGACGCCGCCACCTTGCGCTGCGCCTTGACGACGCGCGAGGCGGCGATCATCTCCATCGCCTTCGTGATCTTCTTGGTCGCGGTGACGGAACGGATGCGACGCTTGTAGACCCGGAGCTGGGCTCCCATGAGTCAGGTCCCTTCCTTACGTCACTTGCCGGCAGCCGGGGCGTCCTCGCCGAGCAGCTTGCCGTCGGAGGTCTCGAACTGCTTCTTGAACTCCGCGATGGCGTCGGCCATGGCCTGGAGCGTGTCGTCCGACATCTTCCCGCCCTCGCGGATGGAGGTCAGCAGACCCTGCTCCTTGCGGTGCAGATACTCCAGCAGCTCCTTCTCGAAGCGGCGGATGTCGGCGACCGGAACCTCGTCCATCTTGCCGGTGGTGCCGGCCCAGATGGAGACGACCTGGTCCTCGGTGGCCATCGGCTGGTACTGCGGCTGCTTGAGCAGCTCGACCATGCGCTGACCACGCTCCAGCTGCGCCTTGGACGCGGCGTCCAGGTCGGAACCGAAGGCGGCGAACGCCTCCAGCTCACGGAACTGGGCGAGGTCCACACGCAGACGGCCGGAGACCTGGCGGATCGCCTTGTGCTGGGCGGAACCACCGACTCGGGAGACCGAGATACCGACGTTCAGCGCGGGGCGCTGACCGGCGTTGAACAGGTCCGACTCCAGGAAGCACTGGCCGTCGGTGATGGAGATGACGTTGGTCGGGATGAACGCCGAGACGTCGTTGGCCTTCGTCTCGACGATCGGCAGACCGGTCATCGAGCCGGCACCCATCTCGTCGGAGAGCTTCGCGCAGCGCTCCAGCAGACGGGAGTGCAGGTAGAAGACGTCACCCGGGTAGGCCTCACGGCCCGGCGGGCGGCGCAGCAGCAGCGACACGGCGCGGTAGGCGTCGGCCTGCTTCGACAGGTCGTCGAAGATGATCAGGACGTGCTTGCCCTGGTACATCCAGTGCTGGCCGATGGCCGAACCGGTGTAGGGCGCCAGGTACTTGAAGCCGGCCGGGTCGGACGCCGGGGCGGCGACGATGGTCGTGTACTCCAGCGCGCCGGCCTCCTCCAGAGCGCCGCGCACGCCGGCGATGGTGGAGCCCTTCTGGCCGATGGCGACGTAGATGCAGCGGACCTGCTTGTTCGGGTCGCCGGTGCGCCAGTTGTCGCGCTGGTTGATGATCGTGTCGACGGCCAGGGCGGTCTTGCCGGTCTGGCGGTCGCCGATGATCAGCTGACGCTGGCCACGGCCGATCGGGGTCATGGTGTCGACGGCCTTGTAGCCCGTCTCCATCGGCTCGTGCACCGACTTGCGGACCATGACGCCCGGAGCCTGCAGCTCCAGGGCGCGACGGCTGTCGGTCTCGATCTCGCCGAGGCCGTCGATCGGGTTGCCGAGGGGGTCCACCACGCGGCCGAGGTAGCCCTCGCCGACCGCGACGGACAGGACCTCGCCGGTACGGCTGACCGGCTGCCCTTCCTCGATGCCGCTGAACTCACCGAGGACGACGCAGCCGATCTCGCGCTCCTCGAGGTTGAGGGCGAGACCGAGGCTGCCGTCTTCGAACTTCAGCAGCTCGTTGGCCATGACCGAGGGCAGACCCTCGACCTTCGCGATACCGTCGCCGGCGAAGGTGACCGTACCGACCTCCTCGCGCGAGGCCGCGTCCGGCTTGTACGCCTGGACGAAGTTCTCCAGCGCGTCCCGGATCTCCTCCGGCCGGATCGTGAGCTCCGCCATCTGGGTTCCCTGCTCTCCTTGTTGGGCCCGAAGTTTCACTTTGGGGGTCTGGGGGCGACCCCCAGGATTCTTCTGCACGGCCCAACCAGGGCCGTCGTAAGTACGTACTGCGTATTGAGTTGCTGCTCAGCCCGCGAGCCGACGGCCGGCGTCCTCGATGCGGTCCGCGAGGGAGCCGTTGATGACCTCGTCGCCGACCTGCACCCGGATCCCGCCGAGGACCTCGGGGTCCACGTCCAGGTTGAGGTGCATCTTGCGGCCGTAGAGCTTCGCGAGGGCGGCGCCCAGGCGCTGCTTCTGCGCGTCGCTCAGCGGTACCGCCGAGGTGACGGTGGCGACCATGCGGTCCCGGCGCTCGGCGGCGAGCTTGGACAGGGACTCCAGTCCCGACTCCAGGCTACGTCCCCGCGGCGCGGCCACAAGGCGCGTCACCAGACGCTCGGTGGCCGCCTGCGCCCGGCCGCCGAGCAGGCTGCGCAGCAGCTCGCTCTTGGCCGAGGTGGTGGCCTTGCGGTCCGTCAGCGCGGCACGCAGCTCGATGCTGCCGGAGACGATCCGCCCGAAGCGGAACAGCTCGTCCTCGACGTCGTCGAGCTTGCCCGCCTTCTGCGCGGCGGTGAGGTCGGCGGTGGCGGCCAGCTCCTCCAGCGCGTCCACCAGGTCGCGCGACTGCGACCAGCGGGAGCGCACCATTCCGGCGACCAGGTCGGCGGCCGGGCCGCTGACCTGGGTGCCGAGCAGGCGCTGGGCCAGTTCGGCCTTGGCCTCACCGGCCTGCGCCGGGTCGGTGAGGACCCGACGCAGCGACACCTCGCGGTCGAGCAGCGCGGTGACGGCGGCCAGCTCGTCGGCGAGCGAGCCGGCGTCCACGGACGTGGAGTCCGTCAACGCGTCGAGACGCTCTCGTGCGGCTGCCAGGGCCTCGCGGCTCGCTCCGTTCATCGGCCGGCCTCGGCCTTCTCCTCGAGGTCGTCGAGGAACCGGTCGATCACGCGGCTCTGGCGGGCGTGGTCCTCGAGGGACTCGCCGACGAGCTTGCCGGCCAGGTCGGTGGCGAGCTTGCCGACGTCCTGGCGCAGCGCGGACGCGGCGGCCTTGCGGTCGGCCTCGATCTGGGCGTGACCGGCGGCGACGATCTCCTCGCGCTGCCGCTGGCCCTCGGCCCGCATCTCGGCGATGAGGGCGGCACCCTGCTCCTGCGCCTCCTGGCGCAGGCGCGCGGCCTCGTGCCGGGCCTCGGCGAGCTGTGCCTTGTACTGCTCAAGGACGCTCTGGGCCTCGACCTTCATGGTCTCGGCCTCTTCGATACCGCCTTCGATCGCCGCGCGGCGCTCCTCCAGAACCTTGTTGATGTTCGGAAGCAGCTTCTTCCAGAAGAAGAAGAACACGATGGCGAAGGCGATGGTGCCGACGAGCAGCTCGGGGCCGGGAGGCATGAGCGGGTTCTGCTCTTCCTCGGCCGCCAGCTGCACCAGGTTGGCGATCACATCAGTGCCTTTCGTCGAAACGTGTCGGTGAGCAGGAAATTACTGACCGAACACGAACGGCATAACGATGCCGATGAGGGCGAGCGCCTCACAGAACGCGAAGCCCAGGATCTGGTTGGCACGGATCAGACCGGCCGCCTCGGGCTGGCGGGCCAGGGCCTGGGTGCCGTTACCGAAGATGATGCCGACGCCGATGCCGGGGCCGATGGCGGAGAGGCCGTAGCCGATGGAGCCGAGCGAACCGGAGACAGCGGCGAGGGTCTCAGTGGCAGCCATGCTGAATCTTCCTTCTCTTTCACGGACCGGCGGGGGTTGGCCACCGGACGTTCTTGGGACTTGCGGGGGCGGGAGGGGCTCAGTGGTGCTCGGCCAGAGCGCCCTGGATGTACGTGCAGGCGAGGAGTACGAAGACGTACGCCTGGACGGCCTGCACGAAAAGCTCGAAGCCGATCATGGCGACGGTCATGACGAAGGAGACACCGGCCGCCGGGATCATCCAGCTGTTCAGCAGGTACCAGGAGGCGACGGTGAACATGACCAGCATCAGGTGGCCGGCGAACATGTTGGCGAACAGTCGCACCGCGTGCGTGAACGGCCGGACGAGCAGGTTCGAGAAGAACTCGATGACCATCACGAGCGGCAGCACCGGGCCGAGCGACTTGTCGTAGCCGGTGATGTTCTTGAAGAACCCGACGAAGCCGTGCCGCTTGAAGGTCAGCGAGACCCAGGTGACGTAGACGACCGCCGCGAGGACCGCCGGGAAGGCGATGATCGACGAGACCGGGAACTGCGCCAGCGGGATCACGGACCAGATGTTCATGATCCAGATGAAGAAGAACAGCGAGACCATCAAGGGGACGTACTTCTCGCCCTCCTTCTTTCCGAGGGTCTCGTAGACGATGCCGCGGCGGACGAAGTCGTATCCGGCTTCACCGACCATCTGGAGCTTGCCCGGCACCACCTTGGCCTTGCCGAAGGCCGCGTAGAAGAAGCCGATGACGAGGATGGTGGTGATGATGGCAAGCAGCATCACCTTGTTGAACTCGAACCCTCCAACCGTGGCGATCGGCTTGAAGAGGAACGAGTGCAGGCCCGGTGCCGGAAAACCACACCCGTCGGACATGATCCGACAGCTCCAGTCAAAGGCGAGCTGGGTCTGGTCAGCACTCACCACGGGCTCCTTCGGCGTGACGCATAGGTACGGCAACCTCGTTGTGTCGGCGCGGCGCGCAGCCGCGGATCGGCACCGGACTGGTGTTACGGATGTGAGGGCGGCTGAGGGGCATTGAGCCTCGCGTTCGAGCAGGCGTCAGCTCAGATGCCCGCGCCCGCGATGCCGCAGTTGGCACCGGACGATAGCAGGAGTTCCCCGTGCTCTTTATCGCGCCCCTACCCGTCACGACGACGACCCGGTCTTCTCGGGCTTCTCGCTCTTCTCGGAGTCCGGATCGATGTAGAAGATCTTGGCCTTCATATGCGCACGAGCCTGCGCGGCCATCCACACGACCGTCGCGATGACGAGCCCGAGGGCGAACGCCTTCGCGTTGAAGAGAGAGGTGTCCTTGAAGAGGGCGACGAAGATCAGGAGAAGCAGCAGCTGGGCGACATAGAGCATCAGCCCCATGGCCTGGAACAACTGCGGGAGCGTTTTTGCCGTCCACTGGAGAACGAACAGGCCGACCCCCATGAAGAGGATGGCCAGCACCGTACCCACGGCGGCCCCGATGGCTCCCTTGCCTCCGGCCACCACACCGCTGACGGCGACCACGACCACACCGGCAGCCGCTGTGGGCACAGCGCACTGCAGAAGGTTCCGGGCGTCATTGGACGGCATGGCGGCAACTCCGCTTTCGCAGGGGGCAGGGGTGTCGTCATGGACGAGCGTAGTCCCGGGCTGAGTAGAGACCTCACACCAATGGGCCGTCGCACTGCGGCCCTTCGGCTCTATCCGGGGGGTTCTCGTGAACCGTATCACAAACTATTTGATGCAGTCTTTACCTGAAGGTGTGCAGACAGTCACACATGAGAGTGAAGCTGCGCGTCTGTGCAAGAACAGTGTCGACTTGTCTGGTATTGGGTCGCTTCGCTCCCCCATCACAACCCCACGACTTGGCAATGCTCTAGTCAGATTCTTACCTTGTCCCGGCCTTACGCCGGTCCACCGGGCGCGAGCGGCCGCCGATGGCCGTCGCCCCGTTGACTCCTGAGACCCCGGACACGAGCGGGGCGCGGTTCCCCGGCGCGACCGAGGCCGGCTGCTCCGTGGCGGACGCCGGCGTCGAGGCCTCGGGTGCCAGGGCCGGGATGCCGCGGCGCCGGTAGCGGGGCGGCACGAAGCGCTCCATCCAGCGCGGGGTGCGTGGCGTGAAGCGCGGCAGCAGGAGGAGGGCCAGGCCGATCGCGCTGAGGAACACGATGCCGAGCACGATCCACATGGACGCGGAGTTGACCGAGTAGGCCAGCGCCCCGAAGGCGATCAGCGCCGACCAGAAGTACATGATCAGCACCGCGCGGCTGTGCGAGTGGCCGATCTCCAGCAGACGGTGGTGCAGGTGGCCGCGGTCGGCGGCGAACGGCGACTGGCCGCGCCAGGTGCGGCGCACGATCGCCAGGATCAGGTCGGCGGCCGGCACCGCGATGATCGTCAGCGGCAGCAGCAGCGGGATGTAGACCGGGACCGTCTGGTGCACGGCCTCCTTCTCCGACCCGACGTACAGGTTGAGCGCGTCCGGGTCGACCTGCCCCGTGATGGAGATCGCGCCGGCGGCCAGCACCAGGCCGATCAGCATCGAGCCCGAGTCGCCCATGAAGATCCGCGCCGGGTGCATGTTGTGCGGCAGGAAACCCAGGCACATGCCCATCAGGATCGCCGAGAAGAGCGTGGCGGGGGCGGCGGCCTCGATGCCGTACGAGTACCAGATCCGGTAGGCGTACAGGAAGAACGCGGTGGCCGCGATGCAGACCATGCCGGCCGCGAGACCGTCCAGGCCGTCGACGAAGTTGACCGCGTTGATGGTGATGACGACCAGCGCGACCGTCAGCAGGGTGCCCTGCCACTGGGTGAGCGCGACCGAACCGATGCCCGGGATCGGCAGCCACAGGATCGTCAGGCCCTGCACGACCATCACGCCCGCGGCGATCATCTGGCCGCCCAGCTTGATCAGGGCGTCGATCTCGAACTTGTCGTCCAGCACCCCGATCAGCCAGATCACCGCCGCCCCGGACAGCAGCGCCCGGGGTTCGTTCGACGTCTCGAAGACCTGGCTGAGGTTGGTCAGGTGGTCGGCGACCAGCAGGCCCGCGCACAGGCCGAAGAACATCGCGATCCCGCCGAGCCGCGGAGTGGGTTCCCGGTGCACGTCACGTGCCCGGATCTCCGGCATCGCTCCGGCCACGATCGCGAACTTCCGTACCGGCCCTGTCAGCAGATACGTCACCGCGGCCGTGATGCAGAGCGTCAGCAGGTATTCACGCACGGGCTTCCCCACAGGTCTCGCTGGCCATCCTCAGCCCCACACCCTAGCGATGCGCGCATATGGGTGGGGACTTCCGGGTAGCGACGATGGTTGCACGAGTAGCTGTGCACCCTGGTGCGCTTACCCCCACTCAGCGGGGATACGGCGGAAATCCACCGGCCAGCTCCCGCACTTCTTCACGGGCCCTCGCGGTCTCCGTCACGCCCCTGAGCACCCCCGCGAGCAGCTTGGCGATCCGCGCCATCTCCGCCTCGCCCATGCCCTGCGTGGTGACGGCGGCCGTGCCCAGCCTGAGCCCCCGGACGTCGCCGTGCGGCAGCGCGCAGCAGTCCATGACCAGGCCGGCCGCGGCGAGACGGCCCCGGGCGGTGCGGCCGTCGACGCCGAGCGGCGCCGGGTCGGCGGTGATCAGGTGGGTGTCCGTGCCGCCCGTGGTGACGACCAGGCCCTCGGCGGCCAGCCGGGCCGCGAGAACCCTCGCATTGGCGACCACCTGATGGGCGTACACGGCGAACGCCGGTGTTGCCGCCTCCCCGAACGCGACCGCCTTGGCGGCGATGGTGTGCATCTGCGCACCGCCCTGCGTGAAAGGGAACACGGCCCGGTCGACCCGCTCGGCCAGCTCCGCGCGGCACAGGATCATGCCGCCGCGCGGACCCCGCAGCACCTTGTGGGTCGTCGCGCAGACGATGTCCGCGTACGGCACCGGGTTCGGCGCCGCTCCCCCGGCGACGAGCCCCATGGGGTGCGCGGCGTCCGCGACGAGGTACGCGCCCACCTCGTCGGCGACCTCGCGGAAGAACGCGTAGTCGATGTGCCGGGGATAGGCGATCGAGCCGCACACGATCGCCTTGGGCCGGCGCGTGCGGGCCAGGGTGCGCACCTGGTCGTGGTCGATCAGCCCGGACTCGGCCTCCACGCCGTAGCCGACGAAGTCGAACCAGCGGCCGGAGAAGTTGGCGGGCGAGCCGTGCGTGAGATGGCCGCCGTACGGCAGGCCGAGGGCGAGGACGGTGTCGCCGGGGCGCAGCAGGGCGGCGTAGGCGGCCAGGACGGCCGAAGAGCCGGAGTGGGACTGCACGTTGGCGTGCTCGGCGCCGAACAGCGCCCTGGCCCGGTCGACGGCGAGGCGTTCGGCGACGTCGACGATCTCGCAGCCGCCGTGGTGCCGCGCTCCGGGGTAGCCCTCGGCGTACTTGTTGGCCAGTGGCGAGCCGAGGGCGGCCAGGACGGCCGGCGAGCTGAAGTTCTCGGCGGCGATGAGCTGGAGCGTCGTCGCCTGCCGCTCCCGCTCGCCGAACAGGATGTCGGCGAGTTCGGGGTCCTGGCGGCGCAGGAGGTCGGCCTCGATGGCAGGGGTGACCGTCATGGTGGGCTCCGGGCGGCGTCGACGGTGACGTACGTCCAATGTAGGCCCGGGGCCCCGCGGGCGCTCGGCCGTTACGTCTTTGCGGGGACGCCTACGTCTTTGCGGGGACGCCGGTGAGGGCCGTGACGACCGGATCGAGTGCCTGGTGTATCTCGTCCCCGATGGACCGGAAGAACGTCAGGGGCGCCCCGTAGGGGTCGTACACCTCGTCCGCCTCGGCGTTCGGTGCCAGCAGCCACCCGCGTAGAGCCGCCGCGGCACGCACCAGCGCACGCGCGCGTGCGACCAGGCCCTCCTCCAGGGGCGGCAGGGTCGCCGGGTCGATGGCCTTCACCAGGCGGGTGAACTCCTTGAGCGTGAAGGTCCGCAGGCCCGCGGAGTGGCCCATGGAGATGACCTGGGCGCGGTGGTCACGCGTCGCTGTCAGCACCAGGTCGGCGCGGATCACGTGCTCGTCGAGGAGTTCGCGCCCGGTGAAGCCGGAGGCGTCCGCGCCGAAGTCGGCCAGCACGGTCTCCGCGTTGGCCTCCATGGGGGCGCCCTCGTGACCCCAGGTGCCCGCGCTCTCCACGATCAGCCCGCCGCCCAGGATCCCGAGCCGCTCCCGCACGAAATGGCGGGTCAGCCGCTCGGTGATGGGCGAGCGGCATACGTTGCCGGTGCTGACGTGGAGGATGCGGAAGCTGTCGCGCGGAAGCCCCACGAACGTCGTCGTGATCTCCGCCGCGCTTTCCCCGTTGCCTATGCCACGCCCCGCTCCAGGGGCCGTCAATTCGCCACCTCGAGGTCGGGTACGACCTTTCGCAGCTCTTCCGCGGAGATCGCGCCGGCGCGCAGCAGCAGCGGCACCTCACGGGTCACGTCGACGATCGACGACGGGACGTTGCCGGGGGTCGGGCCGCCGTCCAGGTAGACGGAGACGGAGTCGCCGAGCATCTCCTGCGCGGCGTCGCAGTTCTCCGGCGCCGGGTGGCCGGTCAGGTTGGCGGAGGAGACGGCCATCGGGCCCACCTCCGTCAGCAGCTCGATGGCGACGGGGTGCAGCGGCATGCGCACGGCGACCGTGCCACGGGTGTCGCCCAGGTCCCACTGGAGGGACGGCTGGTGCTTGGCGACGAGCGTCAGCGCGCCCGGCCAGAAGGCGTCGACCAGTTCCCAGGCCAGCTCGGAGAAGTCCGTGACGAGCCCGTGCAGCGTGTTCGGGGAGCCGATGAGCACGGGGGTGGGCATGTTGCGGCCCCGGCCCTTGGCCTCCAGCAGGTCGGCGACGGCCTCCGCGGAGAACGCGTCGGCGCCGATGCCGTACACCGTGTCCGTCGGCAGCACCACGAGCTCGCCACGGCGGACGGCGGACGCTGCCTCGCGCAGACCGGTCACACGGTCGGTCGCGTCGTTGGTGTCGTATCGCCGTGCCATCTTTAGCTGGCCTCCTCGTACACGTGCTGCTGGGATGAAGACTGCGAAGACTGCGGGGTGCTCACGGCAGCGCCTTGCGGGCCGTGGCGAAACGCGGGCGGTTGTTCAGGTCCGGATGGTCGGCGGCGTCGGTCCAGCCCCGGTCCTCGGCGAAGATCCACGGCACCTGGCCGCCCTGGGTGTCGGCGTGCTCCACGACCACCACGCCGCCGGGGCGCAGCAGCCGGTGCGCGGTGCGCTCCAGGCCGCGGATGAGGTCGAGGCCGTCCTCGCCGGAGAACAGGGCCAGTTCCGGGTCGTGGTCCCGCGCCTCGGGGGCGACGTACTCCCACTCGGTGAGCGGGATGTAGGGCGGGTTGGAGATGACCAGGTCGACCTGTCCGTCGAGGTCCGGGAAGGCCGTCAGGGCGTCTCCCTGGCGCAGTTCGACCCTGGACCCCTCCACGTTCTTGCGGGTCCACCGGAGGGCGTCCTCGGACAGCTCCACGGCGTACACGCGCGAGCGCGGCACCTCCTGGGCGAGGGCGAGCGCGATGGCGCCGGAGCCGGTGCACAGGTCGACGATGCACGGCTCGACGACGTCCATGGCCCGTACCGCGTCTATGGCCCAGCCGACCACGGACTCCGTCTCGGGCCGCGGCACGAACACCCCGGGACCGACCTGGAGTTCCAGGTACCGGAAGTAGGCCCGCCCGGTGATGTGCTGGAGCGGCTCGCGGGCCTCGCGGCGGGCGATGACCTCCCAGTAGCGGGCGTCGAAGTCGGAGTCCTTGACGGAGTGCAGCTCACCGCGCTTGACGCCGTGCACGAACGCGGCGAGTTCCTCCGCGTCGGTGCGTGGCGAGGGCACGCCGGCGTCGGCAAGCCGCTGGGTGGCCTGGGCCACCTCCGCGAGCAGCACGCTGCGGGGGCTTGGGGGTCGCCCCCCAAATGACTGCTGCACGCAAGTCCTCCGGTGCTCGGTACTCCTGTGGGTACTCCTGTGGGTCCTACGCGGCCGCGAGCTTCGCCGCCGAGTCCGCGTCGACGCAGGCCTGGATCACCGCGTCGAGGTCGCCGTCCAGGACCTGGTCCAAGTTGTACGCCTTGTAGCCGACGCGGTGGTCCGAGATGCGGTTCTCCGGGTAGTTGTACGTGCGGATCTTCTCGGAGCGGTCGACGGTGCGGACCTGGCTGCGGCGGGCGTCGGCGGCCTCCCTCTCCGCCTCCTCCTGTGCCATGGCGAGCAGCCTGGAGCGCAGGATACGCAGTGCCTGCTCCTTGTTCTGCAACTGGCTCTTCTCGTTCTGGCAGGAGGCGACGACTCCGGTCGGGACGTGCGTGATGCGCACGGCGGAGTCGGTGGTGTTGACGGACTGTCCGCCCGGGCCGGAGGAGCGGTAGACGTCGATGCGGAGGTCGTTCGGGTTGATCTCGACGTCGACCTCCTCGGCCTCGGGGGTGACGAGGACACCGGCGGCGGAGGTGTGGATACGGCCCTGGGACTCGGTGGCCGGGACGCGCTGCACGCGGTGCACGCCGCCCTCGTACTTCAGGCGGGCCCACACGCCCTGTCCGGGCTCCGTCGCACCCTGGCCGCCCTTGGTCTTCACGGCCACCTGGACGTCCTTGTAGCCGCCCAGCTCGGACTCGGTGGCGTCGATGATCTCGGTCTTCCAGCCGACCCGCTCGGCGTACCGCAGGTACATGCGCAGCAGGTCACCGGCGAACAGGGCCGACTCGTCGCCGCCCGCGCCCGCCTTGATCTCGAGGATGACGTCCTTGTCGTCGCTGGGGTCGCGCGGGACGAGCAGCAGACGCAGCTTCTCCGTCAGCTCCTCGCGCTGCTTCTCCAGTTCCTTGACCTCGGCGGCGAAGTCGGGGTCGATGGCGGCGTACTCGCGCCCGGTCTCGATGTCGTCGCCCGTCTGCGTCCAGGAGCGGTACGTGGCGACGATCGGGGTGAGCTCGGCGTAGCGCTTGTTCAGCTTGCGCGCGTTGGCCTGGTCGGAGTGGACCGACGGGTCGGCGAGCTTCTTCTCCAGGTCGGCGTGCTCGGCGACGAGTTCCTCGACGGCCTCGAACATCTTGGGCTCCTGTGTACTGGCGGGGGTGAAGAGGGCGGGCGACCAAAAACGCCGGTCCCGGAGCGCCCGGTGAGGGGGCGCGTCCGTGGACCGGCGCTAGGGCCTGCCCGGCGGATCAGGTCGGAGGAAATCCGCCGTACCCGTCAGTGCCGGTGAGCGGGGCCTGGTGCGTGCAGCTGCAAGGCGGAGGAAGGAGTCGACGCGGAGCGTCGGCGACTGACGACAACGCCGCAGATGTGCGTGCCAGGCCCCGCGTCTCCGACAGGATCCGCCGGGCAGGCCCTAGGGGGCTCGCTACTTCTTGGAGCCGGCGGCCTTGCCGAAGCGGGCCTCGAAGCGGGCCACGCGGCCACCGGTGTCGAGGATCTTCTGCTTGCCCGTGTAGAACGGGTGGCACTCGGAGCACACATCGGCACGGATCGCGCCGGACTCGATGGTGCTGCGGGTGGTGAACGACGCGCCGCAGGTGCAGCTGACCTGCGTCTCGACGTACGCGGGGTGGATGTCGCGCTTCAAGGTGTCTCCTAGGTTTCGGGAGGGCGCCGGGTCGCTGCCGCGGGATGCGGGAGCGTGAACCGGAGCCGACGTACCAGTCTGCCAGGACTGGTGCCATCCCCCCAAACCGGGGGTTGCCGTTATTTGTTCCCTGCGGGCCGGTGGGGGCTTGTCGCGCCCACGCGGCGGAGCCGCATATCGATACAGCCCCGCGCCCCTAAGAGCTACTCACCACACCCTTGGCTTCACCTGTGGCCGTGCCCTTCGTCGCGCTCTTCGGGATCGGCTTGTCGTTGGCCAGGGCCTTCCAGATCTGGTCGGCCTTCTGCTCCTGGAGGAGGACGCGGTTGGGGTCGGCCGGGTCGTAGGCGACCGGCATCGTGACCATGTGCATGTTGGAGGGGGTGATGCCCTTGAGGCCGCCCGCGAAGGACGCGAGCTTGTTCACCGAGCCGAGGTCGGAGTCGGTCGTCACTGTCTTGGTCGCGGTCTCCGCGAGGTCGAGCAGCTTCTTGGGGTTCGTGAAGACGCCGACGTCCTTGATCTGGTGGACCAGGGCCTTGATGAAGGCCTGCTGGAGCTGGATGCGGCCCAGGTCGGAGCCGTCGCCGACGCCGTGACGGGTGCGGACCAGGCCGAGGGCCTGCTCGCCGTCGAGTCTGTGGGTGCCGGCCTTCAGCCTCAGGTGGCTGTCGGGGTCGTCGATGCTCTTGGTCGTGGTGACCTCGACGCCGCCGAGGTCGTCGATGAGCTTCTGGAAGCCGGAGAAGTCGACCTCCAGGTAGTGGTCCATGCGCAGGTCGGTGATCGACTCGACGGTCTTCACGGCGCAGGCGGCCCCGCCGGTGGAGTACGCGGAGTTGAACATCACGCCGTTCGCGGCGGGGTGCTCGTTGCCCTTGGTGTCCGTGCACTCGGGCCGGTCGATGAGGGTGTCCCGCGGGATGGAGACCACGCTGGCCTTCTTGTGTCCCTTGTAGACGTGCACGATCATCGCCGTGTCGGAGCGGGCGCTGCCGTCGTCGGTGCCGCCGCCGAGCTTCTTGTTGCCGCCGGCGCGGGTGTCGGAGCCGAGGACGAGGATGTTCTCCGAGCCGTTGTCGGCCTTCTTGGGCCGGTCGGTGCCGAGGGCCTGGTCGATGTCGACGCTCTTGAGGTTGCCGTTGAGCTTGAAGTACACGTACCCCGCCCCTGCGCCGCCCAGGGCGACGAGGCCCGCGGCGGTCCAGGCCGTCACCATCAGGCCCCTGTGACGCTTACGGGGCTTGCGGCGCCGGCCCTTGGCGCGGTGGCGCGGCCCGGTGATGCCGGTATCGCCCGGTATGCCCGGACCCGGCGTGCTCTCGGCAGACATGTGCTCCTCAGCTCGTCTACGGTCGGTTACCCCCTGCGGTCAGTGCCAGGCGTGTTCGGTCGGGGAGTCCTCCTGGCACCATCGTCGCTCCGCCTGGTCAGACGGAGAAACTCGGGAAAGGGTTGCACAACGGACTGTGCCCACCGCGTACGACGGTGGGCACAGTGCGTGTTCGGCACAGCGAGGGGTACCTCGCTCACCTGCGGGTTCAGCCGAAGATGTCGTACTGCTTGAAATCGGTGGCGACGGACTTCCTTGTGGCGAAGATCTCGCTGGTCGCCTTGCCGGTGCCCGGGTACAGGTAGAGCGTGCCGCCGGGCGTGCGGGCCAGGAAGTCGGCCTTGCCGTCGCCGGTGATGTCGCCGGTCGCGTCGAAGGCGTTGTACGTCGTGCTGCTCCAGGTGCGCACCTTGACGCGGCCGGAGAACGCGCCGGAGCCGGCCGTGCCGGTGCCCTTGTAGAGGTACACGTAGCCGCCCGTCTTGCTGCGGGCGATCAGGTCGGTCTTGCCGTCCCCGGTGAAGTCGCCGTGGCCGCGCACGGAGTTGTACTGGTTCCAGCCGGAGCCGACCTTCACGCGGGGCGCGAAGGTGCCGTTGCCCTTGCCCGGGTAGATCCACATCACGCCCGCGGAGTCGACCGAGAGCAGGTCGGGCAGGTAGTCGCCGGTGACGTCGCCGGGGGTGATGATGCGGGTGCGGGTCGCCCAGTTGTCGGCGATCTGCTTGGTGGACCAGGTGCCGCTGGAGATCACGTAGTGCGTCCAGTACACGTCGCCGGTGGAGCTGACCCGGTAGACCAGGTCCTGGTAGCCGTCGCGGTCGAAGTCGGTCTGGAGGACGACATTGACGCCGTTCCAGTTGCCCCAGGACTCGCGGGCGGCGAACGACGTGCCGTTGGAGTTCTTGGAGTAGCCGGTCTTGGTGGAGGCGTTGCGCACCCACAGGTCGGCCTTGTGGTCTCCGTTGACGTTGGTGTCGTCGATGCGCGGGTAGGTCGCGCCGACGTAGGAGCTGACCTTGCTGAAGACGCTGTAGGCGCCCTTCGCGACGCAGTCCGCCACGCCCCAGGACACCACACCGACGATCCGGTTGTTCACGACCAGCGGGCCGCCGGAGTCGCCGTTGCAGGCGCTGGTGGTGCCGGCGTCGCTGCCGGTGGCGGGCTGGCCCGCGCAGACCATGTGGCCCTTGACGAAGTCGCTGCCGTACGCGCCGGCGCAGGTGGTGTCGGACTGGATGGGCAGCGTGGCCGTCTTCAGCGTCTCGGAGATGTCGTCGCTGGTGGAGCTGGTGCGGCCCCAGCCGTAGACCTTGGCGCTGGTGCCGGCCTTGTACGACGTGGTGTCGCCGGACGTCGTCATGCGGATCGGCGTGGCCTTGACCGGGACGGGCAGGGTGAGCACCGCGATGTCGTTGTCGATGGTCGTCGCGTTGTACGACGGGTGGTTCCACTGCCGCCAGACGCCGGTGACGGTGCCGCCGTGCAGGTCGGTGTCGCCCGCCGCGTCGGTGGTCGGCAGCTGCGAGGTGCCGGTGAGAATGGCGCCGTTGGCGTTCCAGTCGTAGCCCTTGACGCAGTGCGCGGCGGTGAGGATCTTCGTCGGCGAGACGACGGCGCCACCGCAGAAGAAGCCGATGTCGTCGCTCTCGCTGGTGGTGCCCCGGTCGTCGTAGTACCAGAGCTGAGCCATCCACGGCGCCGAGGTGATGGTGGTCTCGTTGCCGCCGATGATCTTCGGGTCGACGGTGGACGGGCTCGTGTTCGTGCTCGCGCTCAGCGACGCCTTGCTCGTCTTGCCCGCCGTGTCGTCACCGGCCAGGGCGCCCGCGACGCGCTTCTCCAGCTCGGCGAGCGACGGTGAGCTGGTGGCGGGCTTGACCGTCGGCTGCGGCAGCGGGGTTGCCGCGCCGGCGGACGTCGTCAGCAGCGCTGCGGCCACGGCGGCGGCCACACCGGCCGCGGCGACGGGCAGTGCGATACGTATCCGGCGTCTGCGCCGGCCGCCCCCAGGCATGGATGTACCCACGTATGTCCCCCCTCGGGATCAGATGTTCGAAGAGAGCGTGATCCTACCTGTACGCGAGCAGCACAAAGGGCCGCCCCCGTTCACGGGAGCGGCCCTTTGCCCAGTGCTTACCTCAGTCGCCGTTGCCCGGCGTCGGAGTGGTCTTCTGGATCTGCATCAGGAACTCGGCGTTCGACTTCGTCTGCTTCATCTTGTCGAGGAGCAGCTCGACCGCCTGCTGCTGGTCGAGGGCGTGCAGCACCCGGCGCAGCTTCCAGACGATGCCGAGCTCGTCGGGGGCGAGCAGGATCTCTTCCTTACGGGTGCCGGACGCGTCCACGTCCACCGCCGGGAAGATGCGCTTGTCGGCGAGCTTCCGGTCGAGCTTGAGCTCGGCGTTGCCCGTGCCCTTGAACTCCTCGAAGATGACCTCGTCCATGCGGGACCCGGTGTCCACCAGGGCGGTGGCGAGGATGGTCAGCGAGCCGCCGTCCTCGATGTTGCGGGCCGCACCGAAGAAGCGCTTCGGCGGGTACAGGGCGGTCGAGTCGACACCACCGGACAGGATGCGGCCGGAGGCCGGGGCGGCGAGGTTGTACGCACGGCCCAGACGCGTGATGGAGTCCAGCAGGACGACCACGTCGTGACCGAGCTCGACCAGCCGCTTCGCACGCTCGATGGCGAGCTCCGCGACCGTGGTGTGGTCCTCGGCCGGGCGGTCGAAGGTCGAGGAGATGACCTCGCCCTTGACCGACCGCTGCATGTCGGTGACCTCTTCCGGACGCTCGTCGACCAGGACGACCATCAGGTGGCACTCGGGGTTGTTGTGCGTGATCGCGTTGGCGATCGCCTGCATGATCATGGTCTTGCCGGTCTTCGGCGGGGCCACGATCAGACCACGCTGGCCCTTACCGATCGGCGACACGAGGTCGATGATGCGGGTGGTCAGCACGCCCGGGTCGGTCTCCAGGCGGAGCCGGTCCTGCGGGTACAGCGGCGTCAGCTTGTTGAACTCCGGCCGCCCGCGCCCGGATTCGGGCGCCATGCCGTTGACGGAGTCCAGACGCACCAGCGCGTTGAACTTCTCGCGCCGCTCGCCTTCCTTGGGCTGACGCACGGCGCCGGTGATGTGGTCGCCCTTGCGCAGGCCGTTCTTGCGGACCTGGGCGAGGGAGACGTACACGTCGTTCGGCCCGGGCAGATAGCCGGACGTACGGATGAAGGCGTAGTTGTCGAGGATGTCCAGGATGCCCGCGACGGGGATCAGGACGTCGTCCTCGTTGATCTGCGGCTCCGCGCTGCCCATCTCCTCGCGGCCACGACGGCCACGGCGGTCGCGGTAACGCCCGCGACGGCCACGCCGGCCGCCCTCGAAGTCGTCGTCGTCCTGCTGCTGACGGTCACGGTCCTGACGGCCGCCGCCCTGCTGGTTCTGCTGGCCGCGCTGGCCGCCCTGCTGGTCGTCGCCCTTGTTGCCGCGGCGGTCGCGATCGCGACCGCCGTCGCGGTCCCGGTCTCGGCCACGGTCACGGCGGTCGCGACGACGGCCCTCGCCGCCCTCGCCCCCGTCGGACTTGGCGTCGTTCTGGGACTGCTGCTGCTGCGACTCGCCCCTGGACTCGTTCTTCGCCTCGGCGGCGACCGTCTCGGGAGCCGCGGCGGGCGGCGACCCGGCGTCGGCGGTGGCCCGGCGACGGCGGCGCTCGGAGGGCGCGTCGTCGGTGGGGGCACCTGCCTGGTCGAGCGAAGCCGAGACCTTGGGGGACGGCTGGCCGGGGATCTCGATCTGCTGCTGGGCCACGGCCTTGTCGGCCTTGTCGGCCTTGTCGGCGGGGGCCTCGGAGGCCTGCTTCGCGTCCGCCTTCTTCTCCGCCTTGTCGGCGTTGTCCCCCGTACGGGTCCGGGAGGTGGCGCGGCGCTTCGGCTTGGTCTCGGCGGGGGCCTCGGCCTTCGCGGCCGGGGCGGCGCCGCCGGACCCTTGCGCCTCCTTGATGACCTCGATCAGCTGGCTCTTGCGCATACGCGCGGTGCCCCTGATACCGAGGCCGGATGCGACCTGTTGCAGCTCGGCCAGCACCATGCCCTCGAGGCCGGTACCGCGGCGCCGCCGGGAGCCGGCACCGGTGGCAGGCGCGGAGGCGTCCGTGGCGGGCGCGGCAGCGGTCTCCTCGACACGTGCGCCCATCAGATCGGTGGTGTCGCTCACGAAGGGTCCTTCCCTGGAGCGGACGTCGGCCTGTCTGGCTCGGCGACCGGTTGTGCTGTCCGGCTTCGGTCCGTTTGGTGTGAACCGTGCCGGGGCGGTGGTCCGCCTCAGCGGCGGAGGAATCTGGTGATGGCGCTTCCGTATGCCGTGGCACCCAGTGTCAGTGTCACGCGGCGTGGTCGCACCGGTTCCGGAGCGTGCCCTGCGCCCCGCTCAGTGTCCGTGTACGGCGTACGGTCCGACGTACGGAACACAGTGCGGCTTGGGGGGCTCCCGGAAGAATGTCTGTCCCGGACGGGGACACGAGGCACCTCGCCATGGTGGGGTCGGGTGCAGACTTGAGGTTAACACTACCGGATCCAACAAACATTCCCCCTCTCGAAATCCGGCAACCGTGCGCTTCTAAATGTCAGTGGAGGTCGCGAGCGGCAGCACGACCGCGCCCTGCGGATCGAGGCTCAGCCGGTTCGCGGCCCAGTCCGCGCCCGCCAGGGCCTCGACCTTGTCGGCGGTGCCGGCGTCGGCCAGCGCCATGACCGTCGGGCCGGCGCCGGAGATCACCGCGGGGACGCCCTCGCCCCGCAGCCGCTCCACCAGCGCCGCGCTCTCGGGCATGGCCGGTGCGCGGTACTCCTGGTGCAGGCGGTCCTCGGTGGCGGGCAGCAACAGCTCGGGGCGCCGCGTCATGGCCTCGACGAGCAGGGCGGCCCGGCCCGCGTTGGTGGCGGCGTCGACGTGCGGCACGGAGCGCGGGAGCAGGCCGCGCGCGGTTTCGGTCAGTACCGGCTTTCCGGGCACGAAAACCACCGGAACGATGGAATCGGCGGGCTCCATCCTGATCGCCCGGGCCGCGCCGCCCTCCATCCAGGACAGCGTGAAGCCGCCCAGCAGACACGCGGCGACGTTGTCGGGGTGGCCCTCGATCTCGGTGGCGAGCTCCAGCAGCGCGGTGTCGTCGAGCTTGGCCTCGGCGCCTATGGTCACGGCCCGGGCGGCGACGATGCCGGCGCAGATGGCGGCCGAGGAGGAGCCCAGGCCCCGGCCGTGCGGAATGCGGTTGGCGCAGACGATCTCCAGGCCGCGCGGCTGTCCGCCCAGCAGATCGAAGGCGGTGCGCAGGGAACGTACGAGAAGGTGCCGCTCGTCGCGCGGGAGCGTCTCGCTGCCCTCCCCCGCGATGTCGATGTGCAGCCCGGAGTCGGCCACCCGGACGACCACGTCGTCGTACAACCCCAGCGCGAGGCCGAGGGCGTCGAAGCCCGGGCCGAGGTTGGCGCTGGTGGCGGGGACGCGCACCCGGACGGCGGCGGCGCGGAACGCTGGACCGGCCATCGCTCGATGACTCTCCTTGAGCTGCGTGATTGTCGAATGACGTGGGACGGACATTCGATGGTGTACGAGAACCCTGGGGGCCGCGGAGACGGCGCGGCTCCGCGGCATATGCGGCGGGCGGGTTCAGTACAGCCTATCGAAGGAAGGTTCTGTGGCGACATAGGGCGCACAGGAGGCGCACGATGCGTGTCGTAAGCCCCCTGTGCACCCCCCGTAGGGAGCCTCCCCGGACAGGCGCCGTCTTACGCCGGAACGTGTCGGGCGTTACACCGGCGCTCGGCGCGTCGGCGCACGTCAGGCCAGTCCGAGGCGCTCCGCCGCGGCCGCCGAGTCGACGGGTACGGTGACCGGCTGCGGGGCACCCGCGACGGCCCAGTCGGGGTCCTTCAGCCCGTTGCCCGTGACGGTGCACACGATCCGCTGCCCCGGGTCGACCTTGCCCTGCTCGGCGGCCTTCAGCAGACCGGCGACGGACGCGGCGGACGCGGGCTCGACGAAGACACCCTCCTGCGAGGCCAACAGCCGGTAGGCGCGCAGGATCTCACGGTCCGTCACCTCGTCGATGAAGCCGCCCGACTCCTCCCGCGCGGCGAGCGCGTACTGCCACGAGGCCGGGTTGCCGATGCGGATGGCGGTGGCGATGGTCGACGGGTCCTTGACGATCTCGCCGCGCACGATCGGGGCGCTGCCCGAGGCCTGGAAACCCCACATGCGGGGCGTCCGGGAGGCGACGCCGTCGGCGGCGTACTCCTTGTAGCCCTTCCAATAGGCCGTGATGTTGCCCGCGTTGCCCACCGGCAGGACGTGGATGTCGGGCGCGTCGCCCAGCATGTCCACGATCTCGAACGCGGCGGTCTTCTGGCCCTCGATACGCACCGGGTTGACCGAATTGACCAGCGCCACGGGGTAGTTGTCGCTCAGGCCGCGCGCGAGCGTGAGGCAGTCGTCGAAGTTGCCGTCGACCTGGAGGATCTTCGCGCCGTGCACGAGGGCCTGGCCCATCTTGCCGAGCGCGATCTTGCCCTGCGGCACGAGCACGGCACAGACCATCCCGGCCCGCACGGCGTACGCGGCGGCGGAGGCCGACGTGTTGCCGGTGGAGGCGCAGATGACGGCCTTCGCGCCCTCCTCCTTGGCCCGGGTGATGGCCATGGTCATACCGCGGTCCTTGAAGGACCCGGTCGGGTTCGCGCCCTCCACCTTGAGGTGGACCTCGCAGCCCGTGCGCTCGGAGAGCACCCGCGCGGGCACGAGCGGCGTGCCGCCCTCGCGGAGCGTCACGACCGGCGTGCTGTCGGATACCGGCAGACGGTCCCGGTACTCCTCGATGATTCCGCGCCACTGGTGGGTCATTGCTGGTTACTCTCCTTCAACCCGCATGATGCTGGCGACACCACGCACGGTGTCGAGCTTGCGCAACGCCTCGACGGTCCCGGTGAGGGCGGCGTCGGACGCACGGTGCGTGACGACGACGAGGGAGGCCTCGCCGTCCTTCCCCGATTGGCGAACCGTATCGATCGAGACTCCGTGCTCGGCGAAGACGGTCGCGACCTGGGCGAGAACACCCGGTTTGTCGGCCACGTCCAGGCTGATGTGGTAGCGCGTGACGACGTCGCCCATCGGGGACACGGTGAGGGCGGCGTAGGCGGACTCTCCCGGTCCGGTCGCGCCGCTGAGCCGGTTGCGGCAGACGGCGACGAGGTCGCCGAGCACGGCCGAGGCCGTCGGGGAACCGCCCGCTCCGGGGCCGTAGAACATGAGCTGTCCGGCGGCGTCGGACTCGACGAACACGGCGTTGTAGGCGCCGCGCACGGAGGCCAGCGGGTGGCTCAGCGGGATCATCGCGGGATGCACGCGCGCGGTGACGGACGCCCCGTCCTCGGCCCGCTCGCAGATGGCGAGCAGCTTGATGGTGCAGCCCATCTCCTTCGCGGAGGCGAAGTCGGCGGCGGTGACCTCGGTCATGCCCTCGCGGTAGACGTCGTCGAGGCGCACGCGCGTGTGGAAGGCGATACCGGCGAGGATGGCGGCCTTGGCGGCTGCGTCGAAGCCCTCGACGTCGGCGGTCGGGTCGGCCTCGGCGTATCCCAGGGCGGTGGCCTCGTCGAGGGCCTCCTGGTAGCCGGCGCCGGTCGAGTCCATCTTGTCGAGGATGAAGTTGGTCGTGCCGTTGACGATGCCCATCACCCGGTTGATCTTGTCGCCGGCGAGGGACTCGCGCAGCGGCCGGATCAGCGGGATGGCACCGGCGACGGCGGCCTCGTAGTAGAGGTCCTTGTCGTGCTCCTCGGCGACGGCGTGCAGGGCCGCTCCGTCCTGGGCGAGGAGCGCCTTGTTGGCGGAGACGACGGAGGCGCCGTGCTCGAAGGCGGTGGTGATGAGGGTCCGCGCGGGCTCGATCCCGCCGATCACCTCCACGACGACGTCGATGTCGCCGCGTTTGACGAGGGCGGTGGCGTCGGTGGTGACGAGGGCCTGGTCGATGCCTTCCCTGACCCGGTCGGGCCGCCGTACGGCCACGCCCGCCAGCTCCACGGGCGCCCCGATCCGGGCCGCGAGGTCGTCGGCGTGCGTCGTCATGATGCGCGCCACCTCTGAGCCGACCACTCCACAGCCCAGCAGCGCCACCTTCAGCGGACGCGTACGCATCATCCGACCTCGTTTCCTCATTACCGTCTACGGTGGAACCAGTCTCACTCACCGGACGGGAGTTTCTGCCCCCGGTCCGGATCGTGAGACGTCTATTTCATTTTCCTCGGGGCGGCAGACAGGAGATCTTTCACCCCGTGGCGTCGGCTCCTCGGCCGTCGGCTTCCCCGCCTTGGCTTCTCGGCCTCGGCTTCCCGGCCTCGGCTTC
This sequence comes from Streptomyces swartbergensis, assembly GCF_002148965.1. Lineage (GTDB taxonomy): Bacteria > Actinomycetota > Actinomycetes > Streptomycetales > Streptomycetaceae > Streptomyces > Streptomyces swartbergensis. The sequence goes on along the minus strand of NZ_NGFN01000068.1, from coordinate 1,869 downwards.
TCGCTCAGCCGACGTCGAGACGCAGCAGGTCCTCCTCCGTCTCACGGCGGACGATCACCCGGGCCTCACCCTCACGCACGCTCACGACCGGCGGCCGCAGCACGTGGTTGTAGTTGCTGGCCATGGACCGGCAGTAGGCACCCGTGGCCGGCACGGCGATGAGGTCACCCGGTGCCACGTCGGCCGGCAGGAACGCGTCCTTGACCACGATGTCCCCGCTCTCGCAGTGCTTGCCGACGACCCGGGCGAGCATCGGCCCGGCGTCGGAGGTGCGGGAGACCAGCGCGACGCTGTACTCGGCGTCGTACAGCGCGGTGCGGATGTTGTCCGACATGCCGCCGTCGACGGAGACGTACGTCCGCAGCCCGTCGAGGGGCTTGATGGTGCCGACCTCGTAGAGCGTGAAGGCGGTCGGGCCGACGATGGCGCGCCCCGGCTCGACGGAGATGCGCGGCGTGCGCAGCTTGGCCGCCTCGCACTCACGGCTGACGATCTCGCTGAGCGCCTTGGCGATCTCGTGCGGCTCGCGCGGGTCGTCGTCGCTGGTGTACGCGATCCCGAGCCCGCCGCCGAGGTCGATCTCGGGGAGCTCGACGCCGTGCTCGTCGCGGATGTCCTTCAGCAGCCCGACCACCCGGTGGGCGGCGACCTCGAACCCGGACATGTCGAAGATCTGCGAACCGATGTGGCTGTGGAGGCCGACCAGCTCCAGCCCGTCCAGCTGGAGGGCACGGCGTACGGCCTCGGCGGCCTGCCCGCCGGCCAGCGGGATGCCGAACTTCTGGTCCTCGTGGGCCGTGGCGATGAACTCGTGGGTGTGGGCCTCGACGCCGACGGTGATCCGGATCAGGACCTTCTGCCGCTTCCCGAGGCTCTGCGCGATGTGGGCGACCCGGACGATCTCCTGGAAGGAGTCGAGCACGATGTGGCCCACACCGGCTTCGACGGCCCGGGTGATCTCGTCGACGGACTTGTTGTTGCCGTGGAAGGCGATGCGGTCGGCGGGCATGCCGGCGGACAGAGCCGTGGTCAGCTCACCGCCGGAGCAGACGTCGACGTTCAGCCCTTCCTCGTGCAGCCAGCGCACGACGGCACGGGAGAGGAACGCCTTGCCGGCGTAGTAGACGTCGGCGTCGGTCCCGAACGCGGTGCGCCACGCACGCGCGCGTGACCGGAAGTCGGCCTCGTCGAGGATGTAGGCCGGGGTGCCGAACTCCTCGGCGAGCCGCGTGACGGAGATCCCTCCGACGGTGGCGACCCCGTGCTCGTCACGCGTCACGGTCTGCGCCCAGACCTTCGGGTCCAGGACATTGAGGTCGGCGGGCGGGGCCGAGTAGTGGCCCTCGGGGAGGACGTCGGCGTGACGGGGCCCGGCGGGGTGTGCGGAACGGCTCATTCTGCGTGCTCTTTCAGAGGTGATCGGGTGCGTCGATGCCGAGCAGGGACAGGCCACCGGCCAGCACCGCCCCGGCGGCTTCGGCGAGAGCGAGCCGGGCACGGTGGGCGGCCGAGGGTTTCTCGTCGCCCAGGGGCAGCACGGCCGGAAGCAGCGGCAGCGTGGCGTCGGCGACGGCGACGAGGTGCCGGGCCAGGCGGTCGGGGCTGCGGTGGGTGGCGGTGGTGGTGAGGATGCGGGGATGGTCGCCGAGTGCGGCGAGCAGTGCTTCCGCGTCGCTCACGGGGCCGGGCTCGGGGTGGAAGCCCAGGTCGGCGGCGTTGCGCTGGAGTGCCCGGGTGCGGGCGTGGGCGTACCGGACGCGGAAGAGAGGGTTGGTCTCCCGCTGAACCAGGTGATCGCCGGGAATCCGGGGCCGGTCGTGGGCGGCCGGACAGAGCAGGGCCCAGCGGGCGGCGTCGCGGCCGAGGGGC
>NZ_NGFN01000679.1 GCF_002148965.1 Streptomyces swartbergensis | reverse complement strand
TCTCGGTCCAGGGACCGCCCCGTACCCCCCTCCGGGCCGCGAGGGGCGTCGGACCCGGAGGGGGAGGGGACATGCGGTACCGGCGACGGACAGCGGAGGGTGTCCGTCAGATCCCGTCGCCTCTCGCCCGGCGATGCAGGAGCCAGGTACCGCCCGCGGCGGCGACGGCGAGAGCCGCCACACCGGCCGCGGTCTGCACGGGATCGGGGCCCAGGGCACCGCCGACCCCCGTCTTCACACTCCCTCTGGGATGGACCTGCCGGCCCTCGGAGGTCAGCGTGACCACCAGGTCACCGGTGATCCGACGGCCGCTCCCGGTGCACGTCACCGTGATCTCGTACGTCCCCGGCTGCGCGCTCGGCGGCACCCTGAACCGCCCGGTCGCGTCCTGCTCGTCCGGGCCCGGCGCGAGGCTGAGGGAACCGGCCCCGACCGCGCCGGCGTCGCCCGTCGCCGTGCCGCCGTCGCCGCAGGCCGCCGTGCGCACCGTGACCTGTCCGCCCGGGACGACCGAGGACGGGTGCACCTCCACGTCACCGGCGGGCGCGCCGTACGCGGGGGCGGCGGCGAGAGCCGCGGCGGCGACGGCGAGCACGGTACCGGTCAGCGGCCGGGCGGTACGTCGCATCGGTGCTCCCTAGAGCTGTTCGTTCGTGCACCTGCCCTTCCGAGGTAACGGGCAGCGGGGCGACCGCGCCTTCTGAGGGAGCGTCAGAATTGGGGTGAATGGGTGTCAGGGTGAGGCGGGCAGGGTGCTCCGCGTGGGCGTTTGGGCAGGTCACGGGCGATCGGCGGGCAGGTCGTGGAAAAGCGCGGGGCGCGCGTGTGAACGGGTGACCCGGGTGCCGCACCCCTCGGGCCTTGACCTCAAGGAAGGTTGAGGTATGAGGCTGTGCCGCATGAACACAACCACTGCGAACGCACCCGCCCCTGCCCAGCCCGCGACCGAGCCCCTCCGGGTGACCCTCGTCGTCGGCAGCAACCGCCACGGCCGCTTCGGCCCGGTCGTCGCCGGCTGGCTCCTCGACCGCCTCCGGGACCGGGACGACCTGGTCGCCGAGGTCGTGGACGTCGCCGACGTCGATCTGCCGATGTCCTTCGAACCGACCCAGGAGGCGACCGCCGCGCTGTCCGGCGTCACCCCGAAGCTGGCCCGCGCTGACGCCTTCGTGGTCCTCACGCCCGAGTACAACCACTCCTTCCCGGCGGGCCTGAAGAACCTCGTCGACTGGCACTTCGGCGAGTGGCAGGCCAAGCCGGTCGCCCTCGTCTCCTACGGCGGACTGTCCGGCGGCCTGCGCGCATCGGAGCACCTCCGTCAGGTCTTCGCCGAGCTCCACGCCGTGACGGTCCGCGACACCGTCTCCTTCCACAACGCCGGCGCGTCCTTCGACGACGCGGGCACCCTGCACGACCCGTCCGGCCCGGACGCGGCGGCCAAGACCATGCTGGACCAACTGGTGTGGTGGGGCCGAGCGTTGCGCGAGGCCAGGGCGAAGACGCCGTACGCGGGCTGAGCCCCCGACTTCACCCCTGACTGCGGCCTCTCACCCC
>NZ_NGFN01000678.1 GCF_002148965.1 Streptomyces swartbergensis | reverse complement strand
GCCCCCACCCCCGCCGACCGTCCCGCGGACGACGAGATCTGGCCCACCGAAACCGCGCAGGCCGCCCTCTTCGCCCATCAGGCGGCGCTGGCGGACGCCTGGCGGGCGGCCGGGATACGCCCCGCGCTCCTGCTCGGGCACAGCGTCGGCGAGTACGCCGCCCTGTACGCGGCCGGTGCCCTGACGCTGGAGGGCGGGCTGCGGCTCACCGCCTGGCGTGGGCGGCTGATGCAGACCCGCTGCCAGGCCGGGGGCATGCTCGCCGTCCGGGCCGACCAGACCACCGCGCGGCGCATCGCGCGGGCCGCCGGTGCGGAGCTCGCCGCGGTCAACGGCCCCCACGCCCAAGTGCTCTCGGGCCCGCCGCAGGCCCTGAAGGAGGCCGCGGCACTGCTCGACCAGGAGGGCCTGCGGTGGCGTGCGCTGCCCGTCGACCGGGCGTTCCACTCCGCAGGGATCGACAGCGCCCTGGACGAGTTCCGCACCCGTGCGCGCGGTGTGACGTACCGTCCGCTGCGCACCCCGCTGGTGACCACGGCCGACGGTGAGCTGCGCCGGGCGGGATGGACGGTCGACGTGGAGTACCTCTGCCGTCAGGCCCGGCAGCCCGTCCGCTTCGGTCTCGCCATGGACACGGCCGTCGAGCAGGGCTGCCGGGACTTCGTGGAGATCGGCGCCGGGCGGACCCTCACCGGCCTCGGCCGGCACTGCGTACCCGACAGCCGCTGGCTGAGCGGGCAGGGCGAAGGGGGCGGGGCGGCCGAGCAGGCACACGGGTTCCTGACGGCGCTCGGCTCGCTGTACGGCAGGGGCGCGGACCTGGACTGGCACGCGCTGACCGGTGACGGGGGCCGGGTGCCGCTGCCGGGACATCCGCTGCGGCGGCGTGCGGTGCCGTTCCGGGCGGAGGCGTCGGTGCCGGCTCCTGAGAAGCCCGGGCCGGACGATGAAGTCCTGCTCGTCATAAGGGAACTGGCGGCTGACAAGCTCGGCCGTCCCACCGCCGACGTCACACCGGACAGCTCGTTCTTCGAGCTGGGCGCCGACTCGCTCTCCCTGATGAGCATGACGACGGAACTGGAACAGCGGTACGGCGTCCGGGTCCCGGTCCGGGAGGTGTTCGACTCGGCCGACACACCGCGCAGGCTGGCGGAACGGGTCGCGCGGTTGCGCGGAGACGTGCCGGTGGTCCGGGAACCGGTGAACCAGGAACCGGTGATCCGGGAACCGGTGGTCCAGGAACCGGTGGTCCAGGAACCGGTGGTCCAGGAACCGGTGGTCCAGGAACCGGTGGTCCAGGAACCGGTGGTCGAGCAGCCGGCGGCGCCTGCCGCTCCGTCGGAGTCACCGGAAGGGCTGCACGCCTTGTTCGGTCAGCAGCTACGGCTGGCGGAGCAACTCGTCGAGCAGGTGGGCGAGATGATCTCCCGCCAACTGGACGTGCTCGCGGCGTCCGGCACCACGACTGCATCGCCCGCTCCGGCACGGACGCAGGCACGCTCGCAGGCACCCCTTGTCCCCCGGCCCGCGCCCACGCCCACGCCCTCCACCCCGTCCCCTGC
>NZ_NGFN01000676.1 GCF_002148965.1 Streptomyces swartbergensis | reverse complement strand
CCCCCACCCCGCCCGGCCACCACCCTCAGGTGCCGGTCGCCTACGTCCTCGTCCCACCCGGCGCCACCGCGAAGACCCTCACCGCCGAATTCGCCCGCTACCTCGGCATCCCCACCACCACCCGCATGACCCAGGCCCAGATCACCGAAGCCGTCTGCCACACCTACAACACCGCCGGCATCCAACTCGTCCTCATCGATGAGATCCACCGCCTCAACCCCCGCACCACCACCGGCGCCCAAGCCGCCGACCTGCTCAAAGACCTCACCGAACGCATCCACGCCACCTTCGTCTACGCCGGCATCGACGTCACCGCCACACCCCTGTTCAGCGGCGTGCGCGGCGCCCAACTCGCCGGCCGCGCCACCCTCATCGACTGCGGCCCCCTCCCCGCCCGCCACGGCAACCGGCACCCCTTCACCGACGTCATCACCGACCTCGAAAACGCCCTCGATCCCCAGCACCACCGCCCAGGCACGCTCCCCCGCCACCACGCCTACGTCCACCAGCGCACCGCCGGCCGCATCGGCAGCCTCACCGGCCTCATCGGCCAAGCCGCCATCACCGCCATCTGCGACGGAACCGAACGCATCACCAAGAAAACACTGGAAGCCATCCAGCTCGACCACCTCGCCGAAGAAGCAAAGCGCCCCCGCACCCGCCGACCGTCCACACCGGCATGATGCGGACGTGAAGAAGACCAGGGATACGCCGACTGCCGATGAGTTCGCTGCCGTCTGCGGCCAGGTGTGGGACGTCCTGATCCCCGCCCGTGCCGGCTACCTGGCAGGAGTCTCACCGCACTACGACGAGGTGTTCCACGACGTCGTGCAACGAACCGAGCACGTCGGCAGCCTCGGGAAGACGGACATCGCGGCCCTGGTCGTCTGGAAACGGCTTTCCGCACAGACCCCGTGGGTATCGGCGCTCATGTCCCTGCCCGACGCACACGTGCGCGAGGTCACCAAGCGGGCCGTCACCGCAGTCCGCGACACCGCGGTACCGCGCAGTGAGGCTGCCCGCACAGGGCGCAGCATCATGTGGGAACTGCCGGGCTTCTGTACCGGCGACGCCCTCGCCTCAGCCGCCCTGACAGCAGCGGCACCCACACGGATGGCCGTCTACGACCGCCGTGTCCAACACGCCCTGGACACCCTGGGCCTCACCCTCACCCTCACCCGCACACCGGGACGCTACAGCCGCTACATGCAACTCCTCGACAACCTCCTCCAACACAGCCGAGCACCCACCGACGGCTGGACCCCACGCGACATCGACACAGCCCTGTACTGGACCGGCAAAAACCCCCAACCCACCGACCACTGAGCCAGGAGCTACCAGCCTCCCCGACCCGCCCGACTCCACCAGGAACACCTCGACGACATCATTCCCGTCCCAACCGCACACGCCAGACGGCCCCTACAAAGCTCCGACACCACAGACACGAAACCAGGCCTATGACCAGGCACAACACGACTGACCAGCCAAAACACACCCCGGACCATTAGACGCAGAAGCTACCCACAACGCCCCGGCAATTCCCACTGCAACCCACACAACCCTAGGT
>NZ_NGFN01000675.1 GCF_002148965.1 Streptomyces swartbergensis | reverse complement strand
CCCCAGACGCACCCCACGCCGCCGGAGTCCCAGCCCGGCGGCGCGACGCAGGACCGGATCCGGAGGAAGACCCGCACATGAGCGTGACGACGGTGCCCAGTGTGACGACCACTCTCACGGCCCCGAAGACCCTGATCCCCGCCCCGCCGCGCAACCGCGACACCCGAGGCGACGACAACGCCTGGAACCGACTGATCGAAGCGGTGCGGGAATCGGGCCAGTACCCCACCAGGTCGGAGGCGGAGCGAGTCACCCGTATCGTCCTGTCCGCCCTCGGCGGTCATGTGATCGGCGACGAACGGGTCGACCTCGCCCGTGCCCTGCCCGAGGAGGCCGCCAGGGTGGTCGCCTCCCAGATCCCGGCCACGCGCCGGCTGACCGCCGCGGAGTTCGTCGACTCCGTCGCGGCCCGCATCGAGGGAGCGACCCCCGCCACGGCCCGCTGGGACGTCAGCTCGGTCCTGAGCGTGCTGCCGCCCCTGGTCGGCGACGACCTGGTGACCCGCATCCTGGACCAGCTCCCGGCCGGCTACGCCCTCCTGTTCGGCCGAGCGGACCTGAGCCCGGCGTCGTAGGCTCCTGATCCGCGTACGACACCGCGTACGACACCGGTACGACGGCCACCGCCGCGGCCGAGGACCACTGCCGAGGCCGACGGTGGCCGCCGAAGCGGACGGTGGCCGTCGGGGCGGACGGCCAAGCCACCGACAGGAGCCCCCACTTGACCCGCACGAGGTCCGCGACCCTCACCACCCCCGACGGCACGCACCTCGCCCACAGAGACCACCAAGCCGCCGGGGAGCCCACGGCCACGTTCCTCCTCCTGCACGGCCTGGCAGGCCACCAGGGCGAGTGGGACACGCTCGCCGCGCGGCTGTCGGCCGACGGCCACCGCGTGGTGACGTACGACGCCCGAGGCCACGGCGCCAGCACCCGCACCCCGCCGACCACGACCCGCGCGGCCCATGTCCAGGACGCCGTGGCCCTGATCGAGGAACTGGGCCTGGCCCCCGTGACCCTGCTGGGCCAGTCCCTGGGCGGCCACACGGCCCTGCTGCTGGCCGCGGCCCGCCCCCGCCTGGTGCAGTCCCTGATCCTGGTCGAAGCGGGCCCGGCCGGCCCGAACCCCGATCTCCCCGCACAGATCGCGACCTGGCTGGACAGCTGGCCGGCCCGCTTCAAGTCCCTCGACGAGGCGGAGGCCTTCCTGGGCCACGAGGCCTGGGCGAGAAGCCTGGAGGAACGAGAAGACGGCTGGTATCCGAGGTGGGACCGCACCACGATCATCGACACGGTCGCCGAACTGGCCACCACGGCCTACTGGACGGAGTGGTCCCGCATCACCTGCCCCACCCTCCTCGTCCAGGGCGAACACGGCACGATGCGCCCCGACGAACCGGCCACGATGCTCACCCACCGCCCGGACACCAAGGTGGTCCGCATCCCTCACGCGGCCCACGACGTCCACTTGGACCAGCCGGACCGCCTCTACGAAGCGATCAGGGCCTTCAGCAAATAGTTCGACAGGGCCCTGTCTCCCCGCTCATCCTGCGGTGGCGCACCGACC
>NZ_NGFN01000674.1 GCF_002148965.1 Streptomyces swartbergensis | reverse complement strand
TAGCCAACCCCAACCGCCCCGCAAGCCGCAGCACCGGCCACGCACCCCCGTCCTCCCCGTGCAGCAGGACAGGACGCCCATGCGCGGCACCGAGGTCGGACAACAGCCCCCGCGCGGAGTCCACCGCACTCGAAGGGTCGGTATCCGTCACCTCGGCCAGCACCCTCCGCACCTTCGGCCCCAACGGCGAGGCAGCGAACCGCTCCGCACCCTCCGTCCCGGACCAGATGCCGGCCTCCACACCCACCCCGAGATCCAGGAGCAGCGCGGCAACCTCCTCCGCCCCGGGCTCATGCCAGTTGACCGACGCATGGTCGGGCAGTACAGGCGGATCGGCCCAACTCCGTACGCGCTCCAGCCTCGCGGCAGCGTCCGGCTCGGCCCACGCCCCCGTGGTCACACCCACCGGCACCGGCACCGGCACCCGCGCCCGAATCGCCGACAACGTCTCCGCGAGCACCCGCGGCGACAACGTGTCCCGTCCGCACGGTGTCTTGGGATGGACATGGACGTCCGTGGCCCCGGCCGCGACGGCGTCCGCGGCGGAGTCGGCCATGGACTCGGGAGTCAGCGGCACCGCCGTACCGTCGGCGGCGGTCCGCGGACCGTTCAGACACACCTGCACCATGTCCCGATGGTGCCAGTCATCACTGACAGCCGGCCCCGGCGGCGACAGTGGGGGTGCGGCATCCCCGGCGCACCCCCCGCGCACCCGCATCCGTCAAGCCGACACCAACAGCCTCGCCCGCCTGGCGTCCGCCAGGGCCTCGGGCGTGAGCACCGGACGCGGCACCAGAATCCCGCAGTCCGTGCAGACCGGACCCGCCGAAGGCTCGTGGTCCAGGTCGTACTTCCAGGCGAGTCGTTCCCCGCCACACACCGGGCAGGTCGAGCCCGGCTCGCGCTCCAGCGCGGCGATCAGCCGGCGCAGCACCTCGGCCAGCGGTTCACGGGGATGGACCGCCGGATCGTCGCACCACGCCACGCCGAAACCGCCCCAGGTCAGCCGGTGCCAGTCGTCCACACTGCCCGGCCTGCGCAGTCCGTCGTGCTTCTCCTTCTTGCGGCGCTCGGCGAACTCGACCTCGTAGGCCAGCCAGACCGCCCGCGCCTCCTCCAGTTCGTCCAGTGCGGCCACGAGCCGCGCTGGATCGGGGGACCGGTCCTCCGGACCGAACCCTGCCCGGGAACACAGATGGTCCCAGGTCGCCCTGTGCCCGTAAGGGGCGAACCTCTCAAGGCACTTGCGCAGCGAATAACGCCGCAGTGCCAGATCGCACCGCGGATCGCGGACCTGTCTCGCCAGACTCCGGAAACCGGCCATCGTCCTGCACCTCCGTCACACCTGCACCTGTAATCCGGTCACTTCGGCGTCGTCGTAAGGACGTCGCCGAATAGACGTATCGACAAGCGAATCGGCTCCATCCGATTTCAAATGGCCTCCATAAGCCGTCCGACGAGGCCGTGAGTCGACTGCCGTGGTCCGTGTGCCTGTTGTGCTGACTCCAAAAAGTGACGCTTGCTCATCTTCAATCCCGGGGATACCGGCGGTAACATCCCGCCCACCCCCG
>NZ_NGFN01000673.1 GCF_002148965.1 Streptomyces swartbergensis | reverse complement strand
CCGAGGTCCCGGCCGACGTGGAGACGCTGCTCGCGGTGGAGGAGAAGGCCGGGCGGACGGATCCGTACCGCGGGGTGGCGGCGCTGCTGCACCTGTGCGGCGTACGGGGCTGACCGCCGGCTCCGGCGGGGTGGGCGGGGGCCGTCCGCCGGCCCCCGCCCCCGGGCTCACGCCTCGGTCGCGTGCAGGCTCATCGGCCCGTAGATCTCCGTGGCGTCCTCGAACAGCCGCACCTGGTCGGCACCGCCTTCCAGCAGGGCCTTCCAGTGCTCCCCGATCCAGGACTCGGCGTCCCCCTGAGTGGGGAACTCCTCCGGCGGCACCGCGGGCTCGACCTCCGTCCCGTCGGTCTTCTCGAACCGCCACGTCCATGCCGCCATGTACGCCTCCCATGTGTGTGAGCACACTGCACAGCGAAAGCCGGATCTTGGTCCGGCTCCTGACCCGAGCCTATGCGCTCCGCTGGGTTCGGCGTTATAGGCCTTGCGGGAGTGCGGGTGGCTGGGCGCGTGCGGGTCGTGTGGGGCTGGTCGCGCAGTTCCCCGCGCCCCTACAGGGACGTCTCCAGCACGCATGACACGTGGTGGCGGGTGAGAATCGGGGCGTGGAACTGACTCTCCTCGGCACCGGCGCCCCCGCGGGACTCCCCCGCCCCGACTGTCCCTGCGCGGCCTGTGCGGCCGCCCTCGGCCCGGACGCGCGGGCGGCCACCGCGCTGCTCCTGGACGGGGCGCTGCTGCTCGACCTGACGCCCGGGGCCGCGTTCGCGGCGGCGCGGGCGGGCCGTTCCCTGACCGGCGTACGGCAGGTGCTGCTGTCGCATCCGCACGACGGGCCCGCGGTCGAGGTGCCGGCCGGGCTGCCGCAACCCGGACGGGTGCCGGACGGACGGGAGTTGACGCTGCTGACGGGGCACCGGGTGCGGGCGGTGGCGATGGACGCCCCGGGTACGGGGTACGCGGTGACCGGGCCGGACGGGCAGCGGCTGCTGTACCTGCCGCCGGGCGGGGCGCCGGCGGGGCTCGAGGAGCCGGCCGAGTCGTACGACATGGTGCTCGCGGACGTCGTGGGGCGGCCGGACGCGCTGGCGAAGCTGCGGGCGGTGGGTTCGGTGGGGCCGACGACCGATGTGATCGCCGTCCATCTGGACCATGACGTGCCGCCGGGGCCGGAGCTCGGGCGGCGGCTCGCGGCGGCCGGGGCGCGGGCCGTGCCGGACGGGGCGACGCTGACGGTGGGGGTGTACGAGGACGTGCCGGACGTGCCGCGGCGGACGCTGGTGCTGGGCGGGGCGCGATCGGGCAAGTCGGTGGAGGCCGAGCGGAGGCTGGAGGCCTTTCCGGACGTGCTGTACGTGGCGACGGGCGGGTCGCGCAACGGGGACACCGAGTGGTCGGCGCGGGTGTCCGCGCATCGGGAGCGGCGGCCGGGGTCGTGGCAGACGGTCGAGACGTGCGATCTGGTGCCGCTGCTGGAGGCGGAGGGGCCGCCGTTGCTCATCGACTGTCTGTCGTTGTGGCTGACGGATGCGATGGATGCCGCGGGGGCGTGGGACGACGCGGTGTGGGCGGAGC
>NZ_NGFN01000672.1 GCF_002148965.1 Streptomyces swartbergensis | reverse complement strand
GTTCGGCGGCGTCCTACTCTCCCACAGGGTCCCCCCTGCAGTACCATCGGCGCTGTAAGGCTTAGCTTCCGGGTTCGGAATGTAACCGGGCGTTTCCCCTACGCTATAACCACCGAAACACTATGAAACTGTCAGCCGCACCACGCTGTGGCARCRTGGGGCTGTTCGTGGTTTCAGAACCAACACAGTGGACGCGAGCAACTGAGGACAAGCCCTCGGCCTATTAGTACCGGTCAACTCCACACGTTACCGTGCTTCCATATCCGGCCTATCAACCCAGTCGTCTACTGGGAGCCTTACCCTCTCTAGGAGGTGGGAGTCCTCATCTCGAAGCAGGCTTCCCGCTTAGATGCTTTCAGCGGTTATCCCTCCCGAACGTAGCCAACCAGCCATGCCCTTGGCAGAACAACTGGCACACCAGAGGTTCGTCCGTCCCGGTCCTCTCGTACTAGGGACAGCCCTTCTCAAGACTCCTRCGCGCRCAGCGGATAGGGACCGAACTGTCTCACGACGTTCTAAACCCAGCTCGCGTACCGCTTTAATGGGCGAACAGCCCAACCCTTGGGACCGACTCCAGCCCCAGGATGCGACGAGCCGACATCGAGGTGCCAAACCATCCCGTCGATATGGACTCTTGGGGAAGATCAGCCTGTTATCCCCGGGGTACCTTTTATCCGTTGAGCGACGGCGCTTCCACAAGCCACCGCCGGATCACTAGTCCCGACTTTCGTCCCTGCTCGACCCGTCGGTCTCACAGTCAAGCTCCCTTGTGCACTTACACTCAACACCTGATTGCCAACCAGGCTGAGGGAACCTTTGGGCGCCTCCGTTACTCTTTAGGAGGCAACCGCCCCAGTTAAACTACCCATCAGACACTGTCCCTGATCCGGATCACGGACCCAGGTTAGACATCCAGCACGACCAGACTGGTATTTCAACGACGACTCCCCCTGAACTGGCGTCCAGAGTTCACAGTCTCCCAGCTATCCTACACAAGCCGAACCGAACACCAATATCAAACTGTAGTAAAGGTCCCGGGGTCTTTCCGTCCTGCTGCGCGAAACGAGCATCTTTACTCGTAGTGCAATTTCACCGGGCCTATGGTTGAGACAGTCGAGAAGTCGTTACGCCATTCGTGCAGGTCGGAACTTACCCGACAAGGAATTTCGCTACCTTAGGATGGTTATAGTTACCACCGCCGTTTACTGGCGCTTAAGTTCTCAGCTTCGCCACCCCGAAGAGTGACTAACCGGTCCCCTTAACGTTCCAGCACCGGGCAGGCGTCAGTCCGTATACATCGCCTTACGGCTTCGCACGGACCTGTGTTTTTAGTAAACAGTCGCTTCTCGCTGGTCTCTGCGGCCACCCCCAGCTCACCGTGTAAAACGGATCACCAAGAATGGCCCCCCTTCTCCCGAAGTTACGGGGGCATTTTGCCGAGTTCCTTAACCATAGTTCACCCGAACGCCTCGGTATTCTCTACCTGACCACCTGAGTCGGTTTAGGGTACGGGCCGCCATGAAACTCGCTAGAGGCTTTTCTCGACAGCATAGGATCATCCACTTCACCACAATCGGCTCGGCATCAGGTCTCA
>NZ_NGFN01000671.1 GCF_002148965.1 Streptomyces swartbergensis | reverse complement strand
GTGGTGGGGCTGGGGGCGAGGAGGAGATCTTCATACCGGTGGTGGCGCCGGACACTGAGGCGGTCTTCGAGCAGGGCCGCGGCCCGCTTGCCCTGGCCGGTGTCGGCCAGGGCACGGGCAAGGGTGTCCTGGACGATCTCGCGTTCCACCCGCACCCCCTCCAGCTCATCCACCCGCCCGGCCAGCGGCTCCAGCAGTGCAACCGCCCGGCCGGGCTGCCCGGCGCATACGTGCGCCAACGCCTCCGTCACCGGTGCGAGGACCTCCCGGTAAGCCGGGCGCTCATCCGCCCGTACCACGACGGTGAGCTTGCTCAGGTCCTCTACGGCGCTCTCGACGGCCAGGGCGAGGGCGAGGTTGAAGGTGTGGAACACCTCCGCCATCCCCTCCGGCTCGGCCAGCAGAGCCCGCACGTGCTCCACCTCATTCAGCCGGGCCGGCATCTGGCCGGCCAGCAGCAGCCGCCAGTTCACCGCCGCCCGCATTCCGACGTCCGAGCGGCGCAGTACCTCATCGGCACGGCGGCGCGCATCGGGGAAGTCACCTGCCGCGATGCCCTGCAGCGCGGCATGCCAGTTCAGATGCCGCACCTGCAACGCTTCCGCATTGGCCGCCAGCCACTCATCCACTCTGGCCACCGCCTGCGGGCCCGCACCCAGCTCATGGTCCGCGTGCGCGCGGGCATGAACGGCCACCCCCGAACGGGGAAACAGCGCAAGGGCGTGCTCGGCCAGAGCGAGGGCATCGTGCGGGCGCCCCTGCTCGGCCCGCGTCCACGCCAGCCACGACGCCCACGGCCACGACTGCGCACCGGCAAGCTGATACTGGCGCTCCACCAGCTCATCTCCCGCCCGCTTCAAGGCGGGGTCCTCGCTGGCGGGGAAGGCGCCGAGCATCAGCCCCGCAACCTCATCGGCCGGGAAGTCGGCGAAATGCTTCAGCAGATGCTCAGCGGCCAGACGGTACTGGCGCAGCGCACACAAGAAAATCCCGTACACCAGGCTCGCCTCACGCGAGCCCTCCGCCTTCGCGGCCTCGAACGCGGACGCCAGCGCAGCCTTCAGCTCGCCCTCGGGCAGCTCATCCCCGCGTGCCCACACCAACAACGCCCGGGCCACACCGGAATCGGGCCGGTACGCCACCCACTCCCGCAGCAGCCCCAGACCCCGGCCGCCCAACGCCACCCGCTCACAAACCGCCGGAACCGCAACCGACAAATCATCACGCCTCATGACGCCTCCACACGCGCCTGCCTTGACCGCACAACGAGAACAGGCCCGGCCGGGTGCCAACCCCAGAGCCCGGCCGGGCCTGGAACGCCCGGTTCAGAAGCAGATGATGCCGCTGTTGCCGCACCGGTTGCGGGGCAGACTCAGCGGCAGCCCTGCGGCGTTTGCCGTGCCGATACCGGAGGACGCGACGGTCGTCCCCTGGGCCTGGGCACCGCCCACGTTGGTGCAGGTGTTGCCGAACGTCGGGTTGCCGACACCGATGACGTTCGCCTGCGCTGCACCTGCCGGGGCCAGCGCGGCCCCAGCCGCCGCGCCCACCGCAGCCGCGCGCACACCCACCCGACCAGCCACCGCCCGTCGCTCCTGCGTCCGCACACCCATTGCT
>NZ_NGFN01000670.1 GCF_002148965.1 Streptomyces swartbergensis | reverse complement strand
CTCCCCCGACCCCGCAGAGCCTCCCGAGCCGCCCCTGTTCGCCCTGATCACCGTGGGCTGCACGCTCACCGGGTTCGTCGTGGCCTCCGTCCTCGGCATCGCGCCGGCGTGGGCCGCACTGGCCGGTGCGCTCGTGCTGGCCGTGCGGGCGCTGCTGCGGCGGCGGGCCACCCCACTGACGGTGGTGCGGTCCGCGGCGCCAGCCTTCCTGGCGTTCGTGCTCGCCCTCGGCGTCGTCGTGCGGGCGGTCGTCGACCACGGGCTCGCCGACGCGCTCCACCGGGTGCTGCCCGACGGATCGGGCCTGCTCACGCTGCTGGGCGTGGCAGCGCTGGCCGCCGTCCTGGCGAACCTCGTCAACAACCTGCCCGCGGTACTGGTGCTGCTGCCGCTGACCGCCGGGGCCGGTCCCGGTGCCGTGCTGGCGGTGCTGCTCGGCGTGAACATCGGCCCCAACCTGACCTACGCCGGATCGCTGGCGACCCTGTTGTGGCGGCGGATCGCGCAGCAGCACGGACACCGGGTCGGGCTCGGGGAGTTCACCCGGCTCGGACTGCTCACGGTGCCGGCCGCGCTGGTTCCGGCCGTGGTGGCGCTGTGGCTGTCGCTGCGCGTCGTCGGGGGCTGAGAGGCCCGAGCGCGCGTCCGGTCAGCGGTGGCCACCCCCGCCGCCACCGTATCCGCCGTACCCGTAGCCATAACCGGGGTAGCCGTAGCCCGGGTAGCCGTAGTCGGGATAGCCGTACCGGCCGTCGCCGTCGCAGGGGTAGCCGTAGCGGTCGCAGGCCGAGTCGGTGGGGGCCGCGCTGGTCGGTGTCGGCTGCGGTGCCGCCGACGGGGTGGCGGGCGGGGTCGGTGTCGGCGTCGCCGTGGGCGTCTTCGGCGGCGTGGGAGTGGGAGTGGGCGTGGGGGTGGGGCGTGGCGCCGGGGCGGCGGCGTTCCAGTTGACGGCCTCCATCTGGAGGTCCGCCTTGGAGGTGTCGATCGCCCAGCGCTGGACCTCCTCGTCCGCCCGGGTCTTGAGGACGAGGGCTCCCGAGCCGTCGGTCGCGGCCGGAGCCAGGGCGAGGTCCTGGTTCCAGCGGGGCACCAGGGCGCCCTGGAGGGTGAAGTCGTAGCGGATGTTCCTGGTGTCCGGCCGGGACGCTCCCGTGCACGGGGCCAGCCGCACCGAGTAGCCGAGGTGCGAGTCCAGGCACAGATCGGGGTCGGCGCCGTTGCGCAGCAGGCCGTCGGTCTCGTACGTCCACTGCTGGGCGGCGGCCGAGGAGCAGGTGGTGAGTTCGGCCTCCGCGTCCTCGACGGCCTTGTCGCCCTCGATGCCGACGCACAGTCCCGAGGCCACGTTGTGCAGCCGGCCGCGCAGGGCACCCTTCTCGGCGTCGCCCGCCCCGACCCAGGACGAGTCGCTCGTCGGCTCGCCCGCCTCCGAGCCGGGCGTCTCGGAGGGCCGTCCCGCACCGGCCTGCCGGGCTTCCTCGCCGGAGTTGCCCAGGGACCACAGGACCAGCGGGAGGACGACCAGGCCGCTGACGGTCAGGATGCTCACGGTGACGGTGCGGCGGCGGGCGGCACGGCGGGCCGCCTTGTGGGCGGACCTGCGGGCCGCTGTGCGGTGGCCTTCGGCACGCGGGCCGGGGATGGTTCCGCTGGCC
>NZ_NGFN01000067.1 GCF_002148965.1 Streptomyces swartbergensis | reverse complement strand
CAGCGTCAGAGGGGGATAAGAGACAGGGCCCCCCATCGTCAGCCCCCGTGAACGCACACGCCGCCTCGCGGCAGTGCCACCGCGGCACGCGGCTGGTGATCAGGCCAGGTCTGCGCCCGGACCCGCTGGGCGACGTCGCGCAGCTTGAGGTTGTGGTGCTGGGAGACGCGGCGCAGCATGTTGAAGGCGTCGTCCTCGCTCTGGCGGACCCGCTTCCCGTGAGGGAAGTGAGGTCCGCCTCGTAGATCTCGTTGTCGAAGCTCTCGCCGAGTGAGGTAGAAGGGCGGCATGGATGCTGCTGTGCTTGAACAGATGCTGGATGAGACCTTCGATCACGCTGTCGTGCACCACGGATACACCAACTACATGCGCGACTACGAGGTCATCGTCTACGCAACGGCTGATCCCCGTACCGGCATCACGTCGTCCCACCGGCGGTATCTGTTCAGGTACTGCGTTGAGGCGCGGTGCGAGACGTCAGTGCCGGCGGAGACCTGGCGGGTCTCTTTGGACGACCGGCTCATCGACCACGAAACTGGTGCCGACCTCGACGGGTATGTCTGGGGCGTGAAGTGGCACTGCCTTTATCCGGGAACCAAGCTTCTCCCCGAGTCGGAGGCCACGCGACGCTGGTCGAACGCTCTCGGCATCGACTTCCACGAGGTACGCATTGAGACCAACGCGCACAACCTGACCTTGCTCTTCTCCGACCTTCACGTGAGCGAGGTCCCGGTTGGATATGCACCGTTCGTCACGGAGTAAGGGTCAGTGTTCGTGTGATCTTGTGACCGGCGTGTGTCCGGATCGTTCATCCTGTCATGGGGCGGGGTGATCTGAGTGATGCGGAATGGGAACGGCTGCGGCCGTTGCTGCCCGTCAGTAACAGGCGGTGTGGCAGGTGGCGGGACCATCGGCAGGTGATCGACGGGATTCTGATCGGTTTTGAGCGTCAGGTTCAGGTGCTTCTTCGCCCAGGTCACGAGCTGTCCGGCATWGCCGGAGTCSGCCCAGACGATGGTGATYTCCGGGTGCATCAGTCGACGTCCAAGAACCTGGCCCGACCGGTGCCGCGGAGACCTACGCCGGCCCGGGAGCACGACACGGGAAGGGGCGGGGACAGAGGAAGCGGGAGCGGGCCACCACGCTGGTGGAGGACATGCTGCGCAGGCTGGATGAGGGGACCGACTGGCCGCTGTCGCTGGTCGACGAGCTCTACCTATTCGGTTCTTACGCTCGTGGCGCCCTTGAGCCGCACGACGTCGATATCGCCGTGGACTTCCACCGCGACGAGCGGATGCGGCAGCTCGAGATCGCCTCCATCTTCTCCGGCCGCAATCCCCACAGCGAGCTCCGTCGGCAACTGGCCGGCCGCAGCCGCGCAGTTGCAGTTCGATACCGCCCAGCGTCGCCAACTCGAGAGCGAGGGCGTGCCCATGCTGCGCCTGTGGCGCCGCGGCGACACCCTCCAGTAGGGCTTTGGACCGCGCGATCCCCCGCCCCGTACCGCGTCGTCTAGAAGACGGCGCGGTTGACGGCTGAACCGCGGCGGCGACTCCATCGGCCCGACGGGTCAGAGGTCGAGCCCGGACGCGTCCGCAGGCGTGAGGGTGCGGCCTGGCAGCCTCCGGCGACCACGCCGGTCCCGGTTGCCAGGCCACACTGCTGGCGTGTCTTCCGCTTTGCAGAGGCCGTCCCGGTACGACCGGACTACGGCTGATGGCGCCGGCGGCCTTAGGGCGGCCGCCTGACCGGTCTCGCTCTCGACGGCGAAGACGTCGTCGACGCCGACCATGCCGCCCAGCAGATCAGCCTCACCATGGCACGCGAGGTGCGCCCGGTAGTTTCAGATGGCACTCCAGCCGATGGTGGCGCGCGTGCTGGTGCAGGTCATCCCTGGTCCTGTGACGAGGGGTAGATCCGCCACAGCTGGGAGAGGTTCGGTCCGCCCCACATGCGGGTCAGGCCCACCAGCCGGTCGTTGCCCTGGAGGTGGTCGGCGATGGCCAGGGCGTAGCGCGGGTGCACGACCGAGACCATGTAGAAGTCGTTGCCTCGCTCTGTGTGGGAGACCAGCCGCCAGTGCTGGTTGAGGCTGTCGGTGCGTTCTCGCAGGGTCACGGTGTCGGGCGGGTTGGCCCCTGCGGTGAGGCAGCGGTGGTTGGTGTAGGACTCGATGCGCACGGTGCCGTCGGCGTTCTGCCGCAGAAACCACCGGTGCGAGTTGTTGTCCTTGGCGAACGGGTCCTGAGCCCAGGTCTGGGTGTGGTTGCCGACACCGTCGTGCCAGTCGTTGCACATGAAGTAGGTGCCGGTGACGTGGTGAGTCATGGTCACCGATCCGCCCGCGAGCAGTACGAGGTCGGTCAAGTCAGTGCTCCTCAGCCTCGAGAGTCCTTCACAGGAGAGGGCGCCCCTGAAACTCAGCGTAGCCAGTCGGCTGTTGTTCCAACGCAGGGCGAACCAGTCGTTTCGCGAGGCTCGAGCCTGTCCGGGAGGTCTCGAACGCATACACGGCGCCACTCAGACCCCTGACGGAGCGTCACCCACAGGTCGCGCCCGCGGCGCAACGGTGTGGCAACGCACCGCTGGATTCAAACGGGCGAGCGTGAACGCCTCTGCATGCAAGAGCGGCAAGAACGAGAAACAGACAACCGTCCGACGATGCGGCTGTCTCATAGGCCGTCCCCGTTACGAAGAGGCGCCGGGGCCGGGACGAACAGCTGCGCCACGGGCTCCCACTCCACCGGGGGACCGCGGCGCCGCTTGGCGACCCGGACACTCGCCGGGTTCCCGCGATCCATTGGTGCGGGAGGGAACCCCAGTCGGCTGGATCAGGGGACGGGGTTGACGGTGACGTCGGTGCCGGGGCACTCGGCGGCGCTGAGGGTCAGCATGTTCTGCTCGGCTGGGTTCCACGGTGAGGGCCCACTGGAGTTTCACGGCGGTCCGGTTGGCCAGCTAGTGGCAGCGTTCGGCGGGGTTGTCGGGCACGAGCCGGGTGGTGGGGGTCCTGGTCGGCCTTCTGCCGGTTGGAGCGGGCGCTGACTGCCTCTAGGTGCCGGTGGTCGTCGAGGTAGTTGGCGTAGGTGACGCGGCGTTGCCTGGTCCAGGCGGAGGCGCCGGGGTCCCAGGCTTCGGCCAGTGGGACGAGGTGGTCGATGTCGAGGTTGCGGGGGCCGTCGATGAAGGTGTGGTCGTAGGGTCTCCGTGCGGGTGTTGCAGCCATTGCGGTCGGCGTCGGTCCAGCCGCCGAAGGACTGCTCGCAGTCGTAGCCGGTGCGGTCCTCAGCAGCGACGGGCAGTCGGGTCACCGCTTAGGTCAGCGGCAGGGTGTCGGCGGCTTCAGCGGCCTGGGCGGCCGGAGGGATCGTAGTGGGCAGGACGGTTGTTGAGCTGGTGCTGGCGTCTGTGCCGCAGCCGCTGCGGCGGATCCTGCAGATGACGGGCGCCGATCAGGCCTGCAGGCCTCGACACCGTCGTCGAGGCGGAGGCGGAACTTGGTCGAGGGGATGCAGCCGGAAGCATCGCTTGAAGGTTCGCAAGCCGTCGGCGGTCAGGGCGGCTGCCGTCTCGGCGGCGGCGGCCGTGTCCGCGGGGGTCCTGCCCGACGGTCGATGCCGCGTTGACTGACTGCGTCGGCACCTATACCTTGACCGACCGCAAGTCGGGTTCGAAGGACACCTTCAATGAGCACGGCACGCTGACGAAGGTCACGGACAAGAACGACGGCACTCTCGCCGTCGACCAGCACGACGAGGGCAGCGAGCACCAGGGCTTCAAGCTCACCGAGACCCGTTCGGGCCGTTGGATCGACCTGGTCAAGACGGACTCCAGCCGGTGGCAGGCCAAGGACCACACCGGCCGCACGGCCGTCTTCGACCTGGACGGCGCCGGCAACTTGGCGAAGGTCACCGACACTGCCGGCAAGGCCACCGCCTACGAGTACGACTCCTCACGCCGCCTGACCAAGGTGACCACCCCCGAGGGCACCGTCACGCTGTTCACGTACGACGCCCACAACCGCGTTTCCTCCATGCAGCGCGCCACCGAGTCTGCCACCCCGTCAGACGCGGGCACCACGACGGTGACCGACCCCGACGGCGACGTCACCCAGTACCTGCACAACGCGGACGGCGAGGTCGCCAAAGTCACCGACCCCCTGGGCCACTCCCGGCACTCCAGGTACACCAACCATCTCCTGCAGACCGCGATCGACGCGATGGGCACGGGAGCGGACGGCACGGGCGGAAACACCACCACCTACGGCTGGAACGACCGCAATAACGCCATCTCCCAAAGGCTCCCGCTCGGGGCGATGGCGTCCGTGACGGCATACCAGACGATCGCCGGCACCGACCTGCCGAACGACTTCACCAGCGCGGACGGCCGCAAGGACACCTTCAAGTACGACACCAACGGCAACACGATGTCGGTGACCACGACCGGTACCGCCGGCGCGACCCGTGAGTACACCTACAACAAGGACACCCCGACCTGCGGCGGCTTCGAGGGCCAGCGCTGCACCGCCGAGGACGGCAACGGCAAGGTCGCCTCGTTCGAGTACGACGCCAAGGGCAACCTCAAGACGGTCACCCCACCGGCGCCCCTGGGCAGGACGGAATACACCTACGAGGCGCTCGGCCGGGTGGAGACCGTCACCGACGGGCGCGGTATCAAAACCGTCTACGCCTACGACAACCGCGACCGCGTGACGAAGGTGTCCTCCACCAACGCCACGGTCACCTACTCCTACGACGGCGACGGCAACGTCAAATCCCGCACCCACGCCTCCGGCACCACAGGCTGGGACTACGACAAGCTCAAAGCGGACGCGGTAGCCGGCCATGGCGGCTGCGGTGCCCAGCGCGATCAGCAGGTGTGACTTGCCCGTGCCGAAGTCCCCGATCAGACACAGTGGGTGCCCCTTGGCGATCCACTCGCAGGTGGCGAGATTGTGGATGACCGCGGGATCGACGTGGGGATTGACGCTGTAGTCGAACTCCCGCAACGACACTGGCGGTGCCGATCACCTTCTCCGCGCTCCACGCCCGAGCCAGCTGGACCGCGAAGGTCCCGAGTCCTCCTGCCGCGGCGTTGATCAGCACCGTGTCCCCGGGGCAGACCATCTCGCGCAGTGCCATGTGTGCACCCTGGCCGTTGCCGGAGAAACCGCCCGTGATCTCTCACGGCATGCTCGGCGGCTTGGACACGATCTGGTCGGCGGGGACGACGACGTACTCCGCGTAGCAGCCGAACAGGCCAAAACCGAGCAGCTCGTCCCCGGCGGAGAACTCCGTGACGCCCTCACCGACGCCGTCGACCACTCCGGGGAATTCGTTGCCGGGGATCAGCGGGAACGTCACGGACCGGGCGAACGGCGTCCCATCCGCGCGCACCTTGCAGTCGACGGGCTGCAATCCCGCGACCCGGACCCGGACCCGGACCCGGACCGGGACCTGGCCGGGGCCGACGAGCGGTTCCGCCACCTAGGTCAGCTGGAGCGTCTCCGGAGGCCCGTAGGAGGTTGTCGCTGCTGCTCGCACTGGTCGGTTCCTCTCCGCCCTCAGGCCTGGTCCGCGGGGGCCAGCCGCCGGGTCAGGTACTGCTCGAAGGTCAGCAGGCCGGGGTGCACCTTGCGCAGGGCCGGGATGTCCGCCTGGTAGCCGTCCTCCGCGAACCATTCGAACATGCGGTCCTCGATGGGCTGCGGCTCGAAGCGGGTCGGGACCCCGGTGACCCGCTCGTAGATCTTCGCGATCTCCGGGAAGGTGACCTCGTCACCGGCCAGTTCGATCTGCCTGCCGAGATAGGTGTCCGGCTCGTCGAAGGCCGTCGCGGCGAAGAACCCGATGTCGTCACTGGCGATCAGCTGAATCGGCTTCTCCGGCTTCGCGGGGAGCGCCAGCAGCCGCTCGCCCTCGGCGTCGGCGAAGTGCAGCAGGTTGTTCATGAAGAACACCGGGCGCAGGACGGTGGCCGGCAGTCCGAGGCCGCGGATGTGCTGCTCGATCTCGGCCTTGGTCTCGAAGTGGTCGATCCTCGTGCTCCGTTCGGCGCCGCCCACGGAGCTGTACACCAGGTGGGCCACCCCGGCCGCCCGGCAGGCGTCCGCCACGGCCTTGCCCTGCCGCACCTCCGCGGCGAGCGCCTCCGGGTCCCACCCGAGCGGCTGCACGCTGAACACGCCGTGCACGCCCTCCATGGCCCGGCGCAGCGCTTCCTCGTCGTCCATGTCGCCCTGGACGAGCACCACGCCGAGGTCCTCTAGCTGGCGGGCCTCGGCCTTGCCGGGGTCGCGTACCAGCGCGTGAACCGTGCGGCCGCGGGAGACTAACTCGCGCGCGGTGGCACCGCCCTGATTCCCGGTCGCGCCGATGACCAGAATGATGTTGCCGTCAGGCAAGTCGAACTCCTTGTGAGGGGTGTTCTCCTCCGGTGACGGACCGCACCGGGACGTCAGGCGAGCAGGCACTGCGCGGCAATTCTGGAACCTCAAGCGCAATTGAGGTCAAGACGGATCCCGATTTGTACGTATCACTGTGCTGCGGTGAGTGCCGCCAGTCCGGGCACGATCTGGTCGGGACCGGGCTGCGCGGCCAGTTCGGCCACCGCCGCGCGCGCCGAGGCGCGCAGCCGCTCGTCGTGCAGCAGGGACGTGAGCACGTCGGCGTCCACCTTCTCCGGCTCCAGGCTCCGGCGAATAGTTCCCGCGCCTCGGCCTCGGTGTCGGCGCAGTAGACGCCGAGGCCGAGGACGACGCGCGGCTCGGCGGTCGTCTCGCCGTCCACGACGTGCGGTACGAACGCCTCCCGGTAGTGGCGCACCGCCTGGGCCGGGTGGTCCGCCCGAGGAAGTGGGCGTAGGCGTAGGGCAGTCCGAGGCGGGCCGTCGACTCCGCGCTGGAGACGCTCGACCCGAGCACCCACATCTCGGGCGCCGCGGGCATGTCCGGGGTGAGGCGCAGGCCCTTGTAGGAGTGGCCGGGCGGAAAGCCGCCGCCGAACAGGAAGGCTCGCAGCTCCCGCACCTTGTCGAGGAAGTCGTTCTGACCGTGCGGGTCCGCGGTGTCCCGGCGCAGGGCCGCACCACTGGGTGCTTTCGACAGATGCGCCTTGCCCACGCCGAGGTCGACCCGGCCCGGATACAGGGCGTGCAGAACCCGGAAGACCTCGGCGTCCAGGAACGGGCTGTAGTACGGCAGCAGTAAGCCGCCGGAGCCGACCCGGATGCCCGTGGTGCGTTCCAGAATCTGGCCGATCATGATCGCTGGGGCGGCCCCGGCCTGGAAGGGAGAGGCATGGTGCTCGGTGCACCAGTAGCGGTGGTAACCGAGTCGGTCCGCCAGAACGGCCAGTTCCAGGCTGTGCCGCAGGGCGTCCGCGGGGCTGGACCCCTCGGGCACCGGTGATTGGTCGAGTACGGACAGAAGCATGGCTCGTCTCCTTCGGCTCCCGGCCGGGGCCCGGGGTCAGGCGAGGCCGGCGGATGGGGAAACGTCGCGGGCCTGCGTTTTCGGATGGTTCTTGTCCAGGTCGAGGGTGAGGATCCGGGTGGGATGGATCCGGATGATGTCCTTGCCGTATCCGGTGGCGGACGGGTCGCTGATGGCCTCGGCCCGGCCGCGGACCTCCACGCACCGCACACGCCAGGGATCCGTCGAGGGGATGTCGTCGACGACCAGGGACACGGCCGGATTCGCCCGCACGTTGCGGAACTTCTGAGTGCTGCCCATGGTGTGGCCGCCGATATCGATGGTCCCCAGTTCCCTGTTGACCGTGAACGAGACCGGTCTGACCTGCGGCTTCCCCTTCGGGCTGACGGTGCCCAGCCTGCCTAGCGGCTGCTCGTCGAGATATGCGATCTCCAGTTCGCTGAACGGCACGGGCGGTCGTCCGGGGTCGGGCCGGTGCGGTTTTGGTGTTCTGGCGGGGCAGTGCATGTGCTGGCGGAGGTTCCGAGAGGTGCGTCGGAGCCGCGCGGGAGTGAGCTGATGTGGTGCGGTCGGCTTCTCCTAGGGGTGTCGCAGATCGAGAGTGATCGGGCGGGCGAGTCTGAGCTGGGTGTAGGCGTCGATGATCGGCCACGTCCACCGGCCGGCTGCCTCGGGTTGTCGCAGTCGGGGCCGTGTCCAGCCCAGTGTCTGCTTGGACGGGCGGAACGTGTGTTCCTGATCGAAGGGTCGCAGGAATGCCTGCCAGGCCCGGTTGACGTCCGCGTCGTCGGTTCCGGTCTGGAGGACCACAATCACACCGCCGGCGCCGTACGGTCTTTCGGCAGGTGCTCAACCTCCAGCTGGTTCAGGGTGTCCTCGACCGGCGGGAGTTCGCCTTCGTGGTGCAGCCAGGCGGCCCGATGGGTCAGACGCGGGTGGTCCCGGTCCCATGTCTGCGCGGTCGCCTTGCCGTAGTTCGCGGTGGCGGTGCGGGTGGTGACGGCGGGCTCGGGCCAGGTCTCGGGCTTGGCGAAGCGGAACTGCGGGCCGTGCTTCGGCGGGCGGCCGTCCTTTGGGTCGTAGACGCGGGGCGGCTTCGGCAGCCGCATCACACGGTCATCGTGAACACGGCCGACCAGTTCAACGGGCAGATCCCGCAGCACCCAGGCCGGACGGGTCACGTCGTAGCCGGCGTCCGCCACGATGACGAGGTGCGGTTCACCCGGTGCCCACTGCCCCGCCGTGACGAGCCGTTCGACAATGCCGCGGAGCTGGTCGGCGGTAACGGCGGTGGCGTCGTCGGCCGGTCCCAGACGGACCGCGTCCAGGATCTGCGTCTACGAGGTGGCGCCCATCTCCAGCACGGCGACGAACGAGTACGGCCAGCCGGGAATGAACTGCGAGGCCGTCTTCGCCCGGCCGTGGACGTGGCGGAACAGCCGGTCCGGCGAGCAAGGAGCGTCCGAACGCAGCCATGGCGACACGTCGACGGCCAGGACCAGGCGCCCGTCCGGGAAGCGGGGCAACGACAGGCCGGCCAGCGACGAGCGCAGCCGGTCGGTGTCGATTCGGCCCTGGTTGAGGCCGTCGTGCATCGCATCGTGTCCACGGCGGTGTTCGGGCAGGAGCGTCAGCTCGACTGGCGAGTGCACTGCGCCGGGCGCACACAGCACCGCGTCCGCCAGCTCGAACAGTTCATCACCGCGTCCGGTGAGACACGCGTATAACTCGTCCCGGGAGCGTGACGCTTCTCCTGCCGTGGCTTCAGGCAGCAGACCCACCCTTACGATCCTGGTCTGGTTCAGCGCACCTTGATCGGAGTGCTTGATCAGGCGAAGGCCGCCTCAGCGGCAGGAGAATGCGCAGGTGAGCGGCTTAGTTCGAGGACCGTTTCGACACTGGAAGGTCGAATGGGTTCGCTACGCGGTGCAGTCGATGAGTTTGGGCGGTGAGAGGAGTCTGATGGAGGACACCCGATCTCTGGAGGCCGCCCTATGGCTGAACCACACGTTGCGGAAACTCGGAAAGCTCTGGAACGGGCGATCCACGTCGAGCGGTTGGCGCTCGCTCAAGACCTCGCCGAACTCAGCGAGGCCCAGTGGGCGAAAGCATCACTGTGTGAACACTGGACCGTGGAGGAGGTCGTAGCTCATCTGACGGCAGGCGCCAGCACGAGGATGTGGCGCTGGCTGCTGAGCATGCTGGCCGCGCGGTTCGACCCCGATCTGCACAACGGCCGACGACTGGCAAAGCACCGTGGTGCAACACCTGAAGAGACCTTGCGGCGATTTCGCGAAGTTGTCGCCGGGCCCGCCGGGCCGACCGGACATACTGCGGCCTGGCTGGGCGAAATAGTCGTCCACAGCGAGGACATCCGCCGGCCATTGGGTCTCGTGCGGACACCCCCGGTGGCCACGACGACCGCCGTGGCCCGGTTCTTCGCCGGCCGCGATTTCACTGTCGCGAGCAACACTGCAGTCGCGGGCTTGCGGGTCGAGGCCACAGACGGACCGTTCACCACCGGCTCGGGGGATCTCCTGCGGGGGCCGACCCTCTCGCTGGTGATGGGGATGGCAGGCCGCGCAGCAGCCTGCGAGGACCTTGAGGGGGACGGTGCGGCAGTCCTGCGCGCCCGACTGCGCTCAGGTTGAAGAACAGGCTGAGAGCCCCCCTTTTTTTCACCCGGCCCGCGGTGCGCGTCTTGCCTCCGCGTACCGGTCACGAACTGCGACACTCGGGGCATGCCATGTGAGCGGCCCTCCACGGACAGCGCCTCCGTCCGGCCGAACCGCCCCGAAGCCCTTTCTGGCCCCGCCTCACGGCGCGTGTTCCTCGCGGCGACCAGCGCGGTCGGCGGCGTGCTCGCGGCCGGCCCGGCCGCCGCCGAAGCGGCCCCGCTCAACATGGAGTGGGCCGCGTCCGCCCCCGAGCCGAGTACTTGTGTCACCCTCACGGTGAACGGCGAGCGTCATACGCTCACGATGGACAACCGCACCTCGCTCCTCGACCTGCTGCGGGAGCACCTGGGCCTGACCGGCGCGAAGAAGGGCTGCGACGCCGGTGCCTGCGGCGCCTGCACGGTCCTGGTCGACGGCCGCCGGGTCGTCTCCTGCCTGATGCTGGCGGTCCGGCTGGAAGGCGCCGAGATCACCACGGTCGAGGGACTGGAGCGAGGCGGCCGGCTCCACCCGCTCCAGCAGGCGTTCATCGACCAGGACGCGTTCCAGTGCGGCTTCTGCACACCCGGGCAGATCATGTCCGCCCTCGGCTGCGTCCAGGAAGCCCACACCGGCTGCGCCGAGGAGATCCGGGAGTGGATGAGCGGCAACCTCTGCCGCTGCGGCTGCTATCCGAACATCGTGCGGGCTGTTGAGCAGGCCGCGCGGGGGTGGTGAGACGCGGACCGTGCACTCGTTCGTCTACACACGCGCTTCCGGCCTCCGTCAGGCCCTCGACGCCGCCCGCCGCGGCGGGCGGTACCTCGCCGGCGGCACCACGCTCGTCGATCTGATGCGCGAGACCGTCGAACGCCCCGCTGTCCTGGTCGACATCGCCGGGCTGCCCCTGCGCGATGTCACGCTCACCGCGGACGGAACCCTGCGGATCGGCGCGCTGGCGCGGATGGCCGAGGCGGCCGCCCACCCCGGGATCCGCGCCGCCCACCCGGTCGTCTGCGAGGCGCTGGAGCTGAGCGCCTCCCCGCAGCTGCGCACTGTGGCGACCATCGGCGGCAACCTCATGCAGCGCACCCGCTGCCCGTACTTCCGGGATGTCACCGCCGCCTGCAACAAGCGTGAGCCGGGCTCGGGCTGCCCGGCCCGGGAGGGTGTCCACCGCACCCACGCGATCCTCGGCACGTCCCGGCAGTGCGTGGCCACCCACCCCTCCGACCTGGCCGTCGCCCTCGCGGCCCTCGATGCCGACGTACGTGTGCTGGGACCCGGCGGTGAACGTGCCGTCCCCCTCACCGCGTTCCTGCTGCCCCCGGGCGACACGCCCCACAGGGAACACGCCCTCGGCCCGGGCGAGCTGATCACCGCCGTGGACATCCCGCCCCATCCCCGCCCGCTGAGGTCGGGCTACCTGAAGGTGCGCGACCGCCGGTCCCTGGAGTTCGCCCTGACGTCCGCGGCGGTCGCTCTGCACATCCGCGGCGGAGTGATCCGCGAGGCGAAGCTCGCCGCCGGGGGAGTGGGCACGGTGCCCTGGAGACTGCCCGCCGTCGAGCGCCGGCTGATCGGGGAACGTCCCTCAAACCGGCTGTGGAGCCAGGCCGCCGCCCGTGCTGCCGACGGCGCCCGGCC
Organism: Streptomyces swartbergensis; assembly: GCF_002148965.1. GTDB lineage: Bacteria > Actinomycetota > Actinomycetes > Streptomycetales > Streptomycetaceae > Streptomyces > Streptomyces swartbergensis. Next base: position 16,665 of record NZ_NGFN01000067.1, on the reverse strand, counting down.
CCTGCCCGGTAACCGCTTCAAGACCGAGCTGCTGAAGCGGACCGTCGAGCGCCAGCTGCGCGTCGTAGGAGGCGGACGGTGAGCCCGCAGCCGCCCGCGGCCGCCGGAGCGCCGCTGCCCCGGGTGGACGGACGGGCGAAGGTCACCGGCCGGGCGAAGTACGCCGCCGATCACCAGCCCCCGGACGCCGTCCACGCGGTCGTCGTCGACAGCGGCGTCGGCCGGGGCCGGATCACCGGCATCGACAYCCGCGCCGCCCTCGCCCAGCCCGGTGTCCTGCGGGTGATCAGCCACCTGAACGCACCCGAGCTGGTCTACGGCGGGGCGGCCCGGCAGGAACGGTGGCGGGTGTTCCAGGACGACCGGGTGCGCTTCTTCGGCCAGCCGGTCGCCCTCGTCGTGGCCACCACGGCGGAGCGCGCCCGCCACGCCGCGAGCCTGGTCCGGATCGGCTACGACGTCCACCCACCCGCGACGGACATGACGGGCCGGCCGGGCGGTGACCCGCAGACCTACGCCCGGGGCGAGGCGGAGGCGGCGGTCGGGTCGGCGGCCGTCCGCCGGGAGACGACCTACCGGCTCGCCCGCAACCACCACAACCCCATGGAGCCGCACGCCACCGTCGCCCGCTGGGACGGCGACGGGCTCACCGTCTGGGACAAGACCCAGTCAGTGCTCGGCACCCGGGACCACCTCGCCGGGGTGTTCGGCATCCCGCCGGAGTCGGTGCGTGTCGTCTCGCCCTACGTGGGCGGCGCCTTCGGCAGCGCACTGCGCTCCTGGCCGCATGTCACCCTCGCGGCCCTCTCCGCCCGCGAGACGGGCCGTCCGGTGAAACTGGCGCTCACCCGGCGGCAGATGTACTTCGGCACCGGCTACCGGCCCCGCTACACCTGCACGGTGCGCCTGGGCAGCGACCGGCGCGGCCGGCTGACCGGGATGGTCCAGGAGGTGCGCTCCGAGACGTCGGGCTATGAGAACTTCACCGAACCCGTCCTGACCCCGGCTCAGATCCTCTACCGTCTGCCCCACCTCGGCCAGACCTACCAGACGGTCGCGCTCGACGTGAACGCGGCGACGTACATGCGCGGCACCGGCTACGTCACCGGCGGCTACGTCATCGAGTGCGCGCTGGACGAACTCGCCCATGAACTGGGCGTCGACCCCATCGAGCTGCGGCTGCGCAACGAGATCGGCCACGACCAGACCAGCGGCGCGCCCTTTTCCAGCCGGCGGCTGGGCGAGTGCTACCGGGTCGGCGCCCGCGAGTTCGGCTGGCACCGGCGCGACGTCAGGCCGAGCCGTACCCGCGACGGGGACTGGCTGATCGGCATGGGCATGGCCGCCGGCGTCCACGACACCGCCCGCGGCCCCTGCCGGGCACGGATCAGGCTCGACGCCGACGGCAGCGCCCGGGTCGAGACCTCGACCAGCGACATGGGGCCGGGCACCGCCACGGCCCAGACCCAGCTCGCCGCCGACGCACTCGGCCTGCCCACGCACCGGGTGACGTTCGGTCTCGGCGACTCCGCCCTGCCCCCGCCCCGGTGCACGGCGGATCCGCCACCATGGCCAGCGTCGGCTCCGCCGTGCAGGACGGCTGCGACCGGCTGCGCGCACAGGCCGTCGCCCTCGCCGTCGCGGACGAGAGATCGCCGCTGCACGGCGCCGCCGCGGACCAGGTCGTGGCCCGGGGCGGACGACTGCACATCAAGCACGACCCCGCGTGCGGCGAGACCTACGGGCAGCTGCTCACCCGCAACGGCCGCACCCACCTCGAAACCCTCGGCACCTACACCCCGGGACCGTCCCGCTCCACCCCGTACGCCTACGGTGCCGTGTTCGCGGAGGTCGCCGTCGACCGGCGGCTGGGCCTGGTGCGGGTGCGGCGGATGCTCGGCGTGTACGACGTCGGACGCGTCATCAACCCCCGGCTCGCCGACAGCCAGGCCCTCGGCGCGATGGTCGGCGGCATCGGGGCGGCCCTGCTGGAACAGACGGTCACCGACCACCGCGACGGCCGCATCGTCAACGCGGACCTCACCGGCTACCTGGTCCCGGTCAACGCCGACGTTCTGGACCTGCGGGCCGTCTACCTCGACGGGGAGGACCGGGAGGCCGACCCCATCGGTGTCAAGGGACTCGGCGAGGTCGTCCTGGTCGGTGTGGCGCCGGCGATCGCCAACGCGGTCTTCCACGCCACCGGCCGCCGCGTCCGCGACCTGCCCATCACCGCCGAAGCGCTGCTGTGAGCCGCGGCCCGGCCCCGGCCCGGTCCCGGCGCGGTCCCGGCGCGGTCCCGGCCCGGTCCTGGCGCGGTTCCGGCGGGGAGGCCGGGCGCACGGTACGTCATTCCTTCGGGTGGCTTTGTTCCCCCAAGTGCTGAATATGCCCTGTTGGCTGCCACGATGAGTGACGGAAGACGCCCGGTCGCCGCCGTTCGGGTCCAGGGGTTCCAGGCAGCACAGGAGGTTCCTCGTTGTCCCAGCACCAGCTTCCCGCTCAGCACCGGGGCGGCCCGGCGGCGCCGCCCGACGACGTCACCCGGGCGCCGGGCGAGATCCTGCCGCTGACCGCGGGGCAGCGCGAAGTATGGCTCGCCGAGCAGCACTCCCCGGGCCTGCACACCGCGCTGCGCCTGGGCGAGTACCTGGAGATCCACGGCCCGGTCGACCCCGCCCTGTTCGAGACGGCACTGCGCCACGTGGTGGCCGAGACCGACGCGTTGCGGGTCCGCCTGGTGCCCGGTGACGACGGACCCGTCCAGATCCTGCAGCCGGAGCTGCCCTGGACACTGCCGTTCGTCGACGTCAGTGACGCACCCGACCCGGACGCCGCCGCCCGGGCGTGGATCTCCGCCGACCTGGCCCGGCCCATGGACCCGGCCTCCGGCCCGCTGTTCAGCTACGCGCTGTTCCGGCTGGAGCCGGACCGGTACTGGTGGTACCACACCTACCACCACGCCGCCATCGACGCCTTCGGCTACGCCCTCGTCGCCCGGCGGGTCGCGGCGGTGTACACGGCGCTATCCCGAGGGGAGGAGCCCGGCCCCTGCCCCTTCGGCCCGCTGTCGGAACTGGTCCGCGCCGACCAGGACTACCGCGACTCCGAGGACCGCATCGCGGACCGGGAGTACTGGCTGCGGCAGCTGTCCGGATGGACGGGGACCGCCGCTGGAACCGCTGGAACCGCCGGAACCGCTGGAACCGCCGGAACCGCTGGAACCGCCGGAACCGCCGGAACCGCTGGAACCGCTGGAACCGCCGGAACCGCCGGAACCGCTGGAACCGCCGGAACCGCCGGAACCGCTGGAACCGCCGGAACCGCCGGAACCGCTGCCGGGACCGTCGCCCGGACACCGGCCGGGACCGCCGGGTCCGCGCCCGGCACGGAAGGGACGGGACGGGAACCGGGCGTACCCGCGCAACGGCGACCGTCCGGAGCCCCGGCCCTCGGACACATCCCCCGGACCGACCTGCTGCCGCTCCCGGACCCGCGGAAACTGAAGGCGGCGGCCTCGCGCGCCGAGGTCTCCCGGTTCCGGCTCGTCTTCGCCGCCGTGGCGCTGTACACGCAACGGCTGACCGGCGCCCGGGACGTGGTGCTCGGGCTGACGGTGGCCGGCCGCGTCGCTCCGGCCACCCGGGCGACGCCCGGGATGCTGGCCAACAGCGTCCCCGTACGCCTGACGATCCGGCCCGACATGCCGCTGCGGGAGCTGCTGGCCCAGGTCGACACCAAGATGCGCGAAGCCGTGGAGCACCAGCGCTACCGCGCGGAGGACCTGCACCGCGACCTCGCACTCTCGCGCGGCCCCGGGGTGGCGTACTCCCCGATGGTCAACCTCATCGGGTTCGACTACAACATCTCCTTCGCGGGCCACTCGTGCACCGCCCACAACCTGTCCTTCCCGCTCGGCGCCGACCTGATGATCATGGTGTGGGACCGGCGGGACGGCTCCGGCCCGCACATGCGCCTGCACGCGGCGCCCGGACTGTACGACGACAGCGGCCTCGTGGACTGCCGGCGGCGGCTGCTGCACCTCCTGGGGCACATGACGGACCTCGACCCCGATCTCCCCGTCGGCCTGCTCGACTTTCTGCCGGCCGAGGAGCGCCGGAGCCTGCTCGCGCAGGGAGACGCCTCCCAGGCGGGTGCCCCCGCCGTCCCCCTGACGACGCTGTTCGAACAGCAGGTGCGCCGTACCCCGGACGCGGACGCCGTGGTCACGGGCGAAAGCACCCTGTCCTACCGGGAGTTGAACGCGCGCGCGAACCGGCTCGCGCACGCCCTGGCCGGTCGCGGCATCGGGGCCGAGGACCTCGTCGCCCTCGTCCTGCCCCGCTCGGCCGAACTCACGGTGGCCGTCCTGGGAGTGCTCAAGGCCGGTGCCGCCTACCTACCGGTGGACCCGGCCTACCCTGCGGAGCGCCGGCACTACATGCTGGCCGACGCCCGCGCCGCCCTGGTCATCGACGACCCGCGACAGGTGGCCGAACTCGCCGAGGGCTTCCCGGACACCGACCCGGGCATCACCGCGGACCCGCGCCACCCGGCGTACGTCATCTACACATCGGGTTCGACCGGGCGGCCCAAGGGCGTGGTGGTCACCCACACGGGCATCGCCTCTCTCGCGAAGCGTCAGACGCGCCTGCTGAGTGTCACCCCCGACAGCAGAATCCTGCAGTTCGCCACGCCCAGCTTCGACGCCTCCGTCGCGGAGCTGTGCGCCGCGTTGCCGAACGGGGCCGCGCTGGTGCCGGCTCCCGTGACCGACCCGGTGTCCGCGCTCACCGACCCCCGCCTGCACGTCACCCACGCGATCGTGCCGCCGTCGGCCCTGACCGCGGTGTCCCAGACGGACCTGTGCGCGTCGACGGTGATGGTGGCCGGAGAGGCGTGTCCGCCGAGCGTGGTGGCCCAGTGGGCACCGCGTCTGCGCATGGTCAACGGCTACGGGCCGACGGAGACGACGGTCGCCGCAGCCATGAGCGACCAACTGGTGCCCTCGGACGCGGCCCCGCCCATCGGACGCCCCATCCCCGGCAGCCGCCTCTACGTGCTCAACGCCATGCTCCAGCTGGTGCCGCAGGGCGCGACCGGGGAGCTGTACGTCGCCGGGCCCTCCCTCGCCCGCGGCTACCTGGGACGACCGGCGCTGACAGCCGAGCGGTTCGTGGCCGACCCCTACGGCCCTGCGGGAAGCCGCATGTACCGGACCGGTGACGTGGTCCGATGGCGCTCCGACGGCCAGCTGGACTACATCGGCCGAGCCGACCACCAGGTCAAGATCCGCGGATTCCGGATCGAGCCGGGCGAGGTCGAGGCCGCGCTGGCCGCGTGCCCCGGCGTGACGCAGACCGCGGTGCTGGCCCTCCCGGACCGACGGCGGGGCGATCTCCGGCTCGTCGCCTACGTCGTGCCGGCCGACGAGCACCCGGCACGGCCCGAACTGCTGCGGGAACACCTGCGCCGGCGCCTGCCCGCCTTCATGGTGCCGTCGAAGTTCGTGCTGCTCGACACGCTGCCGCAGACGCCCAACGGAAAGCTCGACCGCGCCGCCCTGCCCGAGCCCGAGGACGCACCCGTCCCGTCCGGCGCGGCCCCGCGCACGCCCCGGGACCAGCTCCTGTGCGAACTGTTCGCGCAGGCCCTCGGACTGCCCACGGCCGGCATGGACCTCCACTTCTTCGACGCGGGCGGCCACTCGCTGCTGGCGATCCGCCTGCTCTCCCGCATCCGGGCGGTGCTCGGCGTCGACCTGAGCCTGGGCACGCTGTTCGAAGCCCCCACCGTGGCCCTCCTCGCGGACCGGCTGGACGGCGCGGACCGGGAACGCCGCCCGGCCCTGACCGCCCGTGAACGACCGCTCGCCGGCCCCGAGGAGCCCGCCCCCCTCTCCCACGCCCAACGGCGCCTGTGGTTCCTGTACCGCGCGGAAGGGCCCGGCCCCACCTACAACATCCCCCTGGTCCAGCGGCTGACCGGTGAACTCGACCGGGACGCGCTGGAGAAGGCACTGGGCGACGTGGTGGACCGGCATGAGAGCCTGCGCACCGTCTTCCCCGAGGTCGACGGCGAACCCCGTCAGCGGATCCTGGACCCGTCCACGGCCCGTCCGACGCTGCCCGTCGCCGAGATCGACGACGAGGAGGCCCTGCACGCACGGCTGCTGGACGCCGTCCGCTACCCCTTCGACCTGGCGATCGAACCACCGCTGCGCGCCGAGCTGTTCGCCCTGGGCCCCACCGAGCACGTCCTGGCGATCGCGGTCCACCACATCGCCGCCGACGGCTGGTCCCTGGCGCCTCTGGCCCGCGACCTGGCCACCGCCTACGCCGCACGCCGCCGGGGCGAGGAGCCGCACTGGGAACCGCTCCCGGCGCGATACACCGACTACACCCTCTGGCAGCGCGACCTCCTCGGCGACCAGGACGACCCCGGCGGACTCCTGCACCGCCAGCTCGCCTACTGGTCCGACGCCCTGGCGGACCTGCCCGAAGAACTCCCGCTGCCGTACGACCGACCCCGCCCCGCCGTCGCCTCGTACCAGGGCGGACGCGTCCCCCTGCGGATCGACGCGCAGCTGCACACCGCCCTGACCACACTGGCACGCCGGTCCGGAGCCAGCCTCTTCATGGTGCTGCACGCGGGCCTTGCGGCACTGCTGACCAAGCTGGGCGCCGGCACCGACGTGCCGGTCGGCACCGTGATCGCCGGCCGTACCGACCGGGCCCTGGACGACGTGGTCGGATTCTTCGTCAACACCCTGGTGCTGCGCACCGACACCTCCGGCGACCCGGCCTTCACCGCACTGCTGGACCGCGTACGCGGCACCGCACTGGCCGCCTACGCCCACCAGGAGGCCCCCTTCGAGCAGTTGGTGGAGACCCTGAACCCGGTGCGGTCCCAGGCCCGCCACCCGCTGTTCCAGATCGCGCTCTCCCTCGACGCCGACGACAGCACCGGATTCACCCTCCCCGGTCTGCGCTCCTCCCGCGTCCCGGTGTCGACCGCGACCGCCAAGTTCGACCTGGACATCGGGGTGTACGAACAGCGCTCCGACCAGGGCGAGTGCCTCGGCCTGAACGTGACCTTCGACTACGCCGCCGACCTGTTCGACCACGGCACGGTGCAGGACCTGGCTGCACGCTGGGCCCGCCTGCTGGAAGCGGCAGTCCGCGACCCGGACCGCCCGATCAGCCGCATCGACGTCCTCAGCGACGACGAACGCCGGCTCCTCCTCGACGGCGCCGGCCCCGCCACTGCCGCGACGGCACAGCCGCCCGCGGCCACGATTCCCGAGCTGTTCCACGCGCAGGTCCGCGCCACCCCCGACGCGGTCGCCGTGGCCGCCGACGACACCGCGCTGACGTACGCCCAGGTGAACGCCCGCGCGAACCGCGTCGCCCACGCCCTGGCCGCGCACGGCGTCGGAGCCGAGGACATCGTCGGCGTCGCCCTCCCACGCTCGGGTGACCTCGTCGTGGCCCTGCTCGCCGTACTCAAGGCGGGAGCCGCCTATCTGCCGCTGGACCCCGGCTACCCGGCTGCGCGCCTCGCGGCCATGGTCGCCGACGCGCGGCCCGTCCTGCTCCTCACCGACACGGCCACCGCCGCGACCGCCGATCCCCCCACGGGAAGCCCGAGTTGGCCGCACGACGCGCCGCGGACACCGCGACTTCTCCTGGACGCGCCGGAGACCGCGGCGGAGCTGGCCGGAATGCCGGACACCGACCCCGAGCCCCGGCTGTCCCCCGACCACCCGGCCTACGTCATCTACACCTCGGGCTCCACCGGCACACCCAAGGGAGTCGTCACCCGCCACGCGAGTGTGGCCGGCATCGCCGCCCAGTACCGCGACGAGGTGTTCCGCCCGGCGGCCGAACGCCTGGGCGGCCGGCCCCTGCGGGTCGCGCTGACCGCCTCGGTGTCCTTCGACGCCTCCTGGGGCCAGCTGGCGGCCCTGATGGACGGTCACGAGCTGCACGTGCCGGACACCGCGACCTGGACGGACGCCGACCGGTTCGTGGCCTGGCTGGTCGACCGCCGGGTCGACTCGGTCGACGTGACGCCCTCGTACCTGCGGGTGCTGATCGACCGCGGCCTGTTCACCCACGACGCCTGGCGGCCGAGCGTGGCCGTGCTCGGCGGCGAGGAACTGCCCGAGCCGCTGTGGCGGGAACTGCGGGCGGTGGACGCACTGACGGCCCACAACATGTACGGCCCGACCGAGTGCACCGTGGACTCGGTGCGCGCACGGCTCGACAGCGCCGACACCCCCGTCCTCGGACGGCCGGTCCCCGGCACCCGCGCCTACGTGCTGGACGCGGCGCTGCGACCGGTGCCCCCCGGCGTCACCGGTGAGCTGTACCTGGCCGGTGCCGGACTGGCGCGTGGCTACTTGCGCCGTCCCGGCCTGACGGCCCAGCGCTTCGTGGCCGACCCGTACGGTCCGCCGGGCACGCGGATGTACCGGACCGGAGACCTGGCCCGCCGGCGCGCCGACGGACCACTCGTCTTCGCCGGACGGGCGGACGACCAGGTCAAGATCCGCGGCCACCGCGTCGAACCCGGCGAGGTCGAAGCAGTCCTCTCCACCCACCCCGGCATCGCCCACGCCGCCGTCGTCGCCCGCGCCGACCACCGCGGAGAACTGCGCCTGGCCGCCTACACGGTTCCCGTCGCGGGAGCCCGGACCGACCCCGCCGAACTGTGGTCCTTCCTCCGGCGGCGCCTTCCCGCCCACATGATGCCCTCCGCTTTCACGACGCTGGACGCCCTACCACTGACGCCGAACGACAAGCTCGACCGCGACGCCCTGCCCGTTCCGGACTTCACCGCCACCGCCGCGAGCGGCCGTCCCCCCGGCACGCCCGAGGAGCGGACGCTGTGTGCCCTGTTCGCCCAGGTGCTGGACCTGCCCGAAGTCGGCGTCGACGACGACTTCTTCGCCCTGGGCGGCCACTCCCTGCTCGCCACCCGGCTGGCGAGCAGGATCGGTGACACCCTGGCCGTCCCCTTCGGTCTGTCGGCGCTCCTGGAGGAACCGACGCCGGCGGGCCTGGCCCGACGACTGCGCGCGGACGACCCGCACGCGGCAACGTCGTACGTGCCCGCCTCGGAAGCGAAACTGAGCCCCGCGCTGCGCTTCACCCCGCCCGCCCGGCCGGCCGGCGACCCGCGGGAGATCCTGCTGACAGGAGCCACCGGATTCGTCGGCGCGTTCCTCCTGCCTGAGCTGCTGAAGGGAACGGCGGCCCGGGTGCACTGCCTGGTCCGGGCGCGGACCGACGCCCAGGCCCGGGAACGCCTGGCCGCGGCACTGCGCGGCTACGGGCTCACGGCACGGCTGGACGATCCACGGCTGAACATCGTCCGCGGCGACCTGGCCGCCATCGGCCTCGGGGTCGGTCCGGCAGGCTGGGCACAGCTGCGCGAGACGATCGACATGATCGTCCACAGCGGCGCGCACGTCCATCACCTCTCGCCCTACGGACGCCTGAAGCCGGCCAACGTGGACGGCACCCGGAGCCTGCTGCAACTGGCGGCCGAAGGGCGGCCGAAGACGTTCCACCACCTCTCCACCCTCGGGGTGTTCCGGCCCGGGTACGACGCCCGCGTGGTCACGGAGGACTCACCGATCGACGGCGAGCGGCATCCCTTCGGCCGGGGCTACGCGGCGAGCAAGTGGGTGTCCGACCGGCTCGTGGAGCAGGCCTTCGAGCGGGGGGCGAGCGGCGGGATCTACCGGCTGGGCCGCATCTGGGCGCACAGCGCGACCGGCGCCGTCAATCCGGACGACATGTTCTCCCGGCTGCTCACCAGCTGCGCGGCGCTCGGCTGCCATCCGGCGGACCCGGGACTCGACGAGACCCTGCTCCCCGTCGACGTCCTCGCCGGCGCGCTCGTGGCACTGCTGGGCCACGGCGACGGGACCGGCTCCGTGCACCACCTCCACCATCCGCGCACGATCGGGCCCGGCGCCTTCCTGGCCGTGCGCGACCGGCTGCGCGGGACGCACTCCGAAGAACTTCCGCTCACCGCGTGGCTGCACCGCCTGCGCCGCGCGACCGAGCGGGGGCAGGACCTGCCGATCCTGCCCTACCAGGCGTATCTCGAAGAGTTCGCCCAGCGGCCGCCGACCGCCCGGCAGCCGGTCCTGGAGTTCCGCAACGACCGGACCGTGCAGCGGTTGCGGCACGCGGGGATCGCGATCCCCGATCTCGACGAGGCGGCGATCCGCAGCTACTGGGGCTTCGTCGAACAGCCGCGGGAGCGCGTGCCCCAGCCGAAGCCGTAGCCGTAGCCGTATGCCGTAGGCGTAGCAATGTTTGCCGTTGGCGGTACACCCGCCGGAAACCAGTGATTGTGGCGATGGTTTTGCTCGACAGCCCACCCGCTGACACCCCGACCCACCCCGCCCCGACGAGAGTGCGGATGCGACCGCGCTCGATCGTGCCCGGCCGCCAGCGCTGGGAAGTCGACCACGTCCGGGGCAGACCCACCGTGGCGCGGCTGACCGAGGCGTCCCTGCGGCAGGCCTGCGGCATCCAGGAGGCGCACGTCAGCCCGGTCACCGGCCGGGTGCTGCTGCGGCACGACCACACCCTCAGCCCACGCGACGCCGCCCGGGTGCTGCACCGGACGGTGCACCACACCCTGGCCGCCCTGCGGGCGCGCGCCGCGGACCTGCTGGGCCGCGCCGCCGCACCGCGGAGTGAGACCGCGGGCGCCGGCCACCCCGGTGGCCGAGCGGCGCACCGCGCGCCCGAGGGCCGCGCCCGCAGCCGGGTGCCGAAGGTGCTCGGAGCCGCGGGCGCCCTGGCAGCGGCCGTCGCCGGCGGCCCCTTCCTGCTGAAGCTGCTCAGCCGACCCCTGCTCACCCTCGGGCTTGCCACCGCCGCGACGGTCGGCGTCGTCCGACGAGCATGGCGCACATCAGAGCGCGCCCAGCGGGAAGCGGACGGCACCGCGCCGCGCGGCCACGCCCTGCGGCGCATCATCGGCCCGCACAAACGGAAGTTCGGTCTGGCCGCCCTGCTGTCCGGTCTCTCGCAGATGGCGGAGATCGCGCTGTTCGCCCTCAGCCCCTCGATCGTGCTGCTGGTCGCCAAGGGTGGCAGCGCGACCCTTGCCGGACTCGGCATCGCCACCGTCACCGGTCAGCTGTCCCTGCTCGCCGGCGCGGCCGGCGCGGCCTGCCTCGCCATGGCGGCCACCGGCTACGGCGCCAGTGTCATCTGGCGCCGGCTGGCGCAGGACATCGAGGACGACTGGCGCACCCGCAGCTACGAGCACATCCAGCGGATGGCGCCGGCCGACCTGGAGAACGAGCGGATCAGCCGGGTCAACGCCGTGCTGTCCGAGGACATCGGGCAGATCAGCACCTTTGTCGCGTCGAACATGAACGACGTGGTGCAGATGGTTGCGAGCCTCGCGCTGCTGGTCCCCGCCTTCCTCTTCCTCGCCCCCCAGATCGCCTGGATCGCCTTCGCGCCGATCCCGCTCGTCGCGTGGCTGTCCTTCCGCTTCCACGAGCGGGCGGTCGCCGCCAACGCCGCCTCCGACGAGCAACGCGCCCGGCTCAACAGCAGGGTGACCGAGAACCTCCACGCTCACACCACCATCAAATCCGCGGTCACCGAGGACCATGAGATCGCCCGGATCACCGAGCTGAACCGCGAGTACAGCGAGGCCAACCGTGCCACCGGACGCACCGCGGCGATCCCGCCGCAGATCCTGCGCCTGGCCGGTGGTTCGGCCTTGGTCGGCACGGTGCTCCTGGGCGGTCGCGCCGTGCTGAGCGGCACGCTGTCGACCGCGGCGTTCGGGCCGCTGATCGAGATGCCGGGCATCGCCATGCTGAAGCTGTCCCGGCTGGGCAGCACCGCCGACCAGTACCAGCGCGCGGTCACCGCCCTGGAGCGGGTGGAACGGCTGCGGGAGCTGCCCGTCGAACCCGTCGAGGGAGGCCGCCCGGTGCCTGCCCGACAGGTGAAGGGGGAGATCGAACTCCGCCAGGTGACCTTCGCCTATCCCGGCCGACCACCGGCGCTCCGGGAGACCTCCCTGGTCATCCCGCCGGGCCGGACCACCGCGCTCGTCGGCGCCAGCGGCGCCGGCAAGACCACGATCGCCAAACTGCTGATGCGTTTTCACCACCCCGACGCCGGGCAGGTGCTGCTCGACGGCACCGATGTGCGCACACTGGCCCTGCCCGACCTGCGGCGCGCGATCGGATACGTCACCCAGGAGCCGTTCCTGTTCGACGCGACGATCGCGGAGAACATCCGCTACGGCACCTTCCATGCCACCGACGACCAGGTCGCCGCCGCCGCCCGCACCGCCGGAGCGGACACCTTCATCGAGTCCCTGCCCGACGGCTACGCCACCCGGGTCGGTGAACGGGGCGCCGCGCTGTCCGGCGGGCAGCGACAGCGGATCGCGCTGGCCCGCACCATCCTGGGCGACCCACCGGTCATCGTCCTGGACGAGGCCACCTCCGCCGTCGACAACGAGACCGAGGCCGTCATCCAACAGGCCCTCCAGGTGTTCGGCAAGGACCGCACCATGGTGGTCATCGCCCACCGGCTGTCCACCGTCCAGGGCGCCGACCGGATCTATGTGATGGGCCCGGGCGGACGGGTGGCCGAACACGGTACGCACGAGGAACTCGTGACGCGCGGCGGCACGTACAGCACCCTGTGGAACCTGCAGTCCGGGAAGGCGAACGGACGTGCGCCGGTCACCGGGACGACAGCGCGGCCGGTTCGCTGAAACGTTTGTCATTCGTTCGGGTGGCAACCCTTGCAAGACTCCGGAAAACCGCCTCTGACCTGGCATGATGATAGTCGGATCCGCACCTCGCCGTACGCGGTTCGGACGTATCGTCACCCCCTCGGTTCACCCGGAAGGGTGACCGCACAATGCCATACGCCTCCACCATGCCGCCGGCACTCACAGGCCCCGAGCACCCTCCTTCACACACGAGTCGCGCCTCGGGCCGCGCACCGGGGCCGGAACGGAGAGCTGACATGACGCACGCGACCAATCCCTTCGACGACGAGGAGGCCCGCTTCCTCGTGCTCGTCAACGATGAGGGCCAGCACTCGCTGTGGCCGGCCTTCGCCGAGGTGCCCGACGGCTGGACCGTCGCGCACCCCGAGGACACCCGGCAGGCCTGCCTCGACCACATCGAGAAGGCGTGGACCGACATGCGGCCGCGCAGCCTCGCCGAGGCGACGGACGCCGGGGGGTGAGGCGATTGGCCGGCGAGCCGCTCGGACCCCGCCTCGGTGAACCCGTTCATTCCTTCGAGCCGTCAGGACCGCACGTGTTTCTCTCAGAATCCCGCGCCGCGCTTTCCCGCCATCCCGCACTGAAGGACTTCGCCGCCCGCGTCACCGACTTCCTGGACATGCACCTGCCCGAACCGGTCACGGAGGAGAGCGGCCGCCCACCCTGGCTCGACCTGCGGCGGCGCGCCGCGGAGGCGGGCCTGACGGGATTCGACCTCGCGTGCGCCCGCGACGCGGTCCCGCTCGTTCCCCCGGGCCTCGAGCGAGTCGCCCAGGGGCTGGCGATGTTCCTGGCTGGGCGGCGGGACTGCGACGCGCGGGAGATCTTCAGCACGGGCCATGGCGCCATGGCGCTCAGATACGGCACGCCTCTCGTGGTCCAAGCCGTCCGCGACCGTGTCGTGGACGGGGGCGAGCTGGCGGGCGTGGCGTCGAGCGAACCGCACTCCGGGTCGGATCTGCGCGGCCTGCGGACCGTGGCGGTCGACCACGGCGACCATCTCCTGCTCTCCGGTACCAAGGGCCTGGTCAGCCGAGTGGAGGAGGCCACCGGTTTCGTTGTCTTCTGCAAGGTCGTCGACCCGGAGCAAGCTGCCACGCGGCATGACGGCGGCGTGTGGCTGCGTGAGGTGCCGCTGTCGGCGCTGTGGCTGCCGACGCAGACCGTCGGCGTGCTGTCGGAGACCACCGTCCCCCTCGGTCTGCGGGGGTGGAGCATGGGTCATCTGCACTTCGACAATGTGCGGGTCGGCAAGGACTGCCTGCTGGGGGCGCCCGGCGACGGCCGCCGGATCTTCGACACGCACTTCTCCGGGTGGCGTCTGATGATGGCTCTGGTCTGTCTGGGCGCCGCGACCGCCGCGATCGAGGAGACGATGGACCGCGCCCGCCGGCGCAGCGTGGGCCGGACGTCACTGGCGAACGTGCCCTCCGTCGTCGCCCGGCTCGGCATCGCCGCGGCGGAGGTCCAGGCTGCGACGGCCTGGTGCTTCTCCCTCCTGGAACGGATGGACCAGGAGGGAGACGTCGATGTGGCGGCCTGCTCCGCCGCCAAGGCCCTGGCCACGGACATGGCCTACCGCGCCGTCGACATCGGGCTTCAGCTGCACGGCAGTGAGGGCTACACCCGGTGCGTCCCCATGGAAAAGCGGCTGCGGGACATCCGCGGGCTGCGCATCGCAGACGGCCCCAACGACACGCTGTACAGCGTGCTGGCCCAGTCCCTGCTGGCGGGCTCAGGGCCGGGCGTGCCGCTGGTGACGCAGCGAAAGCCGTGAGCGTTCAATCGAGTTTGCTCCTGAGCATCGAAAGATAGAACGGGAGTTTTTGCACCGCCTTTTTGGGCACCACGTAGACCTCCACCTTTCCCTGTAGATGGTCATTGATGGTGAGGGTGCACTTTCCCTGTAAATGGCGCACTTCGGCGGAGTAAAGAATTTCCTCCGCCGTGGTTTCGAGCGCCCCATCCGGCCCGCTCGTCGCGGATTTCTCCATGTGAACTCCCGCCTCAAGAATAAACTGGAAGACAGGGCGCCTCGGCGCACCATGGTGCATGCTAGGGCACCATAAAGGCAGGGGAGATCAAAGGGTGTGACCGGTGTACTCGAAAGGGTGAACCATCTGGGGTTATTCTGGCGATGGCGACTTTGGGGCACTAGACTCAGTTTATTCGAGGGTGCTGACACAAAATGTCGGCACGGTGTGAGAAAGGCTGTACTGGCGATGCTTCCTGTGATTCCTGTCTTCTTGATCGGGGCCGCTTCCGCGCCCCTCATCAAAAAGATCGTCCGCGGGACTGTGAAGTCCTCCGTAAAGCTGGCGCTGGACGCCAGGCGAGTCGCCCACGAAATCAACGAGGACCTGAGCGACATCGCCGCCGAAGCCACCGCCGAGGTGTTCGCCGCCGACCTCAAGGAGGGGTCGGAGGTGCCACGCCAGACCGCCAAGAAGGTTCGCCCGACCACGGCGACCCCTTGACCAGCGGGAACGCAGAAGCCGATGCGCGTCCGGGCGCTGCTCGACGTAGTGGTCGATGTCGGCCCGAGTGAGGCCGGCTTCGAGCCGTACGCGGGTCTCGCCGGCGTTCATGGCGGGAGCGTGGCCGAATTCGGCGTGTGTACCGTCTCGTCCGCTTGACCCTCACCTCAGAGCAGATCACCGCCGATGAGGTCGCGGCCGCCGCGAGGCGCACGGACCTCGACATGCGCGCCGGAACACAGGTCGTCTGCTCGCTCGTCGGCCCTTGTCCAGGTCGTCTACCGGGCACACGGGCCGCCCTCGCGGGGACATGCAACCCTGACCAGCCACGACTTTTCGGTGTTTCCCCTTGACCGCGCTCGCCACCGTCCCGTCGATGCCGTGCACCGGCCCGCGATGCGCTTCACCGGAGGGGAGATCTCCCTCCCGCACCGTCACTGTCCGTAGGACCGGTGCGCGGTGCGCAGAGTGGCGTCCACTCCCGCATCACCGACCGGGGAGTGGACGACACCGTGGTGCGCATTCGGTGCGCTGTGCAGTCCACTCGGTGCGCACCATCGGGTGGGGGGAGTGCGGTGCATCATGCGCAACTCATCGCGCCGCGCGCACTGGTGCGCCTCCGCGCGCCGCCGTTCCCGGTGGCCGGTGCGCGTGGCGCGCGACGGCCGCCAGGAGTCGGCTCTACGATCCGCGCGTGGGACAGACCCCGGCACAGAAGGCCGCGAAGGCGGCACGCGGGCAGCAGCCGAAGAAGCGGCCCGGCAAGGCGCAGCGCGAGGCGGTCAAGCGGGCGCAGGCAGCGAAGAAGAAGGCGGGCGGCGGGAAGCCGGCGGCGAAGAAGGCGGTGCCCTGCCGCGCGGCTCGGTGCGCGCCGCGTACCCGGGCACCTGCCCGGCCTGCTTCAAGGACTACGCCGAGGGCGAGGTCATCACGAAGGTGACCGACCGCTGGGGACACCCCGGCTGCCCGCCCCGGCAGATGTCCGCAGCAGAGCAGGAGTTCGCCCGGAACAAGGCCCGGATCGAGAGCGGCGAGACCTTCCGAGGCCAGAAGCCCTCGCACTGGCGGCGCGGAGCCTCGCCGTCCAGCACCCGGCCTGCCCGCTGAACTCCGCCCCGGCGACGTGGCGTCGGTCACGGACACCGTCCGGTCAGGGGGCAGTCAAGGCGAAAACGGACACCCATCGGGTCTGCTCGTCAGACCGCGGACAAGGGGTGCTTCCTCACGGTGGCTCCGGCTCGTGCGCAGACCCACGCGCGGGCCGGACGACCGCCGACCCGTCCCGCAGGCCGGAAAACCGAGGACACCGTGCCCGCCGACATCACACCCGACCACGCCCACGAGCCCCACACCATCGCCGACCGCGCACCCGCCGGCGGCGTGGACC
>NZ_NGFN01000669.1 GCF_002148965.1 Streptomyces swartbergensis | reverse complement strand
GCCCTGCCCCGCTTCACCACCGACCTGGACCGCCTCACCCCGAACAGCGCCGCCGCTTCCGCCAGACCGTGGAGGCCTTCTCGACGATCTGCGCACCGGGCGCTTCCGCACCGGCCTCCGTGTGAAGGGTGTCCGGCGCGCTCACGGCGTCTTCGAGCTGACCTGGGACTGCGACGGCCGCGCCACCTGGTCCTACGGGCCGGAGATAATCCGCGGCGTACCGCACATCGTTTGGCGTCGGATCGGCACCCACTCGATCCTCACTGGCCCTTGAACAAGGGTGGGCAGCAGTCACCCAGTTTCTGTGTCGTGCTGCTTGTCTTGGGCGAGATCCAGAACAGACAGCAGGGACTCCCCCCATGTCGCCCAGCGCTTCAGCCGAGCTTGGTCCAGCAGGTGGATGTCGTGTGAGCGTGCGAATTCGTTCGCGGGTTTGGTGAACGTCCCGTTAGTCACGGCGATGACGATGTCGGCGTTGTGTTCCGGGCGGGCCGTCCCGTTGAGGGTCTGGATGTCGGGCGAGCCAACCTTTCCGACCCCTGCTTGACGATGCTTGCACTGGAACACGACGCGTAGTCGGTCGGGGGTTATCGCAATCACGTCTGCTCCGAGGTCACGAGCGCCTCCACCGTCTCGGATGACGTGGTGACCATCGCGCCTCATCAGGGTCGCTACGGTCTGCTCGAAGACGAACGGCGTCATGTCGTGGATGTCTTCCAGAGCCACGCTGTCTTCCGAGGCGATGAAGCGGTCCAGGGCCTGTTCGCGCAGCGCAAGGCTGTGTATCTCATCTCGGTGCTTGTCTATGGCGTTCCGCACGTCCAGTTCAGCTTGTACCAATTGTCTCCGGAGAGCCCCGACAGCTCCCAGATCGGGGAGAGCTGGGCTGGCTGCGTCTCGGTATCGCTCGGTGAGATCCCGGCCCGTCTGCTCGCTCAGCTGCAGCCAGACATTCTGTGCCTTCTCCACTCCACTCACGGCAGTGCGGCTCGCCCTGTCAAGGGCGAGCCGGAGGGCCGCGTGTGCTTGGCGGTAGTTCAAGGTGAAAGGAGTACCCAGAGGCGGTACCAAGGTCCCCAAGTGGTCCTGCTCAGCCTGGATCTCCGCTGCGAGATCACTCGCGGCACCGGCGAAGTCAAGTGCTACTTGCCCCTCAATCCAGTGGAGGTAAGCAGCGAGCAGATCATCGTCTGTGGCCTCAGCTATTCGACGCCGCAAAGCCGCCTGCAGTTGATCGCTGGGGTACTCAGGGAGCGACACGGTAGTGGCCCAGTTGATGTGCATCAGGCGGCCACCAGCGCGTCACGGAGGGGGACTTCCCATGCGACCCAACGCTGCAACTCGAACCGTTGCACGAGTCGGAGGGACGACGTCGTCTCCTCGAGGAATCGGTATGCAGGTCTGGAGACGTACTTCAGATTGCTGATCACCAGCACACCGGGGAAGCCGCCAGCCTCGGCCAGGCGTAGTGCGGTCAGGAGCACACGAACATCGGTGGCCTCGTCTCGTCCTGGCCGTTGCACGTTGGCACAGAAGACCAGGCCGGTCTCACCACTGCGGGACACCTCAAGAACCCTCGGCTCACGGAGGATCGCTTGGAAACCCGAGTGCTGAAGCGCCTGCCTCACGGCGTCGTCGAACTCGTGCTGCTCCGCCTG
>NZ_NGFN01000668.1 GCF_002148965.1 Streptomyces swartbergensis | reverse complement strand
ATGTTTGACGCTTCACAGCGGGTACCGGAATATCAACCGGTTATCCATCGACTACGCCTGTCGGCCTCGCCTTAGGTCCCGACTTACCCTGGGCAGATCAGCTTGACCCAGGAACCCTTAGTCAATCGGCGCACACGTTTCTCACGTGTGTATCGCTACTCATGCCTGCATTCTCACTCGTGAACCGTCCACAACTCGCTTACACGGCTGCTTCACCCGGCACACGACGCTCCCCTACCCATCCACACAGGCGTTGGCCCTATTGTGTGAATGACACGACTTCGGCGGTACGCTTGAGCCCCGCTACATTGTCGGCGCGGAATCACTAGACCAGTGAGCTATTACGCACTCTTTCAAGGGTGGCTGCTTCTAAGCCAACCTCCTGGTTGTCTGTGCGACTCCACATCCTTTCCCACTTAGCGTACGCTTAGGGGCCTTAGTCGATGCTCTGGGCTGTTTCCCTCTCGACCATGGAGCTTATCCCCCACAGTCTCACTGCCGCGCTCTCACTTACCGGCATTCGGAGTTTGGCTAAGGTCAGTAACCCGGTAGGGCCCATCGCCTATCCAGTGCTCTACCTCCGGCAAGAAACACACGACGCTGCACCTAAATGCATTTCGGGGAGAACCAGCTATCACGGAGTTTGATTGGCCTTTCACCCCTAACCACAGGTCATCCCCCAGGTTTTCAACCCTGGTGGGTTCGGTCCTCCACGAAGTCTTACCTCCGCTTCAACCTGCCCATGGCTAGATCACTCCGCTTCGGGTCTTGAGCGTGCTACTCCACCGCCCTATTCGGACTCGCTTTCGCTACGGCTTCCCCACACGGGTTAACCTCGCAACACACCGCAAACTCGCAGGCTCATTCTTCAAAAGGCACGCAGTCACGAGGCAAACACAAGTGCTTGCCCGACGCTCCCACGGCTTGTAGGCACACGGTTTCAGGTACTATTTCACTCCGCTCCCGCGGTACTTTTCACCATTCCCTCACGGTACTATCCGCTATCGGTCACCAGGGAATATTTAGGCTTAGCGGGTGGTCCCGCCAGATTCACACGGGATTTCTCGGGCCCCGTGCTACTTGGGTGTCTCTCAAACGAGCCGCTGATGTTTCGACTACGGGGGTCTTACCCTCTACGCCGGACCTTTCGCATGTCCTTCGCCTACATCAACGGTTTCTGACTCGTCTCAYGGCCGGCAGACCATRAAAGAGAGATCCCACAACCCCGTATACGCAACCCCTGCCGGGTCTCACACGCATACGGTTTGGCCTCATCCGGTTTCGCTCGCCACTACTCCCGGAATCACGGTTGTTTTCTCTTCCTGCGGGTACTGAGATGTTTCACTTCCCCGCGTTCCCTCCACACTGCCTATGTGTTCAGCAGCGGGTGACAGCCCATGACGACTGCCGGGTTTCCCCATTCGGACACCCCCGGATCAAAGCCTGGTTGACGACTCCCCGGGGCCTATCGTGGCCTCCCACGTCCTTCATCGGTTCCTGGTGCCAAGGCATCCACCGTGCGCCCTTAAAAACTTGGCCACAGATGCTCGCGTCCACTGTGCAGTTCTCAAACAACGACCAGCCACCCATCACCCCACCCTTGACAGGCGAGTTCACTGGGGCCGGCGACTGAGGAAAAAACCATTCCCTCAGACACCCAACAGCGTGCCCGAC
>NZ_NGFN01000667.1 GCF_002148965.1 Streptomyces swartbergensis | reverse complement strand
GGTGGGGCAGGCCGAAGGCGCCCCGTGCCGCCCCGGCCGCCCCGTCCTGATCGCCCCGCCGGGCCCCGTCGGCCAACTCGTCCGCGACGCCCCGGGCTTCATCGCCGGGCTGTGAACGGGCCACGTGCCCCAGCCCCTTGGTCTTCTCCCCGAGTGCGTCGCCGCTCAGGGACGCGACAGTCGCGGCTTCCGCGCGTCGTACGGCGAGTGCGGTGCCCGCCGAGCGGACCTCCGCTTTCACGCGCTCCACGGCCCCCGCCTCCAGCGCCCTCCGGATCGCTCCCAGCTCGCTCTCCAGCTCCGCCGGTTCCGGGAAGTCCTCGTCGCGTTCCAGGAGGACTCCCGGAGGGGACACGCGGGATGCGAGGTCGGTCAGGATGTCCAGGACCGGCCGGGGGACGGGGTGGGCGTGGCTGTCGTGCCAGACGCCGTCGCGTTCGAAGCCGCCGGCGACATGGACGTAGGCGATGGCCTCAAGGGGCAGCACGGCGAGGGCCTTGGCCGGGTCCTCGGCGCGGTTGACGTGGTTGGTGTGCAGGTTGGCCACGTCGATGAGGAGCCGGACGCCCGTGCGGTCGGCCAGCTCGTACAGGAACTGGCCCTCCGTCATCTCCTCGCCCGGCCAGGAGATCAGCGCGGCGATGTTCTCGACGGCCAGCGGCACCGGCAGCGCCTCCTGCGCGATGYGCACGTTCTCGCAGAGGACGTCGAGGGCGTCCCGGGTCCGGGGGACGGGCAGCAGATGGCCCGCCTCCAGGTGCGGGGTCGCCGTCAGGGCACCCCCGGCCCGTACGAACGCGATGTGCTCGGTGACCAGCGGCGAGCCGAGTGCCTCAGCCCGTTCGGCCAGCGCGGTCAGACGGCCTTCGTCGGGGCGGTCCGCACCTCCGAGGCCGAGCGAAACGCCGTGCGGCACCACGGTGACGCCGCGCTCGCGCAGCCGCCGCAGCGACTCGGGCAGATGACCGGGGCAGACGTTCTCGGCCACGGCCTCGACCCAGTCGATGCCCGGCATGCGCTCCACGGCGTCCGCTATCTCCGGACGCCACCCGATGCCCGTCCCCAGTCGCTCCATCGTCCCCTCCTCCGCACGGCCGGTTCCTCGAACGTGAGGGGGGTATGGCCCAGCCGCCCGTCCCCGAACCCCGCCACGGGCGCCTTCAGAGGAACATTTGAGGTTCGGCCCACCGACGGTCCCCTGCTGCCCTCCGGCTCCACCGACGGAGGCACCAGGGTCGCGCCACCCCCGAGGCGTCGTACACCGGACGTATGCGCGATGGCAGCGAGCAGAGGCCCCGGGCCTCGCCCCGGCGGGTGTGGGCCGGAGCCGGGGGACTGGTGGCCGCCGTCGGCACGGCCATTTCCTGCTCCCGCTGGAGGGGCTCGGCGACGACCGCCCCTGGCTGGGCCGGCCGCTGTTCGCCCTGTGCCTGGCGCTGCTGGCCGCGTCGCTGCTGCGGCAGGTGCGTGACGTCGTACTGGAGAAGCCGCACACCCGGCCGGGCGTCATGATCCCGCTGCTGATGTGCCTGGCCGTGCTGGTCTTCTCGTCGGGGTACTACGCCCTCGCCCCCGTTCGTCTTCCTCACGGCGGCGGCCACCGCGCTGTCGCGCCGGCTGCACGCGGTGGTCGCCGCGCGCGACCGGCGCCCGCCGCCCTCCTGACCCRGGGCGGCCGGGGGCTGCCGGGG
>NZ_NGFN01000666.1 GCF_002148965.1 Streptomyces swartbergensis | reverse complement strand
CCTCCACATAACCGGGATCCGCACACAACTCCTTGTGCCGCTCCTGCACGGGCCTGAGCACCTCGACCACAGCCTCCGCCGTGTCCTTCTTCAAGGCGCCGTACGACGTATACGCCCCGCTCAGCTCCTCAGGACTCCCACCCGAGCACGCGGCGAGGATCTCCAGCAGATTGGCGAGCCCCGGCCGGGCCTCCCGGTCGTACACGACCTCCCGCCCACTGTCGGTCACGGCCCGCATGACCTTCTTCCGCACCACGTCCGGCTCGTCCAGCAGGTAGACGATCCCCGGCCCGACGTCGTCGCTCTTGCCCATCTTCGACGTCGGATCCTGCAGATTCATCACACGCGCCGCGACCCCCGGACGCGTGGCCCGAGGCACCACGAACGTATGCCCGTACCGCTGGTTGAACCGCACCGCCAGATCCCGCGTGAGCTCGACGTGCTGCACCTGGTCGTCCCCGACCGGCACCTCATCGGCCCCGTACGCCAGGATGTCCGCCGCCATCAGCACGGGATACGTCAGCAGCGACAGCCGCACACTCCCGCCCCGCCGCTGCTCCCGCGCGGCCTTCTCCTTGTACTGGATCATCCGCCGCATCTCACCGTCGGTGGCCACGCACTCCAGCACGTACGAAAGCCGGGCGTGCTCGTCCACATGACTCTGCACGAACAGCGTGCACAGCGCCGGATCCAGCCCCGACGCCAGCAACAGGCTCGCCGCCTGCCGGCTCAGCCTGCGCACCCGCGCGGGATCGTGGTCCACGGTCAGCGCGTGCAGATCGACGACGCAGAACAAGGCGTCGGCCTCGTGCTGGTCGACGACAGCCCACCGCCGCATGGCTCCCAGGTAGTTCCCCAGCGTCAGATGCCCCGTCGGCTTGACCCCGCTGAAGACCCGTGTCATCTCTCCTCCACCTTCCGGTCGTGACCGCCGCCCCGGCGGCCGCCCCTCGGTGGTCCGGAGGGAGAAACAACAACGGCCGCCGAAGCGGCGGCCGTTGAGTGCATACGTGAGGACGGCCGCCGTCAGGCGGCCCACCACAGCTGGGTACACGTACGCGTCGTCATGCACTCCAGACTACGCCCCGGGAGGGCCGTCCGCCCTTGAGTTGACACGCCCAGACCCCGTCCGTAGTGTTCTCCGAGTTGCCCGACGTGAGCGCCGACTCCGGTCGGTCCCCGGGCAGCCAATCCGCAGGTACCAACCACTACTCGACGAAGTAGTTCTGTCGTCGTTTCATTGGCATGCGTATTTACGGAATGAGGAATCCCCGTTCGAAAGGACGCGGCCCCCGATTGGCTCGGGAGCCGGGGAATCCGCTAAAGTCTCACTCGTCGGAACGGCCCAACAGCCGCGAAGGCAAACCCTGCTGACAGGGAATCGGGCCCGAAAGGATCTGATAGAGTCAGAACCGCCGGAAAGGGAAACGCAGAAGCGGAAACGCGGAAGCGGGAACCTGGAAAGCACCGAGGAAATCGGGTCGAGAAAAGATCTGATAGAGTCGGAAACGCAAGACCGAAGGGAAGCGCCCGGAGGAAAGCCCGAGAGGGTGAGTACAAAGGAAGCGACCGTTCCTTGAGAACTCAACAGCGTGCCAAAAGTCAACGCCAGATATGTTGATACCCCGTCCGTCGGAAATTTCCGATGGTCGAGGTTCCTTTGAAAAAACACAGCGAGGACGCTGTGAACGGTCGGGCTTATTCCGCC
>NZ_NGFN01000665.1 GCF_002148965.1 Streptomyces swartbergensis | reverse complement strand
GGGCAGCCTGGCGGGGCCGGCAGGTGCGGTCGCGTGCTGATAGGGCGGAAAAGGGGGCGTGGGAGTGGGAATCGGAGCAGGTGGGCCATGGGCTTCTCCCTGATCCCTGGTCATGCGTCGAACTCTGGCCCAAACGCTCCACTTGCCTTCCACGACCACCCACGGATCGCCGCTGAGCCCACCCGGCGTGCTGGCGAGGCGCGTTCGCGCCCCTCCTCGCCGGCCGGCTTCTCGACGGACGTGAGGGGCGACTGGCCTGGGCCCCCCGCTTTCCCCGGGCCGCTCGCTCGCTTCTCTCCCGTGCTGGAACGGCCTGGGTCAAGGGTGGCCCGCAGGGCCATCGCCGAAGGCGACGCGAAGCGCCCTTGAGGCAGGCCGTGGAAGCACGACACTGGCAAAGAAGCGGGCGGCCCCGACAGTTACTTGGTGACGTACGTGAGGAACGAGGCCCACGAGCCCGACCTGAACACGAGCACGGGCCCGTCCGACTTCTTGCTGTCGCGGACAGGCACTATGCCGGGGTGGCCGTCGGCGACCTCCAGGCAGTTCGTGCCACCCCCGTCGCTGTAGGACGACTTGCGCCACACGGCGGTGGTGAGGTCAGGGGCTCGGTTCATTCTCTGCACTCCTCCAGAAGGCGCTTGATGAACGCCGTCGACTCCACGGGAGTCAGCGCCGCGTCCCTGACGCGATCGTAGGACAAACGGAAGCGCAGAACCTTGTCCGGATCCTGGATCAAGGCGCCAAAACCGTTGCCCTCCGTCCAGGCAACTGGATCGCCGACGCGCTGCCAGAAGAGCCAGAGGTGGCTGTCCATGAGGTCGTGCACCCCGACCCCGAAGGGCAGTACCTGGATCGCGATGTTCGGCAATTCGGCCGCCTCCAGGAGGTGTGACAACTGCTCTGCCCACACCTTCGTGTCAGGAACAGGCCGCCGCAGAGCCGCCTCGTCCAGGATCACGCGTACGTCCGGCGCCGACTCGCGGAAAAGCAACTCCTGCCGCCCCATCCGCGCGGCCACCTGTTCCTCGACTTCCTCGCTGTTGCCTGCTGTTGTCTGGGCGCCAGACAACCCTGACAACACCGCTCTGGCGTAGCCCTCGGTCTGCAAGAGACCCGGCACACGCAGCTGGAACATCCACATGATCTGCGCCGTCGCCTCAAGGTCCATGAACGCCTTGTACTTGTCCTTGATGACTTCGCGGCGCGCGTCCCGCCACTCACGAACCAGCAGGTCACCGGACCCGTAGTAGCTGTCCAGGTCCTCCATGACCGCCCGCTTGGAGAGCCGCTCACCCTTCTCCAGACGGCTCAAGTAGCTCTTGTCGTACCCCGTGTCCTCGGACAACTGCCCGAGCGACTTGCCCGCCTGCTCACGCAAGAACCTCAGCGTCCGGCCGAGCGCAGCCCGCCCCGACTCCCGCTCCCCGTCAACCACTTCGCCCACGTCACCCCTCACCGTTGCCTGGAGCGCCAGGCAACACCTGGCCTCTTCCGCAGCGTACGCGCGACCAGTGACGATGAAGGCACGAACGGTAATCACCGCTCGTCAACCCCTGTCTTCTGCCCTGAGAAGGGACACTTCCGTGCGCCTGCGTATCGCTGAACTCTGCGAGTCGGTCCTGCTCCTCCTCGTGCGGAGCCTGCTGCCCGCCCGAGGGCGTCACCGAGCCACGCCTGCCCGACCCTCACCCCCACCTCCACCCAGGGCC
>NZ_NGFN01000664.1 GCF_002148965.1 Streptomyces swartbergensis | reverse complement strand
GCTGAGGATCACGCGGTCGGTTTCGGGGGCCGGGCCTCGGGCGTGGCCGGGGACCACGCGGTCGGTTTCGGGGCCGGGTCTCGGGCGCGGCCGGGGACCGCGGTCGGCTTCGAGGGCTGAGCCCCGGGCGGGGCGGAGGATCACGCGGTCCGCTTCGGAGGCCGAGCCCCGGGCCGGGCCGTTCCGACAGGTTTCCCCGTACGGAAGTACCTCCTCCCGCATCCGGTCGTTGGGCTATTCGGGCGCGCCCGCCCCGCTCCCCGGAGGACAGCCCATGAGCACGCCGCCCCTCGCCTCAGGTCCCGAAGGCCCCCTCGCCCTGCGGCCGTTGCTCGACACCGTGCTCCAAGCGCTGGACGACGGCACCCGGGCCCGAGGCGGGCCGCTGCCGGCGGGCGGCCCGGACGTCGTCGCGGCGCGGCTGCGCGAGGCGGTGGGAGAGGCCCTGCCCGACCAGGGCGACCCGCACGCCCTGCGCACCCTGGTCCGCGCGTTCGCCGAGGGCGCCGCCGACCCGGCACACCCCCTGTGCGCCGCCCACCTCCACTGCCCGCCCCTCGCCCTCGCCGCAGCCGCCGACCTCGCGGCCTCGGTCCTCAACCCGTCCCTGGACTCCTGGGACCAGGCCCCGGCGGCATCGGAACTGGAGACACTGGTCGCGCGGGCGCTGGCCACGGAGATCTACGGCGCCGGGGCAGACGCGGGCACCGGCCCCGACTCCCTGATCACCACCGGCGGCACCGAGTCCAACCAACTCGCCCTCCTCCTCGCCCGGGAGGCGTACGGCGGATCCGTGCGGCTGGTCTGCGGGGAGAACGCCCACCACTCCCTGGCCCGGGCCGCCTGGCTGCTCGGGCTGCCCGAACCCGTCGTCGTCCCCGCCCCGGCCGGCACGCTCCACCCCGCTGCGCTCGACGAGGCCCTCTCCCGACTGCCCGGACCACTGCTCGTCGCCGCCACCGCCGGCACCACCGACGCCGGACTCATCGACCCCCTGCCCGAGATCGCCGCCCGCTGCGCCGCCCACCGCGCCCGGCTGCACATCGACGCCGCCTACGGCGGAGGCCTCCTCTTCAGCGGCCGCCACCGCGCCCGGCTCGCCGGGCTCGACGCCGCCGACACCGTCACCCTCGACCTGCACAAACTCGGCTGGCAGCCGGTCGCCGCGGGCCTCCTGGCCGTCAAAAACCCCCGCGACCTCACCGCCCTGCGGCACCGCGCCGACTACCTCAACGCCACCGACGACACCGAGGCCGGCCTGCCCGACCTGCTCGGCCGGTCCCTGCGCACCACCCGCCGCCCCGACGTCCTCAAGCTCGCCGTCACCCTCAAAACCCTCGGCCGCGACGGCCTCGGCACGCTCGTCGACCAGGTCTGCGCCCGGGCCCGGGACTTCGCCGCCCTCGTCGCGGAACACCCCGGCTTCGAACTCCACGCCCCGCCCGTCATCAGCACCGTCCTGTTCCGGCCCGCAGGCGCCGGCGACGCCACCGTGTCCGCCGTACGCCGCGCGCTCCTCACAGACGGCCGCGCCGTCCTCGGCCGGGCCCGCCTCGGCGGCCGGCTCTGGCTCAAGGCCACCCTCCTCAACCCCGCCACCGGGCCCGACGACCTGGCCGCGCTGCTCCACCTCGTCACAGCACGGCAAGCGACACTCGTGGAAGGACACACCCCCCGATGAACCCCGCGCCGAGCCCCCAGCCGCACGAGCCGAACC
>NZ_NGFN01000663.1 GCF_002148965.1 Streptomyces swartbergensis | reverse complement strand
CGTGGGCAGGGCCAGCTCCGGTGCGTCGCCGAGGCGCTGCCGCCAGAAGTCCAGGGAACGGGCCGTGTCCGGTGGGGCGGGAGCCGGCAGTTCGGGCAGGGGCGGCGGTTCGGCGCCGGCGTCGCCACGCCGCCGGCCGCGGTAGTACGCGGCGAGGTCCCGCGCCAGCACGGCCGTGGAGGAGGAGTCGAAGACGATGTGGTGGGCCAGGAGGAAGAGCAGGTGCCGGTCATCGGCCAGGCGCAGGAGCCGGGCCGAGACCAGCGGGCCGTTGGACAGGTCGAGTCCGTGGCCGTCGGCGGCGGCCAGCGTCGCCCGCAGGGCCTCCTCCTCCGTCGAGCCCGTGTGGTCCTCCACCGGGCAGTCGAGCGGCATACGGTCGCGGATCTCCTGGTACGGGACACCGGCCGCGTCACCGAAGACCGTGCGCAGCGCCGGGTGCCGGTCCGTGACGCGGTGCAGCGCCCATTGCAGCGCCGGGACGTCCAGGGGGCCCTCCAG
This sequence comes from Streptomyces swartbergensis, assembly GCF_002148965.1. Taxonomy (GTDB): domain Bacteria; phylum Actinomycetota; class Actinomycetes; order Streptomycetales; family Streptomycetaceae; genus Streptomyces; species Streptomyces swartbergensis. The sequence continues at coordinate 1,220 of NZ_NGFN01000663.1, read as the reverse complement.
GCGGATCGCCTTGGGCTCGTGGTACATGGCGGTGCCCGGGTGCAGTTGCTCCARGAACCAGATGCGGCGCTGGGCGGGGGTGAGCGGTGTCCGCCGGCGGGGCTCGGGCCGGGGTGGCTGTGGGGCGACGGTCCCGGGCAGCGGCTGTGGATCGGTGCCGGGGGTCGTCATTCGGACCCGGTCCAGTACCGGCAGCGCCGCCAGCACCTTCTCCTTCGGCACGCCGAAGTCGACGAAGCAGGCGATCTCGTCCGCCCCGGCCTCCCGCAGACGCCGTACGGTCTCCGCGGCCGTCTGCTCGTCGCCGATCAGCGCGCGGGAGTCGCAGTAGCGCTCGTAGGCGCGGCCGAGGAGGAACTCCACGTCCTCCTCGGGGGTGTTCTCCAGGTCCACCTGGAAACCGAGACTGTTGGTCACCTGGTCGAAGAGGGAGAGGGAGGAGCGCAGATACGAAAGGAAAGGCCGGTACGCCTCGGCCCGCGCCCGCTCCGCGTCGTCCTCCAGGTAGGTGTGCACGAGCACCACGACCCGCCCCGCCGCCGGGTCGAGGCCGTGCTCGGCACGGCAGCGCCGGTACAGCGCGATGTTCTCGGCCAGTTGCTCCACCGTCTGCGTCATCAGGTTGGTGACCACGCCGAGGTCCTCGGCGGCCGCCCGGCGGTAGCTGTCCGGGTTGCCGACGACGGCCACGTACATCGGCGGCCGTTCCTGTACGGGCCGGGGGTGCAGGCGGATCTCCACGGGGGTGCCGTCACCCGCCGTCGTCTTCACCGGCTGCCCCGACCAGAGGTCCCGCACGGTCGCCAGGTGCTCGTACATCACCTCGCGGTGCCGGCCGAAGTGCTGCGGCGCCAGCGCGAAGTCGGTGGCGTGCCAGCCGCTCGCGAAGCACAGGCCCGTCCGGCCGCCGGAGATGTTGTCGACCACCGACCACTCCTCCGCGACCCGGGCGGGATGGTGCAGCGGCAGCACCACGGAACCGGCGTGCAGCCGGATCCGGCTGGTCCGGGCGGCGAGGGCCGCGGCCAGTACGGAGGGGTTGGGGAAGAGCGCGCCGAAGGAGTTGAAGTGCCGCTCGGGGAACCACAGGGCGTGGAAGCCGTGCTGGTCGGCGAAGTCCGCGGCGGACATGATCAGGCCGTATTTGTCGTGGTCGGTGTCCTGGGGGTAGTCGCCGAAGAAGTAGAGGCTGAAGTCGAAGGCAGCAGGGGACGGGGTGG
>NZ_NGFN01000662.1 GCF_002148965.1 Streptomyces swartbergensis | reverse complement strand
GCAAGAACACCCGGCCCACCCCACGCCACGACGTGCACACAGTCCGCAAATCAGGCACTGCGAAACAACGAACCAAGAAGACAACGACCCCACGACCCCGCCGCACAGGTTAAAGATCAAGCTAGCCCCTCGGTCCGCTTCGTGCCCCGGGGTTGTTCGGTGCTGGTGAGGGGCCAGCCGAACAACGCCGCACGGCGGTCGAATGGCCGAAGGACGTGGCCGGGACGGCCATGAGGCGGAACGGCCATGAGGCGGCGGTCCGAACCCTGCGAGGGGAGGGTTCGGGCCGCCCCGCATCCGAAGGTTCGGGCCGCCCCGCGTCCGAGGGCTCGGACCGCCCCGCGTCCGCACACACCCGCGACAGGCTGGAGGAGAGCCATGTATCGACGACATCGCACCCGGCACCTCGCCGTGGGGCTGGGCGCGGCGGCGCTCACCGTGACGCTCACGGCGACGACGGCACCCCACTCGGCATCAACGGCGGCACAGCGGTACGGCTGGGGCGACCCGCTCCCCGCGTGGTCGGACGAGTTCGGCTACGGCTCCGAGGCCGACCCCGCCGTACCGGACAGCGCCAAGTGGCGTCTGGCGGGCGGCGGTCCCGGCAAGTGCTGGCCGGGACACAGCGACAACGGCCGCCGCTGCGACGCCAACACCCGCGTCATCGGCGGAGTCCTGCGTATGACCGGCGAGGCGGACGGCAACACCGGCTGGCTCGCCTCGCGGTACGGCCAGAAGTACGGCAGGTGGGAGGCCCGCGTACGCTCCCGGGCCACCGCCCCCGACAACGGCCGGCAGTACCACCCGCTACTGATCCTCTGGCCGGACTCGAACCGGCACCCCGAGGACGGCGAGTACGACTACCTGGAGAACGGCGCCCCCGGCGAGCAGTGCGCCGAGGCGTTCCTGCACTACCCGCACCCGGAGGACGTGCCCGTACAGCAGGAGCACGCCCGCAAGTGCGGTGTGGACCTGTCGCAGTGGCACAACGTGGCCGTCGAGTGGACCCCGGATCATCTGCGCGGCTTCCTCGACGGCGAGGAGTGGTTCCGCTTCTCCGGCGGCGCGAACGCGGATCGGGACTGCATCCAGTGCGCACCGTCGATGCACCAGACCATCCAGCTCGACAACTTCCACGGGGACGGCCTCCAGAGCGCCGTCTACGAAGTGGACTGGGCGCGGGTCTACGACCTGCCGGACGACGAGAGCGTGAGGTGACCGCGATGCCGGACTCCACGACGACGCGCATGCCGAAATCCCTGATCTTCGTCCTCGTCCTGGCCGGCGGACACGCGCTCGGCACCGTCTTCGGCGGCTGGGCGGTCATCGACGAGAACCAGAGCAAGCTGGACCACGGGCAGGACCTGCTGATGCCGATGGCCGTGGCCTGGTTCCTGGCGCTGTTCTGCTGGGGCCTGGCGGCACTCCAGGTCGCCTGCGTCGTCCTGGCGCGGGGCCGCCGCCTCTGGGTCCGTGTGGTGCTCATCGTCTGCCTGTCGTTCGCGGCCCTGGGGATGGTCATCGCCGCCCTCGGCTCGCTGGTCGCGGGGGCACCCAGCCTCCCGGCGTTCCTGATCGCGTTCGCGGACCTGGCGGCCCTGTGGACGGTGAGCGGCGAGACGGGCCGCCGGTACTTCTCGGTACGCTCCCCGGCTCCGGGGGTGACCACGACATGACCTACCCCACGTACGAACCCGGCCCTCCCCTGCCCCCGGAGCCGGGGAGCGTAC
>NZ_NGFN01000661.1 GCF_002148965.1 Streptomyces swartbergensis | reverse complement strand
CCCTCCGGCCACCGGCCTCGGGCCCGCCCCCGGGTCGGGCTCGGTCCCCGGCTCCGGGCCGCGCCCTGGCCCGCCCCCGTTGGGCGATGGTCCATCCGTCGCCGTCATGGCCGTGCGTCCTCCGTCTCTGTGTCCTTGCCCCGGTCAGGGAGCAGCCCCTGGCGTCGTGCCGTCGCCGCGAGCGTACGGTGCCCGGACTGTTCGGCGAGCACGACCCGCTCCTGGGGCAGGTCGCGCTGCCACCATTCACCGGCCGCGGCGTCGGCGGTGGCGCGCAGCTCGGCCAGGGCGGCGGCGAGTCCACGGCGGGCGGCCTCCAGGGCGGCGGCGTYGGTGTCCGGCTCGGCCAGGAGGCGGGCGGTGCGCTCGCGGGCCCGGTCGGCGGCGGTCAGGGCGCGTTCGACGCGGTCGCCCGCCCGCCGGTTGGTGACGGCCACCGCGGCGACGAAGCCGACCACGGCACCGACGACCGTGTCCACGACCCGCTCCGTCATCAGCTCGCCCGGCTTCTGGTACCCGGCGAACTCGGTGATGAGCAGCGCCATGGGGGTCACGCAGACGCTGCCGAGCCAGTAGTTGCGGCTGATCAGCAGCTCGGCGCCGAAGCTGAACGCGAGGCAGCACAGCACGAGGGCCGCCTGGCCCAGGTGCGCGAGCGGTACGACGGCCGCGAAGACGAGCACTCCGATGAGGTTGCCCACGACGCGCTGGACGGCCCGGCTCCAGGTCAGGGCTGTGTTCGCCTGGTAGAGCGAGGCGGCGGTGACCAAGGCCCAGTAGGGGCGGCCGATGCCGAGGGCCAGGGAGGCGTAGCCGGCGAGCGCACAGCCGAGTGCGGTGCGGACCGCGAGGGGGGTCAGCGGGCCCAGCCGCGCCCAGAGGCCGCGGGCCGCGTCCACACCGAGCAGTTCGTCGGCGGCCGCCCGCGGCAGCCCGGCCTGCGGGACGGGCCCGGTGCCGCGCAGCGCGCCCGCCCACGCCCGCAGGCGGCCGGCGTCCGCCTCCGTCGGCGCGGCGAGGGCCACCTCGGCACGGACGACGAGCCGTTCGAGCGCGCGACGGGTACGGGAACGGGCACCGGTGGACAGCAGCGCCTGCCAGGCGGCCTGCACGGCGGCGTAGCCCGCGGCGCGGGCCCGGGTATGGCCCTCACCGGTGCCGCCCGTCCGGGCGTACGCGGCGGCGGCCTTCAGCGCGGCGGCGGTGGCGCGTCGCTCCGGGCCGTGCGGGCGGACGAGCGCGGGCGCCATGCAGACCAGCCAGGCCCAGACACCCGTCCCGGCGGCCAGGGCCAGATGGCCGGGGACCTGGGCGAGGGTCTGCGGCGCGAACAGGGAGGCGGAGCTGACGAAGGTGAGGACGACGTTGCCGGGCGGTCCGACCCGGGTCGCGTCGCACAGCACCTTCTGCGCGGCGGCCAGCAGAGCGCCGACGGTGACCAGCACGACTGCACTGCCGGTGAGCGAGGCCGCGACCAGGGCGACGGCGAGCCCGCCGAGCATGCCGAGCACGACCCACACCAGGACCCTCGCCCGGGCGGCGTACGGCCGGTTGTGGGCGTAGAGCGCGCACAGGGATCCGGCCATCGTGTACATCGCCAGGTCGAGCCGGCCGAGCGCCAGCAGGGTGAGGCCGGGCGGGGCGATCGCCGCGACCACGCTCAGCGCGGGCTTGAACCAGATGTCCGAGGGACGGCCGACCCGCAGCACGCCCGCCAGCGGGAGACGCCGGG
>NZ_NGFN01000660.1 GCF_002148965.1 Streptomyces swartbergensis | reverse complement strand
GTCATGGCCCCAGCCTGCCGACGGGGGCGGGGGCGGGGCATCCGTACAGGTACTCAGAGCCGGTACTCAGATCTGCCGCCCCGCTCCGGGCAGGCCCCTCCCCCCGGTTTGAGACTTTCCGCCTTCCGCTCCTGGCGACAGCTCGAAAAGCGCCAAGAAGGAGTTCAATGAAACCATTGAAGGCATGAAGTTCCTTCTCGAAGTCACCATGGACGACGCGGCGTTGGCCGAGGACCCGGCGGGCGAGCTGGGCCGGATCCTCAGGTACTGGGGCGGCAACCTGCGCCACTACGCGCTCCGGCCCGGGGACGGGTCGGTCATCTACGACTCGGAGTACCGCGAGGTGGGCCGCTGGAGCGTGACCGGTCAGGCGGAATAGGTCTCCCGCAGCGCCGTCCGGCAGAGCGCGTCCGCCCTGCGCGTGGTCTCCGGGAGGCGGTACTCGGGGGTCAGCGCGAGGGTGTGGGCGCAGGCGTTCGCCAGGGTCACGCGGTGGCCGACGGAGACGAAGACCGGCTTGACGCCGTCGCGCGTGCGCAGTGCGCGGCCGACCTCCTCGGAGCCGGCGAGCAGCGGGGAGGTGCTGCCGCGCGGGGTGTCCGGGTCGTCGTAGGTGAAGATGAAGGGGTTCTTGGCGACGCCGATCGTGGGCAGGCCGGTCAGGACGCCGAGGTGGCCGGCGAGGCCGAAACGGCGGGGGTGGGCGAGGCCGTAGCCGTCGCAGACCACCAGGCCGGGCGGGCACGGCAGGGCGTCGAGGGCGGCGAGGACCGTGGGGATCTCGCGGAAGGCGAGCAGTCCGGGCACGTAGGGGAAGGAGACCCGGCCCACGGCCGTGGCCTCGGCGACGACGTCGAGACTCGACGCGTCCAGGACGACCGCGGCCGCCGCCACGACGTCCCGTTCGTCGTCATAGGCGACGTCGACCCCCGTCACATGGCCCGCCCCGGGCGGCGGCCCCGGTTCGTCGAGGATCACGCGCTCGCGGAGTTCGTCCTGGACTGCGCGGGCCTGTTCCTCGGTGGCGGGCCAGTCCTCGGGAATGCGTACGGTCGTCATGGTGCCCCTGAGCCTATGGGCTGGTGAGGCTGGGGACCGCCGAGCCTGTGGGCTGCCGGCTAAGCCTGTGGGCTGCGCCAAGGCCGGTGGGACCCGGGAGTCCCGCCGGCCTCGGGGGGCGTGCGACTCACTTGCCCAGTGCGCGCTGGAGCTGGCTCTTGTTCATGTTGGAACGGCCTTCGACGCCGCGGCGCTTGGCCTCCTGGTACAGCTGGTCGTAGGTGGGCCCCTGGGACCCCTGCCCCGACCTCTGGCCGCCGCGCTTGCCGGACGACATGTCCTTCGTCGACGTGCGGCTGGCCGTCTTCGACTCGCCGGAGCGGGCACGTTCCTTGTTCACCGTCCGCGAGGCGATCTCCTTGGCGCGGCCGGTGCTCTCGCCCCGGTCCTGCGCACTCTTCTTGATGTGCTCGTACTGGCGCTCCCGCTTGGAGCTCGAACCGCGTGGCATGACCGCTCACTTCCTTTCAGCTTCAGTGAACGAGTACCCACATTGCCAACAATCAGGGCATACCGCGCGCTCAATGCTCCAGGCGGGCAACGCGCCCCTTTTCGCCGGCCGCCCAGCACCCTTGGTCCGGGGTGCAGTCGACGGTGTCGTAGGAACCGGTGTCGACCGTGCGCCAAGTTCGGCCGCCGTCCGTGGTGAGGTCGGTGCCGGTGGGGCCGACGGCGAGGGCGGCGG
>NZ_NGFN01000066.1 GCF_002148965.1 Streptomyces swartbergensis | reverse complement strand
GCCCTGGTGCGCACCCGGGTGGTGCGGCCCCGGGTGGTGTGCGGCCGGCGACCAGCCGACGGCCGGTCCGTGCCCCGGCTGGTGGGGCGGCGGCAGCGGAGAACCCACTGCGTGCTGCATCCGGTGCCACTCCGTCTCGTACAGGCGATGGGCGCTGACAGCGGGGGCGGAACCCGCTGCTACCGAACGGTACCGCCCCCGGCCGGTGTTGTGTGAACGGCCGGGGGCGGCCCGAAGTGCCCGGCCCGTAAGGCGATTTCGGACGGAAGGCGCGCCTGGGTACTTACTGTCCGACTTCGCCGTACGCGGCGAGCAGCACGGCCGGGTCGGGTCCCTCCAGAACGGTGGGCTTGGCCAGGCCGTCGAGGACGATGAAGCGCAGCATGTCGCCGCGGGACTTCTTGTCGACCTTCATGTTCTCCAGCAGCTTGGGCCACTGGTCGTGCCGGTAGTGCAGCGGCAGCCCGACGGCTTCGAGGACGGTGCGGTGACGGTCGGCCGTGGCGTCGTCCAACCGGCCTGCCAACCGGCCGAGTTCGGCGGCGAAGTGCATGCCCACCGAGACCGCCGCGCCGTGCCGCCACTGGTAGCGCTCGTTCTTCTCGATGGCGTGGCCGAGCGTGTGGCCGTAGTTGAGGATCTCGCGCAGGCCCGACTCCTTCAGGTCGGACGACACCACGTCGGCCTTGACCCGGATGGAGCGCTCGATGAGCTCGGCGGTGTGCGGGCCGGCCGGGGTGCGGGCACCCTCGGGGTCGGACTCGATGAGGTCCAGGATCACCGGGTCGGCGATGAAACCGGCCTTGATGACCTCCGCGAGACCGGAGACGTAGTCGTTGACCGGCAGGGAGTCCAGCGCGGAGAGGTCGCAGAGCACACCCGCGGGCGGGTGGAAGGCACCGACCAGGTTCTTGCCCTCGGCGGTGTTGATGCCGGTCTTGCCGCCGACGGCCGCGTCGACCATGGCGAGCACGGTGGTCGGGATCGCGATCCAACGCACCCCGCGCAGCCAGGTGGCGGCCACGAACCCGGCCAGGTCCGTCGTCGCGCCGCCGCCGACACCGACGATGACGTCCGTCCGGGTGAACCCGGACTGGCCCAGCGCCTTCCAGCAGTAGGCGGCGACCTCGGCGGTCTTGGCCTCCTCGGCGTTGGGCACCTGGATGGCGACCGCCTCGTAGCCCTGTCCGGCCAGGTCGGCGCGCAGGGCGTCACCGGTCTCGGCCAGTGCCTCGGGGTGGACGATCGCGACCCGCTTGGCCTTGTCACCGATCAACCCGGGCAGCTCGCCGAGGAGTTGCCGGCCCACGAGGACCTCATAGGGCTCGGTGCCCGCCGTGCCGCCGACCTGGATCCGGGTCACTGCCTCGCTCATGCTTCCTTCAACTCCAGTGCGTCCAGTGCGACTCGGGTGACCTCTTCGGGGGTGCGGCCGTCGGTGGCGACCACGACCGTGGCGACCCCCTCGTAGAGGTGCCGGCGGGCCTCCATCAGCTCGCGCCACTGCTTGCGCGGATTGATGGCGAGCAGCGGCCGGGCCGCGTTGAGACCGGTGCGCTTGACCGCCTCTTCGACGTCCATCGACAGGTACACCACGCGCTGCCCGGCGAGCAGCGCGCGCGTGTCCGGGTCGAGGACGGCGCCGCCGCCCAGTGCCAGCACACCGTCGTGCCCGGCCAGCGCCTCGCGCACGGCCTGCTTCTCGATCGCGCGGAAGGCGGACTCGCCCTCCTCGACGAAGATCTCGGCGATCGTCCGGCCCTGCGCGGCGACGATGTCGTCGTCGGTGTCCCGGTAGCCGGTCCCGAGCCGCTCGGCCAGCAGCTGACCGACGGTGGACTTGCCCACGCCCATCGGGCCGACCAGCACGATCAGGGGGCTCATCGGATGGCCAGGTTGTCGAGGTAGGACCGGACGTTGCGGCGGGTCTCGGCCACGTTGTCGCCGCCGAACTTCTCCGCGACCGCGTCCGCGAGGACGAGCGCGACCATCGCCTCGGCGACGATGCCGGCGGCCGGCACCGCGCACACGTCGGAACGCTGGTGGTGGGCGGCGGTGGCCTCGCCGGTGGCGACGTCCACCGTCTTCAGCGCCCGCGGCACGGTCGCGATCGGCTTCATCGCCGCCCGCACGCGCAGCAGCTCACCCGTGGACAGCCCGCCCTCGGTGCCGCCGGAGCGGCCGGTGGTCCGCTTGATGCCCTCGTCGGTCGAGACGATCTCGTCGTGCGCCTTGGAGCCGGGGACGCGGGCCAGGTCGAAGCCGTCGCCGACCTCGACTCCCTTGATCGCCTGGATGCCCATCAGGGCGGCGGCCAGGCGGGCGTCAAGGCGGCGGTCCCAGTGCACGTGCGAACCGAGGCCGACCGGCACCTCGTACGCCAGCACCTCGACCACGCCACCGAGGGTGTCGCCGTCCTTGTGGGCCTGGTCGATCTCGGCGACCATCGCCTTCGACGTGTCGGCGTCCAGGCAGCGCACCGGGTCCGCGTCCAGCTTCTCCACGTCCGCGGGCGTCGGGTACACGCCGTACGGCGCCTTCGCGGCCGCGAGTTCCACCACGTGGGAGACGATCTCGATCCCGGTCGTCTCCTTCAGGTACGACCGGGCCACCGCTCCGAGGGCCACCCGGGCCGCGGTCTCCCGCGCGGAGGCGCGCTCCAGGATCGGCCGGGCCTCGTCGAAGCCGTACTTCTGCATACCGGCGAGGTCGGCGTGGCCGGGCCGGGGCCGGGTCAGCGGCGCGTTGCGGGCGAGGCCGGCGAGGATCTCCGGGTCGACCGGGTCGGCCGCCATGACCTGTTCCCACTTCGGCCACTCGGTGTTGCCCACCATGATCGCGACCGGGGAGCCGAGGCTGAGGCCGTGCCGGACGCCGCCGAGGAAGGTGATCTCGTCCCGCTCGAACTTCATCCGGGCACCGCGTCCATAGCCCAGGCGCCGCCTCGCGAGATGGTCCGCCACCAGGTCCGTGGTGATCGGCACGCCGGCGGGAAGACCCTCCAGCGTCGCGACGAGTGCGGGACCGTGGGATTCCCCCGCGGTCAGCCAGCGCAACCTGCTCAACGGTGCTCCTCAGTGTTCGCGACCTGCTTACTGCCCAGCGTACGCAGGTCATCGCGTACGGCTACGGCCCGACCGGGTGCGCGGCCCCGTCCGGCACCACCGATCCTCCCATGCCGGGGGGACGACTCCGATCCGAGTCCGGCTGGCGGACAGCCGTGAGCCCACAAGAGCCCGCTGAGCTGGTAGGGCTGACACGTCAGCCCCGCCGAGCGGCCTCCCGCATCGCGGTGAGCGGCGACCGCGGGTCGCCGGTGAACTGCCGGAACTGGAACACCGCCTGGTGAACCAGCAGGTCGAGGCCGCTCAGCACCTGCCCGCCCCGCTCCTCCCAGGCCGCGGCGAGGGGCGTGGGCCAGGGCTCGTAGAGCACGTCGAACAGGGTGCCCACGCGCTCGGGCACCTGCCCGGCCAGCGCGTCCGTGCCCCCTGCGGGGGTCGTGGAGACGACCAGGGGCGCATCGAAGGCGCGGGCGGCGTCGGCCCAGTCGGCGGGCCGGACCCGGACGCCGAGCCGCTCGCCCCACTGCCGCATCTCCGCCGCGCGCCGTTCGCTGCGCACATACACGGCGACCTCGCCCGTGCAGATCCGGGCCAGTGCCGCGAGAGCCGAGGACGCGGTGGCCCCGGCGCCCAGGATCGCCGCGCTCTCCGTCTTCTCCACACCACGCTCGTGCAGCGCCGCCACCAGCCCGGGGATGTCGGTGTTGTCGCCGACCCGGCGTCCGTCCGGCCGGAACACCACGGTGTTGACCGCCTCCACCGAGGCGGCCGTGTCGGTGATCTCGTCGAGCAGCGGGATCACCGCCCGCTTCAGCGGCATGGTCAGCGACAGCCCGGCCCACTCGGGGCCGAGCCCGTCGAGGAACCCGGGCAGCGCGGCCTCGTCGATCTCGAACCGGTCGTACGACCAGTCGGCCAGCCCCAGCGCCCGGTACGCCGCGTTGTGCAGGCGCGGCGAGAGGGAGTGTGCGATCGGGGAGCCGAGAACGGCGGCTCGGCGTGGTGCGGCCATCAGGTCTTCCTCAGTCGTTCCGCGATCAGTTGTTCCGCGAGGCGTTGAACTTCTCGACCAGCTTCTGGTGCTCTGCGTTGGTCTTGGTGAACTCGCTGGTCTTGCCGTCCAGCGAGATGAAGTAGTACCAGCCGTCCTTCGTCGGGTTGAGGGCGCCCTTGAGCGCATCCTCGCCCGGGTTGTCGATCGGTCCGGGCGGCAGGCCCTTGTGGAAGTACGTGTTGTACGGGTTGTCGTAGTTCCGCAGCTCGCTCAGACTCAGATCGATCTTGCTCTGGTTCTTGATGTAGTTGTAGGTGGAGTCGAACTCCAGCATGCCGTTGGTCTGCGGATTCCCCGGCTTCATGCGGTTGTAGACGACCTCGGCCATCTTGCGGAAGTCGTCGTGGCTCGTGCCCTCGGCCTGGGCCAGGCTCGCGACGGTGATCAGCTGCCAGGGGTCTTCGAGTCCGAGGCTCTGGGCCTTCTTCTCCACGCCGAGCTTTTCGTACGTCTGGGTGGCCCGGGTCACCATGTCTTTCAGCACGTCCTCGGGCTTCTCACCCTTGGCGATGCCGTAGCTGGAGGGGTAGAGGAAGCCTTCCAGCGGGTCCTTGACGTTTTTGTGGTTCAGCGCCCAGTCGGGCAGTCCGAGCTTCTTCCAGTCCTTCTTGGCGACCTCGGCAGTGGTGCCGTCCTTGACCCCGAGCCGCTTGTCGATGAGCCGGTAGATGTCGGCGTTGCGCCTGCCCTCGGCGATGATCAGGTTGTCGCGGCTCTCCGGGCTGAGCATCAGTTCGACCGCACTGTCGGCCGACATTTGCTTTTGCAGCGTGTACACGCCGTCCTGGATGGTCTTGCCCTGCGGATTGCTCTCCTGGGCAGCGACGAACGCGTCGACGCTCTTGACGACCCCTGCGTCCTTCAGCACCTGGCCGATCTTGTAGCCGAGCGCTCCCTCGGGGATCTCGACGGACACCTCCTGCCCGTTGCCGTCACCCGCGTAGTCCGGCGCGTCGCCGAAACGATCCTGGAAGAACTGGTAGCCGAAGTAGCTGACACCCGCCAGGCCGCCGCCGAGGACCAGGACCACCACCAGGCAGGCCGTGCCGTTGCGGCGCTTCTTGGGCTTGCCGCCGCGTCCCCGCTGGTCGTCGCGTCGGCGGCGGTCCCCCGGCTCGTCGCCGTCGTCATCGTCGTCACCGCCCGCGAAGAAGGCGTGTTCGCCCTGGTCGGGGCCGGGATCCCAGTCGGTCTCCGGCTCCTGCTCGGCCCGCCGCCGCCCGGGGGGCTCCGGTGGCGGATAGGCCTCGGGCGTGCCGTAGTAGTCGGACTGACCCTGGCCGTAGGCACCGGTTTGCTGACCGTACGGGTCGGCCGGGTCGCCGGGGTACGCGACCTGCTGGTGCGGGCCGGTGGCCCAGCCGCCGTTGCCGTACTGCTGCTGGTGATACTGCTGGTCCTGCTGGTACCCCTGATCCTGACCCTGGTACCCCTGGCCCTGCTGGTGTCCTTGGTCCTGCTGGTAGCCCTGATCCTGACCCTGGTATCCCTGCCCCTGCTGGTGTCCCTGGTCCTGCTGGTACCCCTGGCCTTGCTGGTGTCCCTGGTTCCCCTGCTCCGGGTACTGCTGCTGCCCGTGGGCCTGTGCCGCGTACTGCTGCTGGTCGTACTGATACTGCTGCTGCTGCGCCTGACCGTATCCGGCCTGCTCACCGGTGCCCCAGTCGCCGTACTGCGACTGCTGCGGCTGCTCTGGATAGTGCTGCGGCTGGCCGCCGTAGGGGGACTGCTGGCCCTGCTGGGCCTGCTCTCCTCCCCATCCGCCGTCCCCGTACAACGGGTCCTCCGGATGCCACGGTTCGGAGCCTTGGCCCCGGCCATACTCAGTCATCGATCCCCTAGAGCCGCGAGGCGGCGGTCACGCGGCTTCCAGCTCGGCTCCCGTCCCGCCTCTTGCTGAGCGGTGGCTGTTCGAATGCCGCCGCATCGCGCGGAACGTTACCGTATCGCGATCAGATGACCACTTCGACGCCTTCGCCGGGTGCTTTACCTGACACCCGTTCGGATTCCAGCGCCTGTTGCAGGATGACCACCGCTGCCGCCTGGTCGATGACGGACCGCCCCTTCTTGGTCTTCACGCCCGAGGCGCGCAGTCCCTGACTGGCCGTCACCGTCGTCATGCGTTCGTCCAGGAGTCTCACCGGAACCGGGGCGATCATGCGTGCCAGTTCCTGGGCGAAGCCGCGGACCTTGACCGCGGCCGGGCCCTCGCCCCCCTTCAGGGAGCGCGGGAGACCGACCACGATCTCGATGGGCTCGTACTCCTCGACGAGTTGCTTCAACCGTCGCTGAGCTGCGGGGATGTCACGCCCGGGAACCGTCTCCACCGGGGTGGCGAGGATCCCGTCGGGGTCGCACGAGGCGACCCCGATGCGGGCGTCCCCGACGTCGATCGCGAGTCGACGCCCTCTGCGCATCTTCCAGACCCGTTTCTTACTTGGCCGTCTCGGCGACCAGGCGCTCGACGGCGTCCACGGCGTCGCCGATCGCGGCGGGGTTCTGGCCGCCGCCCTGGGCGACGTCCGGCTTGCCGCCACCGCCGCCGCCGAGGGTCTTGGCGGCCGTACGGACCAGGTCGCCGGCCTTCAGGCCGCGCTCGCGGGCGGCCTCGTTGGTGGCGATGACCGTCAGCGGCTTGCCGTTGGCCACCGTGAACAGGGCGACCACGGCGGCCCGGCCGCCCTGGATGCGTCCGCGCACGTCGAGCACCAGCTTGCGCAGGTCGTCGGCGGTCGTGCCGTCCGGGACCTGACCGGTCACGACGGCGACGCCACGGATGTCCTTGGCGGACTCGGCGAGGCCGGCGGCGGCCTGGAGGACCTTCTCGGCGCGGAACTTCTCGATCTCCTTCTCGGCGTCCTTCAGCTTGCCGAGCATGGCGGAGACCTTCTCCGGGAGCTCCTCCGGACGGCCCTTGATCAGCTCCTGGAGCTGGGCGACGACCGTGTGCTCCCGGGCGAGGAAGTTGTAGGCGTCGACGCCGACCAGGGCCTCGATACGGCGGACACCCGAGCCGATGGAGGACTCGCCGAGCAGCTTCACCAGGCCCAACTGGGCGGTGTTGTGCACGTGCGTGCCGCCGCACAGCTCCTTGGAGAAGTCGCCGATGGTGACCACACGGACGCGCTCGCCGTACTTCTCGCCGAACTCGGCGATGGCGCCCTGCTTCTTGGCCTCGTCGATGCCCATGACGTCGGCGCGGACGTCCAGGTCGCGGGCGAGTACCTCGTTGATCTTCTGCTCGACGTCGGTCATCACGGCCGTCGGGACGGCGGACGGGGAGCCGAAGTCGAAGCGGAAGCGGCCGGGCTGGTTCTCGGAACCGGCCTGGGCGGCCGTCGGGCCGAGGGCGTCGCGCAGGGCCTGGTGGGTCAGGTGGGTGGCCGAGTGGGCACGGGCGATGGCCTTGCGGCGGCGGTCGTCGATGGCCGCGTGGGCCTTGGCACCGACGGTGACCTCGCCGACCTGGACGACGCCCTTGTGCACGTAGACACCCGGGACCGGCTTCTGGCAGTCGCGGACCTCGATGACGGCACCGGAGTCGACCTTGATCTTGCCGGTGTCGCCGATCTGGCCGCCGCCCTCGGCGTAGAAGGGGGTGCGGTCGAGGACGATCTCGACCTCGTCGCCCTCGGTGGCGGCCGGGGAGGAGACGCCCTCGACCAGGATGCCGACGATCGTGGACTCGCCCTCGGTGTCGGTGTAGCCGATGAAGTCGGTGGCGCCGGCGCGGTCGGCGATCTCGCGGTAGGCGCCGAGGTCGGCGTGGCCGGTCTTCTTGGACTGGGCGTCGGCCTTGGCGCGCTCCCGCTGCTCCTTCATCAGGCGGCGGAAGCCCTCCTCGTCCACGGAGAGGCCCTGCTCGGCGGCCATCTCCAGGGTGAGGTCGATCGGGAAGCCCCAGGTGTCGTGGAGCAGGAAGGCCTTGTCGCCGGGCAGCACGGTGGAGCCGGCGGCCTTGGTGTCGCTGACGGCGGTGTCGAGGATGTTGGTGCCGGCCTTCAGCGTCTTGAGGAAGGCGTTCTCCTCGGCGACGGCGACCTTCTCGATCCGCTCGCGGTCGGTGATGAGCTCGGGGTACTGCTGGCCCATCACGCCGATGACGACGTCGATCAGGTCCCTGACGACCGGGCCGGTGGCGCCGAGCAGGCGCATGTTGCGGATGGCGCGGCGCATGATGCGGCGCAGCACGTAACCGCGACCCTCGTTGCCCGGGGTGACGCCGTCGCCGATGAGCATGGTGGCGGTGCGCATGTGGTCGGTGACCACGCGCAGGGACACGTCCGAGGCGTGGGCGTCGCCGTAGCGGACGCCGGTCAGCTCGGTGGCCTTGTCGATGACGGCCATCGAGGTGTCGATCTCGTACATGTTCTGCACGCCCTGCAGAATCATGGCGAGGCGCTCCAGGCCGAGGCCGGTGTCGATGTTCTTGCTGGGCAGGTCGCCGAGGATCGGGTAGTCCTTGCCCGGTCCCTCGCCCCGCTCGTACTGCATGAAGACGAGGTTCCAGATCTCCACGTACCGCTCGTCGTTGACGGCGGGGCCGCCCTCGGCGCCGAACTCGGGGCCGCGGTCGTAGTTGATCTCGGAGCAGGGGCCGCACGGGCCGGGGACGCCCATGTCCCAGTAGTTGTCCTTCTTGCCAAGGCGCTGGATGCGCTCCTTGGGCACGCCGACGACCTCGTGCCAGATGCGCTCGGCCTCGTCGTCGTCCTTGTAGACGGTGATCCACAGGCGCTCGGGGTCGAGGCCGTAACCGCCCTTGTCCTGGGGGCTGGTGAGCAGCTCCCAGGCGAGCTTGATGGCGCCTTCCTTGAAGTAGTCGCCGAAGGAGAAGTTGCCGCACATCTGGAAGAAGGTGCCGTGGCGCGTGGTCTTGCCGACCTCTTCGATGTCGGGCGTACGGACGCACTTCTGCACGCTCGTGGCGCGGCTGAAGGGCGGCTTGACCTCACCCAGGAAGTAGGGCTTGAAGGGCACCATGCCGGCCGGGACGAGGAGCAGAGTCGGGTCGTCCGCGATGAGCGACGCCGAAGGGACGACGGTGTGACCGCGCTCCTCGAAGAAGCTCAACCAGCGGCGGCGAATCTCAGCCGACTCCATCAGTGGTCCTCATTCCGGTTGTACGAGTTCTTCTTGTACGTGGACGACGTGCTGTCGATGACGTACGTCTTCGGCTCTGTGCGGTTCTCGATGGCGGCGTGCCGCCGGGGTGCTGGGAGTTCGGGATCGACGGGGGCGTTGAGCCCGAGCGCGTCGCCCAGTTCGGCCTCCCGCTGGGCCATGTTGTCGCGGACGTCGAGCGCGAAGTCGACCGCGCGGTCCTTGAGCCGGTGGCCGGCCTCGATCGCCTTGTTCCCCGCGGTTCTGGCGAGGCTCTCGGGCGTCAGCTGCTTCAGCTTCCGGTTGACCTTGGTGGTGGCCCACACTCCGGCGGCGACGCCGGTGGTGAACCAGAACGTACGGCGGAACATCGCTGGCTCTCAGTCCCTCTTCCCTCGGGCGCTGCGCCGAGAGACCGTGCGGCCCACGATCACGGCACGCCTCGGCGCCTTGCCGGGCACGTCCTCCTTGCGGCCGCCGAGGGCCCGGCGCACGCCGTAGCCGAAGGCGGCGACCTTGACCAGGGGGCCGCCGAAGGTGGAGGCGACGGTGGTCGACAGCGCGGAGGCGTTCGACGTGACCTCCTGGACGTCGGAGGCGATCGAGTCGACCCGGTCGATCTGGGTCTGCGCGGAGCGCACCGCCGCGGAGGCGTCGGCCAGCAGTGGGACGGCCTGATCGGTCACTTCCGCCACGAGCTTGGTGGTCGCCCTGAGCGTCTGGGCCAGCCTCGCCAGCGCGACGGCGAGGAAGGAGACCAGGATCGCCCAGAAGACAGCCACCAGGATTCCGGCCACCTCTCCACCGGACACTGTGTGCACCCGCTCCCTGAAAACGTGCCTGAACATCGAAAAAGTCGTGCGACGAGCCTATCGCGCCGGGGATGCGGCTCCGTACCGGATTACCGCCGGGGGACGGCGGATTCGCGAAAGCCCGCCGCCTCGCCCGCCCGGAGGGGCGGGGAGACGGCGGGCTGAAGTACCGCGTGCCTGCCGGGGATCAGCGGGCGTAGTACTCGACGACGAGCTGCTCGTCGCAGATCACCGGGATCTCCTTGCGGTTCGGCTCGCGGTCCAGGCGGAACGCCAGGGACTTGAGGTTCACCTGGAGGTAGCGCGGGATCTCACCGTCGGGGGCGAAGCCACCCTCACGAGCGATCGTGAAGAGGGTCTTCTCCTTGGAGCGCTCGCGGACCTGCACGACGTCGTCGGGACGGACACGGAAGGAGGGCTTGTCGACCTTCTTGCCGTTGACCGCGATGTGGCCGTGGACGACCATCTGGCGGGCCTGGTAGATCGTGCGGGCGATGCCCGAGCGCAGGACCAGGGCGTCGAGACGGCGCTCGAGCTCGATGATCAGGGCCTCACCGGTCTTGCCCTGGACCTTGGAGGCACGCTCGTAGGCGCGGACGAGCTGGCGCTCGGACACGTCGTACTGCGCGCGCAGGCGCTGCTTCTCGAGCAGACGGACCTTGTAGTCCGAGTTCTGCTTGCGGCCGCGGCCGTGCTCACCCGGCGGGTAGGGACGGGCCTCGAAGTACTTGACGGCCTTCGGGGTGAGCGCGATGCCGAGGGCACGCGACTTCTTGACCTTGGGGCGGGACTGGTTCGCCACTGCTTTCTCATTTCCTGGATTCGGCTTGTCAGGGTTGTGGGAGGTCGCATCCGCAGCCGGGGAAACCCGCCTCGGTCCTGCTGGACCTCGGTGGGCAGCCGCTCCCCTGGTCTGGGCACATACGTGCAGCACGCGAGTGGCCCACCGACCGGTCCCGTCCTGCGACGGGTGGTGGTGGGCTGCCCGCGACACCGTTCGACGGTGCGCGACGCTCCTGGAGCCGGTCCGGGGACTGTGCCTCTGACTGGCTCCGGCCGACTGTCCCGTTCTGACTGCACGGGACGCGGCACTCCGAACGAGTTTACAGGGTTCTCAGGACCGCTTTCGACCGAGGTTCTTCCGGGTCCACTCGACCGCGTCCGCGTACCGGGCCTCCGCGCCGTGCCGGGTCGGCTCGTAGTACTCGCGGTCCTTGAGGGCGTCCGGGGCGTACTGCTGGGCGGCGATGCCCTCGGGCAGGTCGTGCGGGTAGACGTAGCCCTGGCCGTGGCCGAGCTTGGTGGCGCCCTTGTAGTGGCTGTCGCGCAGGTGCGCGGGCACGGGCCCGGCCAGTCCCTTGCGTACGTCCTCCAGGGCGGCGCCGATCGCGGTGGTGGCGGCGTTGGACTTGGGGGCCAGGGCGAGGGCGATGGTGGCGTGGCTGAGGGTGAGGGCGGCCTCCGGGAAGCCGATCATGGCCACAGCCTGGGCGGCGGCGACCGCGATCGGCAGCGCGTTCGGGTCGGCGAGGCCGATGTCCTCGCTGGCGGAGATCATCAGGCGGCGGGCGATGAAGCGGGGGTCCTCGCCGGCCTCGATCATCCGGGCCAGGTAGTGCAGGGCCGCGTCGACGTCGGAGCCGCGGATGGACTTGATCAGGGCGCTGGCCACGTCGTAGTGCTGGTCGCCGTCGCGGTCGTACTTCACGGCGGCCCGGTCGACCGTCTCCTCCAGGGTGGTCAGGCCGATCTCCGTCTCGCCCTTGTCGAGGGCGGCTCCGGCGGCCGCCTCCAGGGCGGTGAGGGCCCGGCGGGCGTCTCCGCCGGCGATGCGCAGGAGGTGGCTCTCGGTTTCCTCGGGGAGGGTGACGGCGCCCTTGAGGCCACGCTCGTCGGTCAGGGCTCGCTGGACGAGGCTCTTGATGTCGTCGTCCGTGAGCGGTTCGAGGGTGAGCAGCAGGGAGCGGGACAGCAGGGGGGAGATCACCGAGAAGTACGGGTTCTCCGTCGTCGCCGCGATCAGTGTCACCCAGCGGTTCTCGACGGCCGGGAGCAGGGAGTCCTGCTGGGCCTTGCTGAAGCGGTGGATCTCGTCGAGGAAGAGGACGGTCTCCTTGCCGTATCCGCCGGAGGCGCGGCGGGCGCCGTCGATGACCGAGCGGACCTCCTTGACGCCCGCGGTGATCGCCGACAGTTCGACGAAGCGGGCGTCGGTGGCCTTGGAGACGACGTACGCCAGGGTTGTCTTGCCGGTGCCGGGCGGGCCCCAGAGGAGCACGGAGGAGACACCGGCCGGGCCGGAGGCGCCCTCGCCGACCAGTCTGCGCAGGGGCGAGCCCGGCTTCAGCAGATGCTGCTGGCCCACGACCTCGTCGAGGGTGCGCGGGCGCATCCGAACCGCCAGAGGGCTGCTGGACGGCTCCTTCTCCTGGCGTTCTTCTGCTGCGGCGGTGAACAGGTCGGGCTCCACGTCAGAAACCCTAAATCACGGCACTGACAATCCCTCCGGGCCCTGGTGCTCCCGGCTCAGCTCATCCAGAAGTCCCACCAGCGGGTCAGGATCAGCATGCCGATGATGCCGATGTGCAGCACCGGCATGACCCAGGTGAACTCGCCGAAGAAGCCCTTGAGCCAGGCCGGGGCGGGCAGGAAGCCCTTGCGGATGTTGAACGACGTCACGTACCAGAACATGAGGATGGTCGCGACCCAGGCCAGGCAGCACCACAGGCACAGCGCGTTGATCCGGTACAGGGACTGGAACATCAGCCAGGCGCAGAAGCCGACGCCGAACAGGCAGCCGGCGTTGAAGGTGAGCCAGTACCAGCGCGGGAAGCGGGCACCGGCGAGCAGGCTCACGCCGACGCCGATCACGATGCCGTAACAGACGAGGCCGAGCATCGGGTTCGGGAAGCCGAAGACGGCGGCCTGCTTGCTCTCCATGACGCTGCCGCAGGAGACGACGGGATTGAAGCTGCACCCGGGGGTGAACGTCTTGCCCTCGACCTTGGCTTCGAGAATCTTGAACTTGTCGATCGTGATGACCCACGCGGCGAGCAGTCCGGCCGCGCCGGTGATCACCAGCAGGAGGGCGAGGGCCCGGCTGCCGCCCTCGGCGCGGGGCGCGATCTCGGCGCGCTCCGGCTCGGGCTCCGTGGAGACGTCGTTGACTGTCGTCTTGCTCATCACGCCGATTCCCGCACTTGAGACCTGGACAACTTCGGGCAGGGCCATTGTGCCGCACGGTGCGCCTGTCCACCGTTCAGTGGACATAAGCATGTCCGCACGGTCGTCCCTGAGGGTGCCGTTCCGGCCGACGCTCGTCGCATGACAGCACACGGGTACGACCTCGCCGTGGAGGTGCGGGGGCTGCGCAAGCGGTACGGGGACGTGACCGCCGTCGACGGCATCGATCTGGGCATCCGGCAGGGCGAGGTGTTCGGCCTGCTCGGGCCCAACGGCGCGGGCAAGAGCACCACGGTGGAGATCCTCCAGGGCAACCGGACCCGGGACGCGGGCGAGGTGTCGGTGCTCGGGGCGGACCCGGCGAGCGCCACGCGCGCGTGGCGCTCGCGCGTCGGAATCGTCTGGCAGGACGAATCGGCGCCCGCGGAGTTGACGGTCCGGGAGACGGTGCGCCACTTCGCCGGCTACTACCCGCGGCCGCGCAACCCTGAGGAGGTCATCGGCCTGGTCGGCCTGGAGGCGAAGGCGGACAGCAGGATCAAGGCGCTGTCGGGTGGCCAGCGCCGGCGTCTGGACGTGGCGCTCGGCGTGATCGGCGGCCCGGACCTGCTGCTTCTGGACGAGCCGACGACCGGGTTCGATCCGGCGGCCCGGCGGCAGTTCTGGTCGCTGATCCGCGCCCTGGCCAACGAGGGCACGACCATCCTGCTGACCACGCACTACCTGGAGGAGGCCGAGGCCCTCGCGCACCGGCTGGCCGTCGTCGCGAAGGGCCGGGTCGTCGCCGAGGGCGAGCCCGGGGCGTTGCGGGAGCGGTACGGCACCGAGGTCCTCGTCGAGTGGACCGAGCCGGACGGCACCCCGCGCAGCGAGCGCACCGGGACGCCGACCAGGACGATCGCCGGGCTCATGCACCGCTTCGACGGTGAGATCCCGGGGCTGGCGGTGAGCCGGCCCACGCTGGAGGACGTCTACCTCCGGCTGACCGGACAGCGGCAGGAGGACGCGCGATGACCACGACCGCCGTACGGGACCGTGGTGCGGTCGGCGCCGAGGGTCTGCCCGGCGCCTGGGGGCTGGGGCTGCGGCGGGGCGCCCTGGAGATCAGGCAGTTCTTCCGGCAGCGCGACCAGGTGGTGTTCACGTTCGCCTTCCCGGTCGTCTTCCTGTTCCTGTTCGCGTCGATCTTCCGGGACGACGTGGCGGGTGCGGGCATCACCGCCTCGCAGCTCTACGTCCCGGCGATGATGGCCGCCGGCATCATGTCGACGAGTTTCCAGGCGCTCGGCATCTCGATCGCCGTGGAGCGGGAGGAGAAGGTGCTGCGCCGGCTGCGGGGTACGCCGATGCCGCCGACGGCGTACTTCCTCGGCAAGATCTGGCTGGTTCTGTTCACCGGTCTGCTGGAGACGGTGATCCTGCTCCTGGTCGGCACGACCGTGTACGACGTGGACCTGCCGTCCGACGCCGGCCGATGGCTGGACCTGGCGTGGATCTTCGTCCTCGGGATCACGGCGTGCGCCCTGCTCGGCATCGCGATCAGCTCGGTGCCGAGCTCCGCGAACAGCGCGAGTTCCGTGGTCGTGCTGCCCTTTCTGGTGCTCCAGTTCATCTCCGGGGTGTACATCGCCATCGGCACCATCCCGGACTGGATGCTGACCATCGGTGCGCTGTTCCCGCTGAAGTGGATGTGCCAGGGGCTGCGCGGGGTGTTCCTGCCGGAGTCGGCGCAGGTGCTGGAGCAGGCGGGGAGCTGGGAACTCGGGCGCGTGGCCCTGGTGCTCGCCGCGTGGTGCGTCGGAGGATTGGTGCTGTGTCTGCTGACGTTCCGCTGGAAGGACCGGCGCGAGGGGTGAGCGGTGCGGCGGATGCCGGCAGCGCCTACACCTGGGAGCGCTCGTTCCGGCTCTGGGACACGTACTTCGCGCTCATCTGGGTGGCCACCCTGGTGTTCGTGCTCGGCGCGGGGCGGCCCGGGTGGCCGGCCCGTGCCGTCGCGGCGGCGCTGCTCGCCCTGCTGATCCCGCTGTTCGTGGGGGTGGGGCGGCCGCTCCTGCGGCAGGACCCGTCCGACGAGCGGCGGGCGCTCGTCTATCTCACGGCGGCGCTGGCGCTTTTCCTTCCGTCGGCGGTCCTCGTCGGGGAGACGCGGCTGATGACGTTCGCGCTCGTCCCACAGTGCTTCATGACGCTGCGGATGCGGTGGGCGCTGGTGGCGGTGGCCGTCATCAACTTCGCCCCGGTGATCGGCTGGGCGCTGCTGTGGTGGCCGAGCGACGAGGACGTCTTCTTCAACGTGCTGTTCGCCGTGGTCACGTTCGTCTTCTCGGCGGCTGTCGGTGGCTGGGTCATCCGGATCATCGAGCAGAGCCAGGAACGGGCGGCGCTGATCACCGAGTTGGACGCCAGTCGCCATGAGGTCGCGCGGCTGTCGACGGCGCACGGTGCGCTGGCCGAGCGGGAGCGGCTGGCCCGGGAGATCCACGACACGCTCGCGCAGGGGTTCACCAGTCTGGTGATGCTGATCCAGGCGGTCGAGGCGGAGCTGGACCACGACCTGCCCGAGGCGCGGCGTCATCTGCGCCTGATGGACGAGACGGCCCGGCAGAACCTGGCCGAGGCCCGGGCCCTGGTCGCCGGGGGCACACCCGCCGACCTGGACGGCGCCTCCCTTCCGGACGCGCTGGGCCGGCTCGCCGTGCGCCATGACGCGGCGCTGGAGGTGACCGGCCCGGTCCGCACGCTGCCCGCCGGTCCCGAGGTGGTCGCCCTGCGCGCCTGCCAAGAGGCACTGGCCAACGCCCGCAAACACGCGGGGAGTTCGGTCGCGGTCGGGGTGTCGCTGGCGTACGCCGACGACATGCTGACCGTGTCCGTGCGGGACGAGGGACCCGGCTTCGACCCGGCTGCCGTGCGCGGCGGTTACGGTCTGGCGGGGCTGCGGGCCCGGGCCGTCGAAGTGGGCGGAACCGCCGAGGTGCGCAGTGCCCCCGGCGACGGCACGGTCGTGACCGTCCGGCTGCCGGTCGTGAGGAGGGAGACGCCGTGATCCGGATCGTCCTGGCCGACGACCATCCCGTCGTACGGGAGGGGCTGCGGGCGATGCTCAGTGCGGAGTCCGATCTGGAGGTCGTCGCCGACGCGTCCAGCGGACCGCAGGCGGAGGCGCTGGCGGCCGAGTTGCGGCCCGACATCGTGCTGATGGACCTGCGGATGCCGGGGGGCGGGGGCGTGGACTCCATCGTGCGGATGACGCGGGCCGGACTGCCGTGCCGAGTGGTCGTGCTGACGACGTACGAGACGGACCGCGACATCCTGCGGGCGGTGGAGGCGGGGGCGGCGGGTTATCTGCTGAAGGACCTGCCGCGTGCGGAACTCGCGGAGGCCGTGCGGGCGGCGGCGCGCGGCGAGACGGTCCTGGCCCCGTCCGTCGCGGCCCGGCTGGTGGACCAGCTACGGACGAAGCCGGAGCGGCCACGGTTGTCGGAGCGCGAGACGGCCGTGCTGCGGCTGGTCGCCGAGGGCTGCACGAACGCGGAGATCGGGCGTCGGCTCTTCATCGGCGAGTCGACCGTGAAGACGTATCTGCTGCGCGTCTTCGGCAAGTTGGGGGTGGCTGACCGGACGGCGGCGGTGACGAGCGCGATGCGGTACGGGCTGCTGGAGCAGTGACGAAGGCGCCGGGAGTCTGCGGCGCCTTCGAAGTCACGTCAGCCCAGCCGCGCTTCCAGTTCCGCCACGATCTCGTTCACTCCGACCGCCGTCTGCTCGCCCGACTCCATGTCCTTGAGCTGGACGACGCCCTCGGCGAGGTCGCGTTCGCCGGCGACGATCGTGTAGCGGGCGCCGCTGCGGTTGGCGTTCTTCATCGCGCCCTTGAGGCCCTTGCCGCCGTAGGAGAAGTCGGCCGCGATGCCGTTCTTGCGCAGCTCCGTGACCTTGGCGAACAGGACCCGGCGGGCCTCCTCGCCGAGCGGGACGGCGAACACGCTGGTGGTGGCGGGGAGTTCGAGCTCGACGCCCTCCGCCTCCAGTGCCAGGACCGTGCGGTCGACGCCGAGGGCCCAGCCGACGGACGGCAGCGCGGGGCCGCCGATCATCTCGGACAGGCCGTCGTAGCGCCCGCCGCCTCCGACGGCGGACTGGGAGCCCAGGCCGTCGTGGACGAACTCGAACGTCGTGCGGGTGTAGTAGTCCAGGCCGCGGACCAGCTTCGGGTCGTCCTCGAAGGCGACGCCGGCCGCCGTGATCAGCTCGCGGACCTCCTCGTGGTACGCCTTGCAGGCGTCGCAGAGGTAATCGCGCAGCAGCGGGGCCTCACCGAGCTGCTTCTGGACCGACTCACGCTTGTCGTCCAGGACGCGCAGCGGGTTGATCTCCGCCCGGCGCAGGGTGTCCTCGTCCAGGTCCAGGCCGCGCAGGAAGTCCTGGAGCGCCGTCCGGTACACCGGGCGGCACTCCTTGTCGCCCAGGCTGTTGAGCAGGATCCGGAAGTTGCTCAGGCCCAGCGAGCGGTACGCCTGGTCGGCCAGGATGATCAGCTCGGCGTCCAGCGCCGGGTCCTCGGCACCGATCGCCTCGGCACCGACCTGGGAGAAGTGACGGTAACGGCCCTTCTGGGGGCGCTCGTAGCGGTAGTACGAGCCGGAGTACCAGAGCTTGACGGGGAGGTTGCCCGCCTTGTGCAGGTTGGCCTCCAGCGCGGCACGGAGGACGGAGGCCGTGCCTTCGGGGCGCAGGGCCAGCTTGTCGCCGCCCTTCGTCTCGAAGGCGTACATCTCCTTCGTCACGATGTCCGTCGACTCGCCGACGCCGCGCGCGAAGAGTTCGACGTTCTCGAAGCCCGGTGTCTCGATGTAGCCGTAGCCGGAGTTGCGCAGCGGTGCGGCGATCGCCTCGCGGACCGCCAGGAACGTCGCGGAGTCCGGCGGGATCAGGTCGTACGTGCCCTTGGGGGCCTTGAAGGTGCTCACGGAAGGTCTCGTCACATTCCTCGTCGGGGAGCCTCTGCAGCTCCCTGGCCGGCCGCCACCTGCCGCAGATACGGGTTGGTGGCGCGCTCCTGGCCGATGGTCGTCTGGGGGCCGTGGCCGGACAGCACCACGGTCGAGTCGTCGAGCGGCAGGCACACGCGGGCCAGCGAGTCGAGCATCTCGGCCATGTCACCGCCGGGCAGGTCGGTGCGTCCGATGGAGCCGGCGAACAGCAGGTCGCCCGAGAACAGGATCGGCGGGATGTCCGCCGCCTCGGGCATGCCGAAGGTCACCGACCCCTTGGTATGGCCCGGCGCGTGCGCCACGGACAGCTCCAGGCCCGCCAGCTCCAGCTTCGCACCGTCGGCCAGCTCCTTGACGTCGTCGGGCTCCCCCACGGTCAGCTCGCCCAGCAGCGGCATCCCGATGGAACGGCCGAGCGCCTTCTCCGGGTCGCTCATCATGTACCGGTCGTCGGGGTGGATCCAGGCCGGCACGTCGTGCGCGCCGCACACCGGGACGACCGAGGCCACGTGGTCGATGTGGCCGTGGGTGAGGACGACCGCGACGGGCTTGAGGCGATGCTTTCTGATCGTTTCCTCGACGCCGTCGGCGGCCTGATGGCCGGGGTCGATGATCACGCACTCCTCACCGGCGGCGGGGGCGACGAGGTAGCAGTTCGTCCCCCAGGCCCCGGCGGGGAACCCGGCAATGAGCACGATCGTCCTTCGTTGTGTCGATACGGGCGGCTGCGGCTGCTGTCAGAGCCTACCCGGCGCTGCCGATTCCTCAGCGAACCCATATACGGTACGGGGCACACGCAGGCGGTCGGCGCACAGGCCCCACGCGTACCGGTCGACGTATCAGACGCATGAGGAGAGAACCCGGTGGTCAGCCAGGAACAGCGGCGGCGTCAGCTCGCCCGTGAGAAGTACTTGCGGCAGCAGCAGCGACGCACTGACGCACGGCGCAAGGCCCGTATCCGCAACTCCGTGATCGCCTCGGTTCTGGGTGTGGTCGTGGTGCTCTCCGTGTCGGTCTATCTGACCAAGCCGTTCGAGGACGACGGCAAGAAGGAGAACGCGGGCGCGGAGGCCACTCCGAGCGCCTCGCCCAGCAAGGCCCCGGACCCGTGTGAGAAGCCCGCCGCGGGCAAGGTCAAGTCGGAGACCTGGAAGAAGGAACCGGCGATGACCATCGACAAGTCGGCGAAGTACACGATGAAGCTGGACACGACCTGCGGCGAGATAGACATCGCGCTGAAGGCGTCGGCGGCCCCGCACACCGTCAACTCGTTCAACTTCCTTCTGAGCAAGGGCTACTTGGACCACAGCAAGTGCCACCGGCTCACCAACCAGAACATCTACGTCCTGCAGTGCGGCGACCCGCAGGGCACCGGCATGGGCGGCCCCGGCTACACCATCCCGGACGAGAATCTCAAGGACAAGAGCCTCAAGGGCGGGGTGTACCCGGCGGGCACGGTCGCGATGGCGAACCAGTACAACGCACAGACGAAGCAGGGCCGCAACAGCGGCGGCAGCCAGTTCTTCCTCGTCTACCAGGACAGTCAGCTGCCGCCCGACTACACACCGTTCGGAACGGTGTCCGAGGCGGGCATGAAGGTCCTCAAGAAAATCGCCGACGCCGGAGCCCAGGCTCCCGACCCTCAGACGGGCAACACGGCGCCCAACGCGACGGTCGTGATCAACAAGGCCACGGTCACCAAATCCTGACCCTCAACTGCGTAATTTCGGTCGCGCGGGATGCGGACACGCCCCCCGCCGGTCGCCTATGTTGGCCGTGACGAAACTGTGGACGATGCCCGGGGGAGCTTCAGGCCCCTCGCAGGCATCATGTGGAGGAGGCGCTGTGAGCAGCGACCCGTGGGGCCGCGTCGACGAGACGGGGACCGTGTACGTGCGTACGGCCGACGGCGAGCAGGTCGTCGGTTCCTGGCAGGCAGGCTCCCCCGATGAGGCGCTGGCCTATTTCGAGCGCAAGTACGAGGGCCTGGTTGTCGAGATCGGCCTCCTCGAGAAGCGAGTGAAGACCACCGACCTGTCGGCGAAGGACGCCCAGGCCGCCATCGACCACATCCGGGAACAGGTCGACGCGCACCACGCGGTGGGCGACCTGGACGCCCTGCGCGTCCGGCTGGACAAGCTGACCGAGCTGGTGGAGGCGCGCCGCGAGGAGCGCAAGGCGCAGCGGGCGAAGCAGTCCGACGAGGCCCGCAAGGCCAAGGAGGCGCTGGTCGCCGAGGCGGAGGAGCTGGCGCAGTCCGACCAGTGGCGGGCGGCCGGTGAGCGGCTGCGGGCCCTGGTGGACACCTGGAAGGGGCTGCCGCGTCTGGACCGCAAGTCCGACGACGAGCTGTGGCACCGGTTCTCGCACGCGCGGTCGGCGTTCTCCAAGCGGCGCAAGCAGCACTTCGCGCAGCTGGACGCGCAGCGCGAGGAGGCGCGGCGGACCAAGGAGCGGCTGGTCGCCGAGGCCGAGGCGCTGTCGAACTCGACGGACTGGGGTGCGACGGCCGCGCGCTACCGCGAGCTGATGGCCGAGTGGAAGGCCGCCGGCCGCGCCCAGCGTGAGCACGAGGACGACCTGTGGAACCGCTTCCGCGGCGCCCAGGACGTCTTCTTCGCCGCGCGCAGCTCGGTCTTCGCCGAGCGCGACGCCGAGCAGGCGGAGAACCTGAAGCTCAAGGAGGAGCTGGCCGAGGAGGCCGAGAAGCTCCTGCCGATCTCGGATCTGAAGGCGTCCCGCGCCGCGTTCCGTACGATCAACGAGCGCTGGGAGGCCATCGGTCACGTGCCGCGCGACGCCCGGCCCAAGGTCGAGGGCCGTATGCACGCGGTCGAGCGGGCCCTCCAGGAGGCGGAGGAGGCCGAGTGGCGCCGGACGAACCCGGAGGCACGCGCGCGTGCCGAGGGTCTGACCGGTCAGCTCCAGGCCGCCGTGGACAAGCTGAGGGGCCAGATCGAGCAGGCCCGGGCGCAGGGCAACAACGCCAAGGCCGACAAGCTCGAGCGTGAGCTCGAGGGCCGCCAGGCGCTGCTGGACCAGGCGCTGAAGGGCCTCCAGGAGTTCGGAGGCTGATCAGCCGGACGAAAGGGGGCCCCGTACGCGCTGTACGGGGCCCCCTTTCGCGTGGTCGCTACGACTGTGGCGACCTGTCACGAGGGGTCACGTCCTGTTGCGCGCCGACGTCACCCGGTACACGTCGTAGACGCCCTCCACTCCCCGGACCGCCTTCAGCACGTGGCCGAGATGCTTCGGGTCGCCCATCTCGAAGGTGAAGCGGGAGGTGGCGACGCGGTCGCGGGAGGTCTGGACGGCCGCGGAGAGGATGTTGACGTGCTGGTCGGACAGCACCCGGGTGACGTCCGAGAGGAGCCGGGAGCGGTCCAGGGCCTCGACCTGGATGGCGACCAGGAAGACCGAGGACTGGGTGGGCGCCCACTCGACCTCGAGGATCCGCTCGGGCTCACGGGACAGCGAGTCGACGTTGACGCAGTCGGTGCGGTGAACCGATACGCCGCTGCCGCGCGTGACGAAGCCCATGATGGGGTCGCCGGGCACAGGCGTACAGCAGCGCGCGAGCTTGACCCACACATCGTCGACGCCCTTCACGACAACGCCCGGGTCGGCGCTGGAGCGGCGTTTGCGGCTGCGGCCGCGGGCCGGCGGGACCGACTCGTCGATCTCCTCGGTGGCGGCTTCCTCGCCGCCGAGGGCCTGGACGAGTTTCTGCACGATGTTCTGCGCGGAGACATGGCCCTCGCCGATCGCCGCGTACAGCGCGGAGATGTCGGCGTAGCGCATCTCGTGCGCGAGCGTCACCAGGGAGTCGCCGGTCAGGATGCGCTGGATCGGCAGGTTCTGCTTGCGCATGGCGCGGACGATGGCGTCCTTGCCCTGCTCGATCGCCTCGTCGCGGCGTTCCTTGGAGAACCAGGCGCGGATCTTGTTGCGGGCGCGCGGCGACTTGACGAAGCCGAGCCAGTCGCGGGAGGGGCCGGCGCCGGGTGCCTTGGAGGTGAAGACCTCGACCAGGTCGCCGTTGTCGAGGGTGGATTCCAGCGGGACCAGCCGGCCGTTGACCCTGGCGCCTATGGTGCGGTGGCCGACCTCGGTGTGGACGGCGTAGGCGAAGTCCACCGGGGTGGCACCGGCGGGGAGCGCTATGACGTCGCCCTTGGGGGTGAAGACGAAGACCTCGTTGCGGGACAGGTCGAAGCGCAGGGACTCCAGGAACTCCCCGGGGTCCTCGGTCTCCTTCTGCCAGTCGAGGAGCTGCCGCAGCCACGCCATGTCGTTGAGGTGGTCGTCCTTGCTCTTGCCGGACGACTTGGGGGCGTCGGTGCGCACCTTGGAGGCGCCGGCGACGGCCTCCTGCTTGTACTTCCAGTGCGCGGCGATGCCGTATTCGGCGCGGCGGTGCATGTCGAACGTGCGGATCTGGAGCTCGACCGGCTTGCCGCCGGGGCCGATGACCGTCGTGTGCAGCGACTGGTACATGTTGAACTTGGGCATCGCGATGTAGTCCTTGAACCGGCCGGGGACCGGGTTCCATCGCGCGTGCACCGTGCCGAGGGCCGCGTAGCAGTCGCGGACGGTGTCCACGAGGACGCGGATGCCCACCAGGTCGTAGATCTCCGCGAAGTCGCGGCCGCGGACGATCATCTTCTGGTAGACGCTGTAGTAGTGCTTGGGGCGGCCGGTGACGGTCGCCTTGATGCGGGCCGCCCGCAGGTCCTGCTGGACCTCGTCGGTCACGATCGCGAGGTACTCGTCACGCTTCGGGGCGCGCTCGGCGACCAGGCGGACGATCTCGTCGTACATCTTGGGGTAGAGGATCGCGAAGGCGAGGTCCTCCAGCTCCCACTTGATGGTGTTCATGCCCAGGCGGTGGGCCAGCGGCGCGTAGATCTCCAGGGTCTCGCGCGCCTTCTTCTCCTGCTTCTCGCGCTTGAGGTAGCGCATGGTGCGCATGTTGTGCAGGCGGTCGGCGAGCTTGATGACCAGGACGCGCGGGTCCTTGGCCATGGCGACGACCATCTTGCGCACGGTCTCGGCCTGTGCGGCCTCGCCGAACTTGACCTTGTCCAGCTTGGTGACACCGTCGACGAGCAGGGCGACCACGTCGCCGAAGTCGCGGCGCAGGTCCTCCAGGCCGTACTCGGTGTCCTCCACCGTGTCGTGCAGCAGACCGGCCATCAGGGTGGCCGGATCCATGCCCAGCTCGGCGAGGATGGTCGTCACGGCGAGGGGGTGCGTGATGTACGGGTCGCCGCTCTTGCGCTTCTGGCCGCGGTGCCAGCGCTCGGCGACCTGGTAGGCGCGCTCGATCTGGCGGAGTGTCGACGTCTCGATCTTCGGGTCGTTGCTGCGCACTATCCGCAGCAGCGGCTCCAGGACCGGGTTGTACGGGTTCGCGCGCTGGACGCCGAGGCGGGCCAGACGGGCGCGGACGCGGTTGGAGGAGCCGGTGCGTGCGGACTGGTTGCCGGACTGGCGCACGGCGGGCGGGGGCGGGACGGGCTTGGGCCGCGACTGCTCGGCGGGCTTGTCGACCGGCGCAGACTGGGCGCGCTCGACCGGCCCGCGGGTGTCGTTCTTCGCGTGCGGCGCGTTCGGCGCGGGCTTCGCCGCGGCTGCCGAGGCGGACTCGGGCTTGGCGGCGGTCAGGTGCTGGGCCTCGTCTGGCAAGAGGGCTCCTCGTGCGCGATCCGGGTCCCCCGGTCAGGCTCCGGAGACCCCATGGTAGCCATCCTGGACCCCAGGATCGCCTTCAGGCCAATGTGAGGACCGTCTACCCGAGAAACGCGAGAGGCGGGCGCCGGATTCCTCCGGGCCCGCCTCCGCGGTGTCGTGCCGGTGTCCACCGGGCTGCCGCGGGCTTTCTAGACCGTGAGCAGCGCCTCCAGCGGGGCACCGTTCAGAGCCGGTTCCAGGCGGGCGCGGCCGCTGAGGAAGCCCAGCTCCATGAGGACGGCGAGACCCGCGACCTCGGCACCGGCCCGGCGGATGAGCTGGACCGACGCCTCGGCGGTGCCGCCGGTGGCGAGGACGTCGTCGACGACCAGGACGCGGTCGTCGGCGGACAGGTCCTCGGCGTGCACCTCGATCTCCGCCGAGCCGTACTCCAGGTCGTAGGCCTGGGCGAGGGTGGCTCCGGGGAGCTTGCCCGCCTTGCGTACCGGGATGAAGCCGAGGCCGGCGCGGACGGCGACCGGGGCGCCGAGGATGAAGCCCCGGGCCTCCAGACCGACGATCTTGGTGGCACCGGTGCGCTCGGCGATCTCGGCGAGGGCGTCGGTGAGGGCGGTGAAGGCCGCCGGGTCCGCCAGGAGCGGGGTGATGTCCTTGAACATCACGCCCGGCTGCGGGTAGTCCGCCACGTCCCTGATGCGGCTGAGCAGCAGCTCCCTGATGTCGGTCATCGGCGCTTCCCCGAGGGACGGCCACGGCCCCGGCTGCGGGACGCGGGCTGGTTGCGCGGGCCGACGACCGCGGGTGCGGCATCGTCCTCGGGCTCGCCGGTGTACGACTCGTCGTCGTGGACGTCGGTCTCGCCCTTGGCGGAGGACTGGGCCCGCTTGGCGAGGACGCGCTTCCTCAGGGCCTTCATCGCCGGCTCGCGCTCCTTGAGGTCGGCGACGAGCGGCGTGGCGATGAAGATCGAGGAGTACGCACCGGCGGCCAGGCCGACGAACAGCGACAGCGAGATGTCGTTCAGCATGCCGGCGCCGAGGACACCGCCACCGATGAACAGCAGGCCCGCCACGGGCAGCAGCGCGACCACCGTGGTGTTGACGGAACGGACCAGCGTGCTGTTGATCGAGCGGTTGGCGACGTCGCTGTAGGTCCAGCGGGTCTGCTTGGTGATGTCCTTCGTCTGTTCCTTGAGGCTGTCGAAGACCACGACCGTGTCGTAGAGCGAGTAGCCGAGGATCGTCAGCAGACCGATCACCGTGCCGGGCGTGACCTCGAAGCCGACGAGGGCGTAGATGCCGACCGTGATGGT
Source organism: Streptomyces swartbergensis (assembly GCF_002148965.1). Taxonomy (GTDB): domain Bacteria; phylum Actinomycetota; class Actinomycetes; order Streptomycetales; family Streptomycetaceae; genus Streptomyces; species Streptomyces swartbergensis. Next base: position 3,205 of record NZ_NGFN01000066.1, on the reverse strand, counting down.
GATGTCGTGGATCAGTGCGACGAACGCGGCGAGCGCCATGCGCCACTCGAAGGCGATCGCCAGGTAGATCACCACGAGGACCAGGAAGATACCGAGGCCCTGCCAGGCCTTGTTCGCGATCTGCTCGCCCCAGCTCGGGCCGACCAGTTCGGCGTTGATCTGCTCCGAGTCGACCTTGAGGTCGTCGGCGAGCGTGTTCTTGATCGTGTTCGCCGCGTCGGTGTCGATGCCGGCGACCTGGATGCGCAGGCTGCCGTCACCCAGCTTCTGGACGATCGCGTCGTGACCGGAGGCCTGTTCCGCGTACTCCTCCGCCTGGGACACCGAAGCGCTGGTGTTCTTCGGGGTGTTGAAGACGGCGCCGCCCTCGAACTCGATGCCCATGTTCAGGCCGCGCACCGCCAGGCCGACGATGGCCGTGATGGTGATCAGGATGGACAGGCCGTACCAGATCTTGCGGTTCTTGACGAAGTCGTAGCCGACCTCGCCACGGTGCAGCCGGGCGCCGAGGTTGCCGAGTTTCGACATCTCAGGCCTCCTTGGGGTCGACGGGGACGGCGGGACGTCGGGTGCGGCGCAGCGGTGGCTGCGCACCCAGGCTCTTCGGGTCGAGGCCGGACCACTTGTGGCCGTTCGCGAAGAACGGGCGGCGGGCCATCAGCGTCAGCAGCGGCTTGGTGAAGAGGAACACGACGACCACGTCGAGCAGGGTGGTCAGGCCGAGCGTGAACGCGAAGCCCTGGACCTTGCCGACGGTGACGATGAAGAGCACCGCGGCGGCGAGGAACGACACGAAGTCGGAGACCAGGATGGTGCGCCGGGCACGCGGCCAGGCCCGCTCGACGGCGGGGCGCAGCGTGCGGCCCTCCCGGATCTCGTCGCGGACGCGTTCGAAGTACACGATGAACGAGTCCGCGGTGATGCCGATCGCGACGATGGCACCGCACACGGCCGGCAGGTTCAGCGCGAAGCCGATGGTCGGGCCGAGGAGGGCCATGAGCGTGTAGGTGAGCGCGGCGGACACCAGCAGCGAGAGGATCGCGATGAACGACAGGCCGCGGTAGTAGGCCAGCAAATAGATGACCACCAGCGCGAGACCGATCGCGCCTGCGATCAGGCCGGCGTTCAGCTGGTCACCGCCCAGCGCGGCGGTCACCGTCGTCATGCTGTCCACCTTGAAGGTCAGCGGCAGCGCACCGTACGACAGCATGTTGGCGAGTTCCTGGGCGGACTGCTGGTTGAAGTTGCCGGAGATCTCCGCGTTGCCGCCGGTCAGGGCCTGGCGCACGTACGGGTCGGAGACCACGTCACCGTCGAGGACGATCGCGAACTGGTTCTGCGGCGACTGGTTCTGCGCCAGCTTGCCGGTGATGTCCGCGAACTTCTTGGCGCCCCCGTCGGTGAAGTCCATCGTGACCGTCCAGCCCGCACCGGTCTGGGTGTTCAGGACGGCCTGGGCCTTGTCGACGTCCGTGCCGTCGACCTCGGCGGGGCCGAGGATGTACTTCTGCCACTGGCCCTGCGAGTTCTGGCCGCAGGCCAGCGTCGGAGCGGAGGCCTTGACGCCGTCGCCCACGGTGGAGCGGGTCTTCTCGTTGGCGCAGTCGAGCTTGGCGTACTGCTCCTGCAGCTTGCTCGCGTCGTCACCGGCCGTGCCGCCGGTCGCGGACGGGGAGGGGCTCGCCTTCCCCTTGTCCGAGGCGCTCGCGGACGGCGTCGCGTCGGCCTTCAGCGCGTCGGTGACCGCGCGGCCCTGCGTGCTGGGGGAGGCGGACGGGGACGCGGATCCCTTGTCGGTGGCCTCCGGCTTGTCGGTGGCCTTGCCGGACGGCTGATCCGAGGGGCTGCCCGTGGGGCTCGGTGACGGCGCCGTGCCGCCGCCGGAGACCTCGGTGGCGATGACCGGGCGGAAGTAGAGCTTCGCGGTGGTGCCGACCTGTTTGCGGGCCTGCTCGGAGTTCGTGCCCTTGGGGATGTTGACGACGATGTTGTCGCGACCCTGCGTCTGGACCTCGGACTCCGAGACGCCCAGACCATTGACACGGCGCTCCATGATGGAGACGGCGGTGTCCATGTTGGTCTTGTTGATCGCCGCTTCGTTGCCGGCCTCGGGGACCGCGCGGAGCGTGATGCTGGTGCCGCCGGCCAGGTCGATGCCGAGACGCGGGGTGGTGTGCCCCGAGGCGAACATCCCACCGGTGAGCGCCGCGATGGCGATCAGGATCAGGGCCAGCGAGCGCCCCGGCTTGCTCTGGGCGCTCGCGCTCCGGCCCTTTTTAGGTGTGGCCACCTTCTCGTACTCCCTCTCGGGCCGCCTCGCTCCGGATCGGCGGACGGGCGGCCATCACATGGTGTCGGGACTCCGTGCGAGCCGGTCGTGTCCCGGGATGCGCGGGCCGGGCCCGTGCACCCCGGGACGCGACTACTTCGCCTCGGAGTCGCCGTCGGTCTTCTTCGGCTCTTCGTCCGTCTTCGCCTCGCCGGCCGGGGCGTCGTCGGCCGGCTCGTCGGCCGCGTCCTTCTTGCCGAGGTCGACGGCCTTGTCGTCAGCGGTGGCGTCGGCGGCGGAGTCACCGGTCTCGGTGAGGGAGGAGGCGTCGTCCGGGACGATGTCGGCGTCGGACTTCAGGTCGTGCTCGACGCCGTGGACGATGCGGTTGTACTCGTCGTCGGTGAGGACGGCACCGATGGAATTCTTGGCGAAGAGGAGCTCGACGCCCGGACCGGCGTCGACGAGGACGGTGTCCTCGTTGACCTCCTTGACCGTGGCGTACATGCCCCCGATGGTGCGGACACCGCTACCGGGCTGCATTTGGTTCCGCATCTCCACGGCCTGCTGCTGCTTCTTCTTGGCCGACCGGGTCATCAGGAACATGGCCCCGATGAGCACGATGAACGGGAGGAGGGTCAGGAGACTCACGGGTCGGTACTTCCTTCACACGACCGCGCTGTGAGCGGCCAGATGGTTGGGGGTGTGTACGCCGCCGACAAAGGCGGCATCGGCGGAGTCTAAGCGAGTCCGCGCGCATGGAACAACGCTCAGCATGGCACCGGGGTTCCTGCTCCGGCCACTGTCCTCGCCGTCCCGGAGCCGTGACGGCGCCGTGACGGCGCCGTGACGGCGCCGTCACGCCCCGAACAGGTCCTGTTGTCCGTTTCCGGCAGCCTGGGAGCGGGGCGGGGTGAGGCCGAGATGCGCCCATGC
>NZ_NGFN01000659.1 GCF_002148965.1 Streptomyces swartbergensis | reverse complement strand
CCCTCACCCCGTCCGAGACCCGCCACATCCTCACCCCGGCGCTGCGCGCGGCACTGACCCGAGGCCGCGCACCGCGGCAACCACCAGAGCAGGCCGTCGAGGCTCGCCGACCTCGGGCTGAGGCGCCCATCTGGCCTTGACCACCTCAGCGCCTCCGGTGCGGCTACAACGCGTGGTGATCGATGAACCCACGAAGGTGGACTGCCGCACGGCCCTCAACCAAGATCGAGAACAAGTTCGAAGAAGCGCGCATCAAACGCCCTTCAGAACACGCTCAAGTGCCGCCCGGCCTACAGGGCCCCAGTTCGGCTTTCCGCCAGGAAGACCCCGATCTCCGTTCTGCCCCATGAGCATCAGGAAGAGGCTCTTCATCGCGGCCAGCCCGCGGGCGCGCCGGATCGTCGCCTCGTCTGCATGCGCGTACGTGTCGAAGAATCGTGAGGCCGTGCCCGCGGGTAGCAGCATCCATGCGGCGGCGAGGTCCCAGGCCGGGTCGCCGGCGAACATGGCACCGAAGTCGACGATGCCCGAGAGCGTTCCGTCCGAGACGACGACGTTCGCGGGATGGAGGTCGCCGTGCACCCATACCGGCGGGCCATCCCACTCGGGGGCCGCGACGGCATCGTCCCAGACGGCCCGGGTGTCGGCAGCGACGTCGTCGGGGGCGACGGCCTGGAAGAAGTTCTCGAAGCCGTTGGTGCACTTCTTGGGGTGAGCGCCGAAGTCCGAGCTGATCGGTGCCTCGGCGGGCGCCTCCACGTGGAGCGCCCGGAGGAAGCCCGCCAGCGTGTCGGCCGCGTGGGCGCCGCGGCTGATCGAGCAGTGGTCCAGCGGCTCGCCGGGAACCCACGTCATGACGGTCCAGTGCTTGGGGAAGCGCTCGGACGGTTCGCCGCACCGCACGGGGGTCGGCACCGGGAGCGGCAGGCCCGGGGCCAGCGCGGGTAGCCACCGCCGCTCCTTGAGCTGGAGCTCCGGGGTGGGGTCCATGCGCTGCATGCGCACGGCCAACTCCTCCCCGAGGCGCCACATTTGGTTGCCCCAGCCGCCCGCAACCTCGCGGATGGCCAGCCCTGCAAGGTCTGGATGTTGCTCCTGCAGCAGGTCGCGAACCAGGTCTGCGGTGATCTCGATCTCGGTGTCCGTCATGCGAATTCACAGTACTGAGGCGGCAGGCGGAACGGCTCTCGCTCTCCGGAACATCTCGCTGTGGTGCCTCTGGCATCACCGATTCGGTTTCAGAGAGCTACAGGGAGAGGCTTTGGGACGGACCGGCCCCAAAGTTCAGAGAAGTCACGAGACCGAACGAGATGGCGCCTGACCAGACGGTTCGGGGCATGGCAGACCTCCGCGGCGGGCCCCGAGCACCTTCAGGCCAGGAGCTCCGTCGTCCCCGTGCACTCTGGCAGCGGAAGTCTGGTGCGTGCGTCCAGGTCGCCAGCGCGCGTACAGCGAAAGGGGAGCGGAAGAAGCCCACCGCAAGATCTTGTCAGGCGGGTCTCGTCGTTCTATGCGGCCATGCCGTCGATGACGCGGTTGTCGAACGCGTCGCGGGACCCTGAGCGGTGGGGCTGACCTGCGTGAACCGCCCGGTGGGCGAAGGAGCAGTGGAGGGGGCGATGGAGGGGCCCGTGGAGGTCTGCCATGCCCCGAACCGTCTGGTCAGGCGCCATCTCGTTCGGTCTCGTGACTTCTCTGAACTTTGGGGCCGGTCCGTCCCAAAGCCTCTCCCTGTAGCTCTCTGAAACCGAATCGGT
>NZ_NGFN01000658.1 GCF_002148965.1 Streptomyces swartbergensis | reverse complement strand
GCCGCGGGCCTCGGCCGCGTRGGTGAGCGCGGCGATACGGGCGAGGTTCTGCGGCGAGGTCGCCCAGGTCGCGGGGTCCGTCGTGCGGCCCTCCAGGTACTCCTGCGGCATCGCGGCCTGCTGGTGGGCCTGGATGGCAGCGGCCCGCTGCGCCGGAGTTGGAGCGGCGTCCCGGCCCGGGTGGTCAACGGCGTGCGGCGCGGCCGGCGCTTCATCCCGTACRGSGGGCGGTGCGGTGAGGGCGGCACGGATCGCGTTCTGCAGGGCGAGGCTGGCGCCCGGACCCGCGCGCCCTGACACAGTCCCGCTCGGGGACGCGACAGCGCCCGTATCCCAGTGACCTTTCCGACGCACGCTGGCAACTGATCGGGCCCACGCTCACCACCTGGCGGGCCGAGCGCAGAGGCAAGGGCCTGGACATCGGACGCCCGCCCGAGCACGACCTGCGCCGCATCATGGACGCCATCCTCTACGTCGACCGCACCGGCATCCCGTGGAGGTACCTGCCGCACGACTTCGCACCCTGGGAAACCGTCTACGGATACTTCGCCGCGTGGCAGAAGGAAGGCGTCTTCGACCAGCTCAATGGCCTGCTACGCCGCCTGGTTCGTCAGGCTGAAGGTCGGGACGCCGAGCCGAGTGCCTGCGTGCTGGACTCGCAGAGCGTGAAGACCTCGGCCAACGTGCACGCGGTCGGCCAAGGGATCGACGCCGGCAAGAAGATCGCAGGCCGCAAGCGGCACCTTGGTGTCGATGCCCTCGGACTGCTCCTGGCCGTCTGGGTAACCGCGGCCAGCGTCTCCGACAACGCCGGCGGCATCCACCTGCTCTCCCAGATCGCCACTACAAGCCCCCACGTGACCAAGGCATGGGCCGACAACGGCTACCGCACCAAAGCCATCGACCACGGCGCTCACCTCGGCATCGACGTCGAAGTCGTCCAACGCGAAGCCGGCATCAAAGGCTTCAAGGTGATCCCCCGGCGTGGTGGTCGAGCGAACCTTCGGCTGGCTCATGCACCACCGCCGMCTCGCCCGCGACTACGAGACCTACCCCCACCGCTCCGAAGCCATGATTCACATCGCCATGATCGAGCCGACGACTCACCCAAGAGTCCACACCGAACTGGCGCAACACGTGACGCACAAGCTGGCCGCGCGCCGCGTCACATCTGAGTGTTGATGTCATGGGTGGCAGTCGCATCCAGTGTGTGTGGCACAACCACGATCTGTACGTCGTCCTCGTAGATGACCCGTCCCGGGTCTGCGGAACGCAGAGCCCGGCAGTCGACGCCGTGCGCGGACAGAATCTCCAGATAACCGGAGACGCGAGCGAGGAGATGCGTGGCTGACGGCTTGAACCATGCCGCCGCGCCAGGGTTGATCTCGTCGTCATAGACGCTGGGGTCAACGGTCGAGGGGTCGGTGTACGCGGCGTCGTACCAACTGTTGTTGCGGCGGCGGAAGGACTCCTGTTCGTCCGAGAGCCTTCCCTCCCTCGCCAGATTATTGACGAGGCCGAAAACGCCGGTGAAGTGGCCTCGGTTGTTCCGGTCCGGCGATTGAAACCGCACGTACTGAACGGCCTCGCTGTCGCTATCGATCATCCCCATCAGCACATCTTCCCACCGCTACCCTCGCGCTCCGATGGCTCCCTTCCGCACCAGACGGACGCTGTCATCCGATGCCACGAGACCTGCACTGGGAGCAAACACGCGAAGGAGGATGAAACGCTCTTTGAGGGACCATGCGGGTCGACCACCCCTGTGCCG
>NZ_NGFN01000657.1 GCF_002148965.1 Streptomyces swartbergensis | reverse complement strand
GCTGTGGGTGTGTCGCGGGCCGCGGCGCCGCCACGCAACCGGCGGCGAGCGGCGTATCCGGCCAGGCCCACGGCGATGAGCAGGGTGCCGCCGTGGAACAGCGGCACCGTCCAGAAGTCGGCGCCCAGCTGGGCGATGCCGGTGAGGCCGACGGCCAGGACGGCGACGGCGACCACGGTGCCGAGGGCGTTGGGCCGGCCGGGTTTGATCGCCGTGGAGCCGAGCAGGGCGCCGACGAAGGCGGGCAGCAGGTAGTCGAGGCCGACGCTCGGGTTGCCGATCTGCTGCTGTGCCGCGAGCAGCACCCCGGCGAAGCCGACGATCAACCCCGAGGCGGCGAACGCGTACACGGTGTAGGTGCGGGTCGGGATGCCGACGAGGTCGGCCGCGCGCGGGTTCGACCCGACGACGTACAGGTACCGGCCGAGCGGTAGCCGCTCCAGCACCAGCCAGAGGATGCCCGCGAGGGCGAGCACGTAGAAGGCGGGGACCGGAAGGCCGAGGAACGTGGAGTCGTAGAGGTCGGTGAACGCGGGCGGGAGCCCCTGCGGGCCGGGGACGATCCGGCTGCCGTCGGTGATCCAGCCGGTCACGGCGTACATCATGCTGCCGGTGCCGAGGGTGGCGATGAAGGAGTCGATCCGGCCGAACTCGACGATGACGCCGTTGAGGACGCCGACGACGAGCCCTCCGGCGAGCACAGTGAGGCAGGCGAGCGGCCAGGGCCAGCCCTCGTTGACGACGAGCTGCATCACCATGACGTGGGCCAGCCCGAGACCGTAGCCGATGGAGAGGTCGAACGCGCCGGTGACGATGGGCACCATGGCGGCCAGCGCGAGGACGGCCGGGATCGACTGGCTGGACAGGATCGAGTCGACGGTGTCCAGCGTGGGGAAGGTCTCCGGCAGGGCGAGGGAGAAGACCAGGTAGAGCAGGGCGGTGAGGGCGAGCAGGCCGTAGGCGCCGATGTGGTGCCCGCCGGGGGCGCGCAGGCGCCCGGGGCGGGGCGAGGGCGAGGGCGGTTCGGTCATGGGGTCGTCGCGGCGGTGGACGCGGGCTCGGACGGGGGCATGGCCGAGGCCGCCCGGGTGAGCCCGGTGACGGTGAGGGCGGTGCCGCTCAGCTCGGCCGTCACGGATCCGCGGACGAAGACCAGGGTGCGTCCGCACACGCTCGCGACCTCCTCGAAGTCGGTGGACAGGAGCAGGACCGCGAGACCTGCCGACACCGCCTCGTCGAGCAGATTGTGGATCGCTGCCTTGGCGCCGATGTCCACGCTCGCGGTCGGCTCCTCGAGGATCAGCAGCCGCAGCTCCGTCCGCAGCCAGCGGCCGATCATGACCTTCTGCTGGTTCCYGCCGGAGAGCGTGGCGATGGGGGCCTCGCTGTCGCGTGGGCGCACGGAGAACCGGTCGATGAGGGCGGCGGCCTGGGCACGTTCGCGGCGGGGGCTGATCCAGCGCGGCGTCGGCCGCCCTCCCGCTCGGGGATTGGCCAAAAGGTTCTCCCGGACGGTCAGTTCGGCAAGACACCCCTCCCGCAGCCGGTCGCCCGGCACGAAGCCGACCCCGAGGGCGACGGCCTCCGCGACCGTACGGGGCTGGTAGGGCCGCCCGTGCAGCACGACCCGCCCGCCCAGGAGCGGCCGGGCCCCGGCCAGGGCACGTCCCAGCTCCGTGTGCCCGGCGTCCGAGAGCCCGACCAGTCCGAGAACCTCTCCGGCGGCTACTTCCAGGCTGACGGGTCCGGCCAGCGGCGTGCGTACGGAGTCGAGGGCCAGGACGGGTGGAGTGGCAGGC
>NZ_NGFN01000656.1 GCF_002148965.1 Streptomyces swartbergensis | reverse complement strand
GGTCCTGGCCGCGGCGCTGTTCGCCCTGGAGGCGGACCGCAAGTTCGGTGCCCACATCTTCGACTCCGCCAACGGCGGCGCGTTGCTGTGGCAACACCTCTTCTGGTTCTTCGGCCATCCAGAGGTGTACATCATCGCGCTGCCGTTCTTCGGGATCATCTCCGAGGTCATTCCGGTCTTCTCCCGCAAGCCGATGTTCGGTTACCAGGGTCTGATCGGCGCGACCATCGCGATCGCGGGTCTGTCCGTGACGGTGTGGGCGCACCACATGTACGTCACCGGCGGTGTGCTGCTGCCGTTCTTCTCCTTCATGACCTTCCTGATCGCGGTCCCGACCGGTGTGAAGTTCTTCAACTGGATCGGCACCATGTGGAAGGGCTCGCTGTCCTTCGAGACACCGATGCTGTGGGCGACCGGCTTCCTCATCACGTTCGTGTTCGGCGGGCTCACGGGCGTGCTGCTGGCCTCGCCGCCGATCGACTTCCATGTCTCCGACTCGTACTTCGTCGTCGCGCACTTCCACTACGTCGTCTTCGGAACGGTCGTGTTCGCGATGTTCTCCGGCTTCCACTTCTGGTGGCCGAAGTGGACCGGCAAGATGCTGGACGAACGCCTCGGCAAGATCACCTTCTGGACGCTGTTCATCGGCTTCCACGGCACGTTCCTGGTCCAGCACTGGCTGGGCGCTCAGGGCATGCAGCGGCGGATCCCCGACTATCTGGCGGTGGAGGGCCTGACGACGCTCAACACCGTGTCGACGATCAGCTCGTTCCTGCTCGGCATGTCGATGCTGCCGTTCTTCTACAACGTGTGGAAGACGGCGAAGTACGGCGAGCGGGTCACGGCCGACGACCCGTGGGGCTACGGCCGTTCCCTGGAGTGGGCCACCTCCTGTCCGCCGCCCCGCCACAACTTCGTCGCGCTCCCCCGGATCCGCAGCGAATCCCCGGCGTTCGACCTGCACCACGCGGACGTCGCGGCGGCGGAGCGGGAGCTGACGCTCCGATGACCGCGATGGAAGGTCTGCCCGTGGACCTGGACCTGCGGGCGTTCCACAACGAGGTCGAGGGCCATCTGCTCGCCGCCGCCGCACACGAGGAGGCCCGCGCGGCAGCCGCGCGTTTCGCCGCCCGGCTCGAACGGCTGCCGGAGGCCGAACGGGAGGAGGTGGAGCGGCTGTTCGCGGCTGAACACCTCGCCCTCGCCCGGGCCTCGTGGCACCGCACGGCGCTGCGCGGGCAGGAGCTGCGGGGCGAGTACGAGGCCGTGTACCGCAGGCTCCGCGCACGGCTGCTGGCCGGTCTCCTGCTGGGATGCGCGCTGCTGGTGGCGGCGAATCTGGTGGTGCTGGTGTCGGTCTAGCGGGAGCGGGTGTCAGGCCCCGCTGTCGGCGGGATTCCTCAGGACCTCGATCAGGCTGGCGTAACTGTCCTGTCCGTGACCGGCGGCGGCGACCTTCTCCATGGCGGCCTTGAGGAGCTCGGGCAGCGCGTTGTCGATGCCGCGGGCCGCCGCCGCGTGGATGAGGTGGTCGATGGCCGCGATCTGCACGTCGACGGTGGCGTCGTCCCCCGGGTAGCGGCCGGCGTCCACCTGGGGCGCGTACGTGGTGAGGAAGCCCGCCACCGCGCTCAGCCAGCGGATCGCGACCGGGGTGAAGGCGGTGGCCGGTGTCCGCTCGGCGCCGACCAGCGCGGTGCCGTGCAGCCAGCCGGTCATGGTGGACCACATCACGCCGAGCAGGGCGGCGTCGTAGAGGGAGGCGAGTCCGGGGTCGGTGCCCAGGTGGAGGGGGTCGCCG
>NZ_NGFN01000655.1 GCF_002148965.1 Streptomyces swartbergensis | reverse complement strand
GGGGCTCTGGAGCGGCAGGGGACCGGGCACCGGCGGGGCGCGCCTCGCCGGGTGAGCCGTGGCGGTCCGCCGGGGCGGGCCCCGGCGTCTCGTCCGCCGAAGCCGCCGGCGGGCGATGGGCGGCGGGGGCAGAGGGGCCGTGGACCGGCGGCTGAGGCGCCTCGCGGCCCGCCGGCCCGGCACCCGGAGTCGCTCGCCGTCCGTCCACGGTGGCGGCGCGCGGTGCCGTTCCGCTCTCGTCCCCAAGGCCGGCAGGCCCTGCCACCCCCGTGCCCTCTGCCTCCCGCACCACGCGTGTCGCCGTCGCCCCCGTGGGCACCGGTGCAGTCCGGGCCGCCCGCGGTCGTGCCGGGCGCAGCAGTCCGCGGGCCCGGACCCCCGCTGGGGTGAGGGCGGGTGTGCGGCTCAGGCGCAGGCGTTCCACCGCTGTCCGCAGGGCCTCGTACGTGCCGCCGGGGAAGCGGCCCACGAGGACCGCCAGGACGCCGATCAAGGCCGCCGCCACGCCGCCGCGCGTGCCCGCGTCCAGGCCGACCAGGAGGGCCGCGGCGGCGAGGGCGCCGAGAGTGCTGTCGGCGCCCAGCACCACGACCGCCGCGAACCACAACAGACCGCGCACCGGGTCGTAGGCGGCGGGGTCGAAGGCACGCAAACCCATGCCGAGCATGCCGCCGCCCAGCGCGGCGAGCGCGGCGCCCGCGACGAAGGCGAGCAGCTTGAGGGACGGCACCCGGACGCCCGCCGCCTGCGCCCCGGCCTCGTGGTCCCGCATGGCCGCCAGGGCCCGGCCCGTCCGCCCCCGGCGCAGCGCGTGCGCCGCCATCAGGGCGACCGCCAGCAGGAGCAGCTCCAGGACGTAGTACACGCGGTCCCCTTCGAAACCCGCGGGGCGGCCCAGCGACAGGCCCGACGTGGCGTACGGCTGGGCGAAGACGAAGCGGCTCACCCCCACGCCGACCGCGAACGTCGCCAGCGCCAGCGCCAGGCCCCGGCGGCCGATCGCCGGCCAGCCCGTGAGCAGGCCGAGCGGTGCCACCAGGACGACCGCCACCGCGAGGGCCGCCAGCTCCGGCATGTCCGGCAGGCCCGGGAAGCGGCCCGCCGCCAGCAGCGCGGTGAACAGGGCGCCCAGCCCCGCGTACGCCGCCTGCCCCAGGGAGATCTGGCCGCCGCGGCCGGTGACCACCACCAGGGACAGCAGGACGACGGCCAGCGCCGGCACCTGGATCGACGTGTGCAGGTCCCGGCCGGCCAGGCCCAGCGGCAGCAGGAACAGCACGGCCGCGACGATCCACGCGCCGGGCGGTGTCGGAACCCGGGCGGTCGCCGAGCGCGGCAGCGCGTCACGCGTGCCCACACCCGGCAGGACCAGGGCCGCGACCAGCAGGGCGACGACGAACAGGTTCGTGCCGGCCGCCTGGAGCAGCGGCGCGCCCCACCCGGACGGGTGCAGCCGCGTGAGCTGGCTCTGCGCCACCCCGACGCCCAGCGCCACGACCACCGCGACCGGCAGGCTCCGCATCCGCGCGGCCACCGCGACCGCCACGACCTCCATCACGAGCAGCGGCAGCCCGTACGGGTCGAGACGCACGTACGGCGCCAGCAGTACGCCGGTCAGGCCCGCCGTGAAGGAGCCGAACGCCCAGCCCGCCGCCGCCACCCGGTCCGCGTCGATGCCGCCCAGCACGGCGAGCTGCCGGTCGTCGACCACGGCCCGCAGCTCCCGCCCGAAACGCGTCCGGCGCACCACCGCCGCGACCCCGGCGGCCAGCACCAGCACCACCGCGAGCTGCCCCCACGGCTCGTCCGGCACCAGCTCCGGCGCGTCGT
>NZ_NGFN01000654.1 GCF_002148965.1 Streptomyces swartbergensis | reverse complement strand
GCCCTCAACGCCTCCCGAACCACCGCCACCGCAACCCGCGTCCTGCGCCAGCTCGCCCACGACCCCCGCACCATCGCGCTGCTGATCCTCATCCCCTGCGTGATGCTGCTCCTGCTGCGCTACGTCTTCGACGGCAGCCCCCGCACCTTCGACGGCATCGGCGCCTCCCTGCTCGGGATCTTCCCGCTGATCACGATGTTCCTGGTGACCTCCATCGCCACCCTGCGCGAACGCACCTCGGGCACCCTCGAACGCCTCCTCGCCATGCCCCTCGGCAAGGGCGACCTCATCGCCGGCTACGCCCTGGCCTTCGGCACCCTCGCGATCATCCAGTCCGCCCTGGCCACGGGCCTCGCGGTCTGGTTCCTCGGCCTCGACGTCACCGGCAGCCCCTGGCTACTCCTCCTGGTGGCCCTCCTCGACGCCCTCCTCGGCACGGCCCTCGGCCTCTTCGTCTCGGCCTTCGCGGCCTCGGAGTTCCAGGCGGTCCAGTTCATGCCGGCGGTGATCTTCCCCCAGCTCCTCCTCTGCGGCCTGTTCACGCCCCGCGACAACATGCACCCGGTCCTGGAGGCGATCTCCGACGTCCTCCCCATGTCCTACGCGGTGGACGGCATGAACGAGGTCCTCCGCCACACGGACATGACCGCCACCTTCGTCCGTGACGTCCTGATCGTCGCGGGCTGCGCCCTCCTGGTACTGGGCCTGGGCGCGGCGACCCTCAGGCGCCGGACGGCGTAGCCGACGCGGCCCGCCCGGCGTTCGACCGACATCCCGCCCACCGGACAGGAACCCATCCGGTCATCCCCGAGTGCGAGGATGAACCCGGACGACGCGCAACCCCCGGAGGGCACCGAAAGCCATGACCCAGAAAGTCGCAGTCCTCGGCACCGGCAAGATCGGCGAAGCCCTGATCAGCGGAATGATCCGAGCCGGCTGGACCCCGGCCGACCTCCTGGTCACCGCCCGCCGCCAGGAACGAGCCGAAGAGCTCCACAGCCGCTACGGCGTCACCCCGGTCACCAACCCGGAAGCCGCGAAGAACGCCGACACCCTGATCCTCACGGTCAAACCCCAGGACATGGGCACCCTCCTCGACGAGCTCGCCCCCCACGTCCCCGCCGACCGCCTGGTCGTCAGCGGCGCCGCCGGCATCACCACCGCGTACTTCGAGGAGCGCCTCGCCCCCGGTACCCCGGTCATCCGCGTCATGACGAACACCCCCGCCCTGGTCGACGAGGCGATGTCCGTCATCTCCGCCGGCACCCACGCCACCGCCGACCACCTCGCCCACACCGAGGAGATCTTCGGCGCCGTCGGCAAGACCCTCCGCGTCCCCGAGTCCCAGCAGGACGCCTGCACGGCCCTCTCCGGCTCCGGCCCGGCCTACTTCTTCTACCTGGTCGAAGCCATGACCGACGCCGGCATCCTCCTCGGCCTGCCCCGCGACAAGGCCCACGACCTGATCGTCCAGTCCGCGATCGGCGCCGCGACGATGCTCCGCGACAGCGGCGAACACCCGGTCAAGCTCCGCGAGAACGTCACGTCCCCCGCCGGCACGACGATCAACGCCATCCGCGAACTCGAGAACCACGGCGTACGAGCCGCCCTCATCGCCGCCCTCGAAGCCGCCCGCGACCGCAGCCGCGCCCTGGCCACCGGCACCAACAACTGAGCACTGCCGGCGTCGGGCGGGCGACCCGCCCGACGCCCGCACCACTCCTCACACCCTCAGCACGGCCCCACCCGCGTCAGCCGCCTCCGGCACGGCCGGCAGCAACCCGATCGCGCGATAAGCGGCATCCACGTTCGGCCGGGCCATCCCCCGAGCCCGCTCCGCCCCGT
>NZ_NGFN01000653.1 GCF_002148965.1 Streptomyces swartbergensis | reverse complement strand
GTACTACGACAAGGGCTTCGACGCGAACCTCGACTGGTGGATCAAGAACGAAGCCACCGTCACCAAGCGCTGGCTGGAGTGGGCTCGTGGCTGAATTCGGAGTAGTCACACCGTCCGTCGAGGTGGCCGGTGGCAAGATGCCCACCGCGACGGGCAAAGCGCTGTCGGTGGTGGCATTGCGCAAGACGTACGGGGATGTCGTCGCTGTCGACGAGGCGTCCATGGAGATCGCGGCCGGGGAGTTCGTCACCTTCCTCGGCGCCTCCGGGTCGGGCAAGACCACGACCCTGATGATGATCGCGGGCTTCTGCGAACCGGACTCCGGCACCATCACCGTCGGGGACCGCGACGTCACGAAGCTCGCCCCGCAGAAGCGCAACCTCGGTTTCGTGTTCCAGCAGTACCTGCTGTTCCCGCACATGACGGTCAGCGAGAACGTCGCCTTCCCGCTCACGCTGCGCGGGGTGCCGAAGGACGAGATCCGCCGCCGGGTGGGGGAGACCCTGGAGATCGCCGGCCTGTCCGGCTTCGGCAGTCGTCGCCCCCGGGAACTGTCCGGCGGACAGCAGCAGCGCGTCGCCCTGTGCCGGGCGCTGGTCTACCGTCCGCCGGTCATCTTGATGGACGAGCCGCTGGGCGCGCTGGACAAGAAGCTGCGTGACCAGCTCCAGGTCGAGATCAAGGCCATCCAGCAGGAACTCGGCCTGACCGTCATCTATGTGACGCATGATCAGGAAGAGGCGCTGGTCATGTCGGACCGCATCGCGGTGATGCGCAACGGCCTGATCGAGCAGTTCGACACCCCCCGGGAGCTGTTCGAACGGCCCAGGACCCCGTTCGTGGCGGACTTCCTCGGCGCGGCCAACTTCCTGCCCGGCCGCATCGAGCAGCACACCGACGCACACACCGTGGTCCGCCTCGACAAGAGTGGCGGTCTGATCAAGGCACGGCGCCACCAGTTGGCCTCCGGTGCTCAGGTCAAGGTCGCCGTCCAGCCGGGCCGGCTGCGGGCCTGCGCCACCGACGACGGCTTCTGTACCGGCACGGTGGAGACCGCCACGTATGTGGGCACGTTGGTGCGCGCGGGCGTGCGCGTCGACGGCGGTGACGCGCCGCTGCTGCGTCTGGAAGTACCGGCCGGCCGCGGGCCTGTCACCGGCGAGCGGATTGGCATCACCGTCGACCCCGACGACGTCAACCTCTTCCCCACCGAACAGGGCGGGTGAGCCATGGCCGCCACCCTCACCGCCAACGCCCCGGCTCGTCCGCGCAAGCTCCTGGCCTCGCGCAAGACCCGCGTCGGCATCCTCTACGCACTGCCCGTCGTCGTCTACCTGCTGGTGCTGTTCGTCTACCCGATCTTCACCACGCTGTTCCTCAGCCTGAAGAACGCCGACGGCTCGCTCACCCTGCACTGGTACGCCGAGGCGCTGACCGGCGTCAACCTCTCCGTCCTGATCACCACCCTGCGGATTTCGGCGGAGACGGCCCTGTTGAGCCTCGTCTTCGGGTTCATCCTGGCCAACGCGATCTCGCGGCTGAAGCCCCTGTGGGCGGCCCTGGCCATGCTGGTCGTCGTCGTGCCGCACTTCATCAGCGCCCTGGTGCGCACCTACGGCTGGATCATCCTGCTGGGTGACAAGGGCCTGGTGAACGAGACCCTGGCCGCCATGTCGGTACCGGGGGCGCCGTTCCAGCTGCTCTACAACGAACTGGGCGTGGTCATCGGCACCACCTCCATGATGCTGCCCTACACCGTGCTGCTGCTCTACGGCGTGATGCGCGGCGTGGACCGCCGCTTGCTCGCGGCGGCGTCCAGCATGGGCGCCGGGCGCGTGACCATCTATCT
>NZ_NGFN01000652.1 GCF_002148965.1 Streptomyces swartbergensis | reverse complement strand
CTACGGAGTCCCCACCAGCCGACGGCATACAGCCGCACACCAGCCCGCCGTACGGAAGCGCGGCGCGCGAAAGACCCCACACCCGACGGCGTGCGGCCGTGGCTCCCTCCCCACCCCGCGAAGGCGCGGTGGCGAGAGGCCCTGCCGGCCAGCGGCGCAGGCCGCGCTCCCATGCCCGCCGTACGGAGGCCCGGCGCGCGGCAGACCACACCAGCCGACGGCACACGCTCCGCTCCCGTGCCCGCCGTGCAGATGCCCCGCGCACGGCAGCCCCGGTCAGCCGGCGGCATACGGCCACGCCCCCATGTCCGCCGTACGGAGGCCCGGCGCGCGGCAGACCGCAGCCGACGGCGTATGTCCGCACGCTTGTGCCCGCCCTACGGAGCCCAGCGCGGACCCCACCAGCCAGCGACCCCCCAGCCCGCTGTGCGGAAGCGCGGCGCGCCGCATACCCCGCCAGCCGACGGCGTACAGCCGCACTGCCGTGCCCGCCGTACCAAGGCCAGCGCGCGAAAGCCCCACCAGCCGGCGGCGTGCGGCCGTGCTCCCCTCCCCGCTCTGCGCAGGYGCGGTGCGCGAGAGGCCCTACCGGCCAGCGGCGCAGGCCGCGCTCCCATGCCCACCGCGCGGAAGACCCCGCGGGCCGACGGGGTACAGCTGCGCTCCCGTGCCCGACGTGCACAGGCTCGGCGTGCGAAAGGCCCTACGGGCGACGGCGTGCGCCGCCCCCCCTCCCCTCCCTGCGAAGGCGCGGCGCGCGAAAGGCCCCACACCCGACGGTGTGCGGCCGTGCTCCGCTCCCCACCCTGCGAAGGCGCGGCGCGCGAAAGACGCCGTCGGTCAGCAGCGCAGGCCGCGACCCCGTCCCCCGCCCGGCGGAAGCCGCCGCGCGGGCGTCACGGCCGGTGCCCGGTCAGCCCGTCTTCCAGCCGCGCCGGGTGTCGATCCGTTCCCATTCCGCGTCCCACTGCGCCATGCGCCGGCGGTCCAGGGACAGTCGCGTCAGCCACGCGGCGCTCAGTACCACTCCGCCCGCGAGGGCTCCCGCCAGTCCGCCGCCCATGGTCGTGTGCAGCCAGGCCTCGCCCTCGGACACCGGTGGGGTCGTGATGTCACCGTTCCTGTTGACCCACACGGGGAGCGTGCTCCCGGCGGGAGTCCTGGGCGGCACCCGCGCCTCGTCCGTGTGGGTCGAGCCGTCCGGCGCGGTCCACCGCACCTTGGCCCACACCCGGTGGTCGCTCGCCGCGCGGGCCGGTGACGGGCCCGGCGCGTCCTCGACGGCGACCGCCGAGACCTGACGGGTCTCGGCCCGCTGCCGTTCGGCGGCCCGCTCGACGGCGCCCGCCGCCATCAGGCCCGCGGCCACACCGCCCAGCAGGGCGAGCACCCAGCCCGCGAGCACGACCCAGGCTTCGACGACGTCGATACGCCGCTTGAGCGCGTTGCGCCGCCACCGCCACCACCGCACGGTCACACGCTCTGACGTTGCCATCGGCCGACACCCCCTCATGAGCACCGGCAGCACCCTTCCAGTGTGCGCCTGAACCGTGCCCCTGTCGGCCTATCGCTCAGCTGGAGGACGCGGCGATCCGCACCCGATCGCTCTCGTCACCGGACAGGAAGGACGCCAGCGCCCGCCCTTCCTCGGCGACGGAGCCGCGCTCGGCCCGGGAGAAGCGGCGCAACGGGGTGACCAGGACGGTGTCCGCCTCGACGGTCCAGGTCGCCGCGACCCGGCCGTCGACCAGGACGACGCGGGCGCCTTCGACCGACAGCCCGCGGTGGGCTTCGTCGATGATCCGGCCGCGGTCGTGATAGCCGAGGATCGCGTTGTCGAACGCCGGCAGGAAC
>NZ_NGFN01000651.1 GCF_002148965.1 Streptomyces swartbergensis | reverse complement strand
GCTACACGCTTGTTCGACGTTGCGCTCCCCCTACCCGCGAGAATCGCCCCGGATCGCCGAAATTCCTCTCATTCGAGGTTGACTGAGCCAAACGCGAACGGTCCCGCCCCTGAACAGGGACGGAACCGTACCGGCATCCAGTCGATCACCAAGCGGACATCGATCGATCAGCTCGTACCGAAGCCGATCGCCAGGTACTCCTTCTCGCTCGTGCTGCTGCTCCGCTTGCTGGCGTACACCTTGGACATGAACAGGTGCCCGTCGCCGTACAGCAGCTCGGAGTACTCCGGGGACATGCCGGCCTCGACGTCCCGAACCGTGTCCGTCGCCGGGTTCTCCAGCAGCTTCGTCTGCTTGAAGCTGCCCCCGTCGATGCTCACGATCTGCCCGCCCTTGTCGTAGGGCGGCCGCTTGTACGCGATCAGGTTGCCGCCGTCCATGCGCAGGGGCGAGATGGTGTAGCCGTCGCCCGCGTCGGCCCGCTGCCCGGTCTGCTTGCCGGTGGAGAGGTCGAAGGCGACGATCTCGTTGGTCTGGCTGTACTCGCCGCTGCCGTCGTGCTCCTCGGTCGGCAGGTACAGCCGGTCGTTGCCGACGGCCAGCATGGTGCAGTACTCGATGCGCGTGACGCCCTCGCAGCGGGCCGCGAACTGCTCGCCCGGCGCGGAGATGCGCGTGCGCAGCTTGCCGGTCTTGTTGTCGATGGAGAAGAAGTCGGAGATGCCGCTGCCGTCGCCCGCGGAGTCGCCGACGTCGGCGGCCACGACGAGCGGGTCGGTCGACGCGACGCTCGCGTACTCGATGCCCTGGCTCATCTTGTACTCCGAGATCACCTTCCCGGACTTCGGGTCGATGGTCTGGATGTGCAGCTGACGCTGCCCGTACGTGCCGCACTTGCGCACCGCGACCAGCTTCTCGCCGCCGCCGTACCCGGCGTCGTAGCAGGAGTCGGTCGGCTTCGGGCTCCACAGGAGCTTGCCGGAGACGTCGAAGGCGCCGCCGCCGCTGGAGCTGCCGACGGCGACGGTGTCGCCGCTGATCGTGACGTTGTCGAAACTGATCAGCTGGTCACCGGTCTTGAGGGTCTTGGTCCACAGCTTCTTGCCGGCGTCGAGATCGATCAGGGCGATCTGGCTGCACCCGTGCGACGGGTCGGCCTTGGTCGGCATCGCAGGCTGGTAGAGGATCGCCGTCTTGTCGTCGTCGGTGACGTGACGGCTCGCCTGGCAGACCGGTCCGTCCAGCGGGATCGTCCACTGCTCGCCGCCCTTGTCGCGGTCGTAGCCGACGATCTCGGCGACGCCGCTCTTGGCGTACGTCTTGTCGGTCAGCCACGAGCCCGACACGACGACCGTGCTGTCGTTCTTCACCTCGGGCATCGGGACCTGGAAGAGGACCTTGGCGCCGGTGTCGGCCGGGGCCTTCTCCTTGCCGCCGGAGGTGGTGCCGCCGTTGCCGTCGTCCGTGCCGCCGGTGCCGCCGCCGGAGCTCGCGGTGTCGTCCTTCTTGCCGTCGTCCTTGGACGAGGAGTACCAGACGCCGCCGCCGACGATCAGGGCGATCGCCACGACCGCGGCGACGATGATGGCCAGCTGCGCGTTGAACTTACTGCCCCCGCCCGGCTGTCCGGGCTGCGGCTGGAGCGGCATGGTCGGCTGCGGATAGGCATGACCGGGCTGCCCGTACCCCGGATGACCCGGCTGCCCCGGCTGGCCGTAAGGCGCCTGCGGCGGCTGCCCGTACGGCGGCTGCGGGGGCTGCCCGTACGCCCCCGGCTGCTGGCCGGGATAGCCGTAGCCGGGCGGAGCCTGCGGCGGCTGGGGCGCCTGCGGAGCCCCCTGCGGATAGMCGTACCCGGGCTGCGGCTGCTGCGCGGG
>NZ_NGFN01000650.1 GCF_002148965.1 Streptomyces swartbergensis | reverse complement strand
CCCACACGGGGGTCCGCCGCCACCGGTACGGTCGCACGCGGGCCCTCGGCGGGACGGCTGGTGGAAGGCGCCGGCACCGCGGTCGCGCTCCTGGCGGGCGGGGCCTGGGCGTTGCGCCGGCACAGGGCGTCCGGACCCGCGAAGGGACGGCACCGCGAATGACGTCCACCGGCCGTACGGCACCCGGCCGTTGACGTGAGCGGCAGTCGTTCCGCACGCACCGGTGCGCACCCCGCGGTCCCACGCGGGGTCCACCCCCACCCGGTGCCGTGGAACGACTGCCGCCGCCCCCCTGGATATGGCCTACGGAAGCCCTCAGGTGGAGGTTCTCTGCTCCAACTGTGAAGCTTTCATGTAGGAGAGTTGAGCATAAGCGTCCGACCGGCCGCAATGGTGCGGACGTTCAAATTCCGTTTGTGCAGGTTGACGAGTTGACGAATGCCCGCTCCCGGGCTCAGCCGCGCCCGACGTACGGCATCGCCGTGGCCAGTACGGTCGCGAACTGCACATTCGCCTCCAGCGGCAGCTCCGCCATGTGCCGCACCGTGCGGGCCACGTCGGCGACGTCCATCACCGGTTCCGGGGCGACCTCGCCGTTCGCCTGAAGCGCTCCCGTCTGCATACGGGCGGTCATGTCGGTGGCCGCGTTGCCGATGTCGATCTGCCCGACGGCGATGCGGTACGGCCGCCCGTCCAGCGACAGCGATTTGGTCAGGCCGGTCAGCGCGTGCTTGGTCGCGGTGTAGGCCACCGAGTGCGGACGCGGCGTGTGCGCGGAGATCGAGCCGTTGTTGATGATCCGCCCGCCCTGCGGCTCCTGCTCCTTCATCTGCCGGTACGCCGCCTGCGCGCACAGGAACGCCCCGTTGAGGTTGGTGTCCACCACGTGCCGCCACGCCTCGTAGGGCAGCTCCTCGACCGGCACGCCGCCGGGCCCGAACGTGCCCGCGTTGTTGAACAGCAGGTCGACCCGCCCGAACCGCTCGACGGTGGCGGCGAACAGGGCGGTCACGTCCCCGGGCCGTGAGACGTCCGTCCGTACGGCGAGAGCCGCGCCCTCGGGCACCAGGGCCGCCGTCTCCTCCAGCGCCTCGGTACGCCGCCCCGCCAGTGCCACCGACCAGCCGGCGCGGAGCAGTTCCACGGCGACCGCCCGGCCGATGCCGGAGCCCGCCCCGGTCACCACCGCGATCGCATTTTCCTTGGCATTCATGGGCCCGCAGCGTACGGGAGGGCCCGCCATGCGGAACTCATCCGTCCGTCACACGAGTGCTGTGTACGTGTCAACCAGCTGTCGTCCCCGGCCACTCCAATGTCCCCTGAGCCATTCGTCAGGGGAGGACCGGATGACACCCGCAGCACACCCGTCCCAGCACGCCCCCGAACTCCGCGCGGCCGCCCGGCACATCGGCCGCCGCCGCTTCCTCACCGCCACCGGCGCCGCCGCCGCACTGGCCTTCGCGACCAACCTGCCGTCCCCGGGAATCGCGGCCGCCGCCGAACTCGACGCCGCGCGGATCACCGAGAACCCGTTCACGCTGGGTGTCGCCTCCGGCGACCCGCTGCCCGGCTCCGTGATCCTCTGGACCCGCCTCGCGCCAACCCCCTTCCAGGCCGACAGCGGACTGCCCGCCGAACGCGTCACCGTCCACTGGGAGCTCGCCCACGACGAGCGGTTCCGCCGCATCGCCCGGCGCGGCACCGCCACCGCGCACCCAGAGTTCCACCACACCGTCCACGTCGAGGTGAGCCACCTGGACGCCGGCCGCGTCTACTACTACCGCTTCCGCACGGGCCGCTGGATCAGCCCCACCGGCCGCACCCGCACCGCCCCCGACCCCGGCAGCCGCGTCCCGTCCCTCACCCTCGCCGCCGTCTCCTGCCAGGC
>NZ_NGFN01000065.1 GCF_002148965.1 Streptomyces swartbergensis | reverse complement strand
TCACCCTCCACCGCATCCCCGTCCCCTCCCCCCGCCCATCCGACTTTCCGGGCGATACGCGTGCTAAGGAGCCCGCGATGAGCGACATGATCACCGCGGACCTGGTCGATCTCGACCTGTCCGCCGACACCAAGGAAGCGGCGGCGCGTGCCCTCGCCGAGCGCATGGTGGCCCTGGGCCGGGTGACCGACCTGGACGGCTTCCTCGCCGACGTGGCCGCCCGCGAAGCCCAGATGCCGACCGGCCTCGACGGCGGCATCGGCATCCCGCACTGCCGCAGCGAGCACGTCACCGAGCCGACGCTCGCCTTCGGGCGCAGCGCCGACGGCATCGACTTCGGCGCGGCGGACGGCCCCGCCGACCTGATCTTCCTGATCGCCGCGCCGGCCGGCGCCGACGACGCCCACCTGACGATCCTGTCGTCGCTGGCCCGGCAGCTGATGAACACGGAGTTCACCGACGCCCTGCGCGCGGTGGGCGACGCGGCGGCCGCCGCGGCCCTGATCCGCGGCGACGAGCCCGGCGAGCCCGCCGCGGCAGCCTCCGAAGACCCCGTGGCGTCGGCGGGAGCGGCCTCTCCCGCCGCCGCCACGGTCACCGACGACGCCGACGACGCCGCTGACGCGGGGGAGCGCCCGTTCCGCATCGTCGCCGTCACCTCCTGCCCCACAGGCATCGCCCACACCTACATGGCGGCCGAGTCGTTGGAGAACGCCGGCCGTGAGGCGGGCGTCGAGGTCACCGTCGAGCCCCAGGGCTCGGCCGGCTTCACCCGGCTCGACCCGGCGGTCATCGCGGCGGCGGACGCCGTGATCTTCGCCCACGACGTGCCCGTACGGGAGAAGGAACGCTTCGCCGGGAAGCCGACCGTCGACGTCGGTGTGAAGGCGGGCATCAACCGCCCCGCGGAACTCATCGCGGAGGTCCGGGAGAAGGCCGCCCGCGGCGAGGTCACCTCCGGTTCCGCCCCGGCCACTCCCGTGGAGCGCTCCGGCGAGTCCGGCGAGGGCTACGGCACCAAGCTGCGCAAGTGGCTGATGTCCGGCGTCAGTTACATGGTGCCGTTCGTCGCGGCGGGCGGTCTGCTGATCGCCCTCGGTTTCGCGATCGGCGGCTACAAGGTCGACAAGGCCCCGTCGGTGATGGACCACTTCATGTGGTTGCAGGCCGACAGCTGGGCGGCCCTGCTCTTCCAGATCGGCGGCGTGGCCTTCGGGTTCCTGGTCCCGGTCCTGGCGGGCTACATCGCCTACGGCATGGTGGACCGGCCCGGTATCGTCCCCGGGTTCGTCGGCGGCATGATCGCGCTCAACATCAACGCCGGCTTCCTCGGCGGCCTCGCGGCCGGTCTGATCGCCGGTGGCGTGGTGATGGCGATCCAGAAGGTGAACATCCCGGCGGCGCTGCGCGGCATCATGCCCGTGGTGGTGATCCCGCTGATCTCCTCGGCGATCGTCGGGTTCCTGATGTTCGTCGTCATCGGCAAGCCCATCGCCTCCGCGCAGAAGGGCATGACCGACTGGCTGAACGGCCTGTCCGGCAGCAACGCCATCCTGCTCGGCGCCCTCCTCGGCCTGATGATGTGCTTCGACCTCGGCGGCCCGGTCAACAAGGTCGCCTACACCTTCGCCACCGCCGGTATCGCGGTGTCCAGCCCCAGCGACTCCGCGATGAAGATCATGGCGGCGGTCATGGCGGCCGGCATGGTCCCGCCGCTGGCGATGGCCCTCGCCACGACCGTGCGCGGCAAGCTCTTCACGCAGACCGAGCGCGAGAACGGCAAGGCCGCCTGGGTGCTCGGCGCCTCCTTCATCTCCGAGGGCGCGATCCCGTTCGCCGCGGCCGACCCGCTGCGCGTCATCCCGGCCTCGATGGCGGGCGGCGCGATCACCGGCGCCCTGTCGATGGCCTTCGGCGCCACCCTGCGCGCTCCGCACGGCGGCATCTTCGTGGTCCCGCTGATCGGCAGCCCGCTGCTCTACCTGGTCGCCATCGCCGCGGGCGTCTGCGTCACCACGGCCCTGGTGGTCGTCCTCAAGGGCCTGCGCAAGCCGGCCCCGGGCGCCGCACCGGCACCCGGCGGGGGCACCGCCCCGGCGGCGGAGAAGAAGCAGCCGGTGGCGGCGTAGGCCCGCTGAGGTTCGCCCTCTTTCAGAGTATGTGAGCCGTTCATGCCACCTGCGAGATAGATCACGAAAATCACGGCCCGGGACAGAAGTCCCGGGCCGTGGTGTCTACTGGGCGCATGCCTGAGCACGTCTCCCGGTGGCCCGAGGGCCACTCCCTCCCCGCCCTCCCGCAACAGCGGCAGACAGGTCACCGCTCGGAGTCCGTGGAGCTGACCCCGGAGGAGAGAGACGCCTTCGCCGAGCTGGTGCGCCGACTCGGCGACAGGGACTAGTACTGCGGCATCACGAGAGCTGCGCCGCCCGCCGCTCCATCGCCTCGCGCGCCGCGTCCTCGCTGGCGTACACCTCGCACATGTGCCGTCCGTCCGGTGTCGCCGTGTGCTCCACCTCCCAGAGGGAGACCTCCGCGCCGTCGCGCAGCAGGAACGCGTGCTCGTAGAGCGAGTAGCCCAGCCCCGCCCGGSCCGCGCGGCACGGGCGGCCGAAGGCCTGGGTGATCTGGTGACCGGACGCCGTGGCCAGCAGGGCCGCCGTGTCTTCGCCCGGCCGGTCCGCGTTCTCCGCACGGCGCAGTAAACGCCGCGCGTGGTCCGCCGAGTCGTCCCGGGCGTAGGCGTGCCGGGGCGCGGCGACCGGGGACAGCTGCACCGTCACCGGCAGTTCGAAGTCAGGCGTGTCCGGCGGCAGCGGCAGACGCGAGGTGGCGGCGCGCAGCTCCTCCTCGTCGACGTACACCTCGTGCTGCGGCTCGCTGCCCGGCGCGGTGTTGTGGACGAGCTCCCAGAGCGTGAGCGCCGAACCGTCGGCGAGCAGCCACGTGTGCCGGTACGTCTCCCGGTGCAGGCCCGCGCTGTGGTGTGCGGAGTGCAGCGAACCGTCGTACGCCAGCGCGCAGTCCAGCCGCCTTATCGTCTCGTCCGGCAGCTCGAAGGAGTTCAGGGCGCGGCCGAGGAGTCGCGCGAGGTGCTCCTCCGGAGACTCGGGCGAGTCGTGGGGTTCGTACGCTGCCGTCTCGTACGGAACGCTCAAGGTTTCTCCCGGCGTTGCTGCATGTCACCTTGTGGGTGCATACGGTAGCCCCTCGGTCGGACATCATGTCCGGGAACCGAGAAAACGTACGTCCAGGAAAACGCACGGGCCGCGCGAAAAGTTCCCGCGCGGCCCGGTCGGCCCGTCAAAAACCCCAGTTGGGGAGGTCGTTCATCCGCTTACGAGGCGCTGCCCGCCACCCACTGGCTCCACGCCATGTTCCAGCCGTTGAGCCCGTTGTCCGGCGCCACCGTCTTGTCGGGGGAGTTCTTGACGACCACCACGTCGCCGATGAGCGAGTTGTCGTAGAACCACTTGGCCGGCGTGCTGCCCCCGGCGCCCTGGACGTCCGCCAGGCCGACGCAGCCGTGGCTGGTGCCCTGGCGGCCGAAGGGCGGATTGCCCTTGTTGTACCAGTAGTTGCCGTGGATGAACGTGCCGGACGTCGTCAGGCGCATCGCGTGCGGCACGTCCGGGATGTCGTACTCACCGCCGAGCCCGACCGTCCGGCTGTTCATCCGGGTCTGCACGAACTTCTCGGAGATCACCATCTGCCCGTTGTACGTGGTGTGCTGCGGGCTGCCCGCCGAGATCGGGATCGTCTTGAGAGTCTTGCCGTCCCGCACGACCGTCATGGTCTGCGTGTTGACGTCGACCGTGGAGACCTGCGAGCGCCCGACGGTGAAGGTGACCGTCTTCTTCTGCACGCCGTAGACGCCGTTCGTGCCCTCGACCCCGTCCAGGTCGATCTTCATCGTGACCTTGGAGCCGGCCTTCCAGTACTCCTCGGGCCGGAAGTCGAGCCGCTGGGAGCCGAACCAGTGCCCGACGACCTTCTGCCCGCTGCTGGACGTGACCGTGATGTGCGACTGCACGTCCTTGCGGTTCGTGATGGCCTTGTCGAAGTTGAACGACACCGGCATGCCCACACCGACCGTGGTGCCGTTGTCCGGCGTGTACGTGCCGATGAAGCTGTTCGCCGAGGTGACCGTCGTGAAGATGGAGTTCGCTGCGGCCGTACGGCCCTTCGTGTCCTTGGCGGTCGCGGATATCTGGTACTTCGTGCCGCGCTCCAGCTGCTCCTTCGGCTTCCAGGCCTTGCCGTCGGAGGAGATCGAGCCCGGTACGGCCTGATCGCTGCCCGCCACCGTCATCTTCACGTCGGTCAGCTTCCCGTCACTGACCTTGACGCCGGTCGAGTTGATGGAGGCGTCGGTCGCACCGTCCTTCGCCGAGATGGCGATCTTCGCGACGGACGTCTTCGCCGAGTCGTCGCCACCCTTGGCGTCGTCCTTGGCGTTGGCGCTGCCACCGCAGGCGGTGAGCGTCAGGGCGCCGACCATCAGGGCGGCACAGGCCAGCAGTTTGCGCCGCGCTGCAATGTCCGGCGTTGTCACGGGCTGCTCCCAGTTCGTGTGATGTGCGTGGTCCGCTCCAGTACGTGAGGGAAGAGGGGGCGGGCGGCCGGTCGGGTTCCGTCCGTGCGCGGTGAACGCCATCACGTGACAGAACCGCGACAAAGTCCGGTCCCGCTGTGAACTGGCTGTGCGCCGCAGGCCTGTTCAGCGGCCCGCGTACAACTCCCCGTACGAGGGCCACGCCCCGCCCGGACCGTCGACCGGCTCCGCGGCGCGCACGGCCCGCACGATCGCCCGGGTCACGACGTCCGCGCCCGCGGCGAGGATCTCGTTGAGGGCGAGCGGGTTCGCGGCGTCCAGGATGCGGTCCCCGGTCGCCAGCGCGAACACCGTGTCCCCGTCGTTGAGGAGGTGCACCGGCCGCACCGCGCGGGCGATGCCGTCGTGTGCCGTACCGGCCAGCTTCTGCGCCTGCGCCTTCGACAGGTCCGCGTCCGTGGCGACCACGGCGAGCGTGGTGTTGAGCGGCGGAGGCGTGCTCCTCGCGGCCGTCTCGGCGAGGCGCCGCCGCGCGGCCTCGTGCACCCGCGCCTCCGGGTACTCCACCCGCCCCTGGAACAACTCCCCGTACAGCACCCCCGTCTCCGGATCCAGCACCGAACCCGCCGCGTTGGCCACCACCAGCGCGGCCACCGTGATCCCCGAGCCGAGCACGGTGCTCGCGCCGCCGACGCCGCCCTTCACGACCCCGACCACCGCCCCCGTGCCGGCGCCCACACACCCCTCGGGCACCGGCGCGCCGAACTCGCTCACCGCGGCCGCCTCGACCGCCGCCCGGCCGGWSGCSGCSWCCGGCCGGGCCCGGAAGTCGCCGCCCCGCCCCAGATCGAAGACACAGGCGGCAGGCACCACCGGCACGACATGCGCCGGGTCCGCCCCGACACGGATCCCGCGCCCCTGTTCCTCCAGCCAGGCCATCACCCCCGAAGCCGCGTCGAGCCCGTACGCGCTGCCGCCGGTCAGCACGATCGCCTCGACCTTCCGCACCACGTTGCGCGGGTCGAGCGCGTCCGTCTCCTTGGTGCCGGGACCACCGCCCCGCACGTCCACGGCGGCCACCGCCCCGCCCTCCGGGGCCAGCACCACCGTGGTGCCGGTGAGCCAGCCGTCACCGGCGCGGGTCGCGTGCCCCACCCGCAGGCCGGAGACATCCGTCAGAGCGTCCACCAGAGCGTCAACTGTCATGGCGCCCAGTCTTGTCCAGACCCGGGCCCTGGGGGCGTGCACGGCCGGTCGGCGCCGTCAGCCCTTCAGCGGTCTGGAACGAGATCTGGAGGCGGTCACTGCGGGCCTCTCCAGGGCCTCAGGCGTCCGCCGGCGGATTGATCTCCGGTGGTTCGTTATTTCTTTGCCGCCGGGCTTCGAGTTCATTCGCCGCCGTACGAAAGAGGCGATCCATGGCGTCAGCCTGCTTTTCCTGCGCCTTCCTTGCCTTCTTGGTCTCCTCAGCGAGGACGTGAGCGCTCCATTCCAAAGATTCCCTGTTCAGCAGGGAATGCTTCAGTACATCCAAGTCAATGGTGTACGTCAGCGGCTCTACGGGACCAAACGGCCCGGAGCAATTGACTACTACTGTGTAGCGGTGTGGTAGGTCTGAGCTGAAGAGTTGGTGCCCAACGTCCATCAAGTACATGAGTTGCCGTTTGGGGGGTAGTACAGGAATCTTGCGCGTCACCGCATTGTTCAGTATGGCCGTGGCCTCATCTCCGCGAGTTGATCGCAAGGGAGGATCAATCGTTAGCTGTACGTCGCGCGCCATCGTCGGGCCGCTGTTCTCGATAAAAAAGCACAGCAGTTGCGATCCCGGCACCCGCTCTCTGATGTCCGCGACCACGTAGGGCTGCGCTTGTTCGCGCTGCGCCTGCTCGGTGAGCTGATTGGCCTTCTTCGCAGCCTTCATCTGCTGGTGGGTGTACATGAAAGATCCTGCCGCAGTAAGGACAGAAACGATGAGGGCTACGACTGCAAGGACGGTTTCCATGAGCGCACTCCAACAGGAAGGGAGCTAGGCGACTTGATGGTCAGCGGGCCGCCAGGGCACGCTTCAGGGCGTTTCGGTGCTCCCATGTCCAGGGGGCGTCTTTCAGGTCCTCTGGCAGCCCCTCTAGCCCCGCCGAGATGTGATCCACTGCATCGGCATACCGGGCGAGTCCCAGGTTCGCCAGCCCCATGTTCAGTCGATTGAATTCCGGCGTCAGCCAGTACGCCGTTTCCGGGGGTGGTATTGCCGCTGCCGTGTCGGTCAGTCGCTCCGCATTTTCGACCAAGGTCAGGGCGTCGTCGCGCTGCCCCAATTCTGCTAGCCCAGCGGCAGCTTGCAGCATGTCCCCGAGCCGCTGAGCGGGATGAGCACCGGGCGTGAACGCTGCCGCCGTGTACCAGCGGGCCACCCCTTCCGGCCTACCTTGCTGTCGCGCGAGGTAGCCCCGGAAATTCAGCGCTTGTGCGGCAAGAGTGCCGTTACCGACTTCGTCAGCCAACTCCACAGCCTGATTCAGCAGTTGCACTGCCTTGGCATCCCGTCGATCCTGCGCGAGCAGCCATCCGCCGAATTGGACGTACTCCGACGCGACTTCCGCGAGCCGTTCACGCTGCGGCCCCCTGGCGCCTTTCAGCAGTCGGATCACTTCGTTCATCTGCGTCAGCGTTGCCGGGATTACAGACTTGGGTCTGAGAGTGTCGTCGAGCCGGCGGTAAGCGGCCAGCACACCCGCCAGCGCGTCAACGGTTCCGCTGTCCAGCCGTGAGGGGTTGGCGGCGCTGCGAGACACCCGCGATGCCTCGTCGGGATTCAGTAACGTACCGGCCAGCGCTCCGCCGGTCCCCAAGAGGTCATCAAGCGATATGGCCAGTTTCAGAGACGGCTGCTGCTTTCCGTTGAGCACACGGGACAGATAGGCGGGGTCGTAGTTGATGGCGCGGGCAGCCGCTTTCATCGAATAACCGGCATCGCGCAGCGCATGACGGGCAAGATCAGCGAAGTCGTCACGCATGGTGAACCTCTGTGGGTTGACTGGGGTGCTTCCAGAGTAGTCAACGCTGGTCAACTTCCGCGTGAGCACCCGTCAGATGAACCTAGTCAGATGCAAGGACCCCCGCGACGCGGCGAACGTCCGGGGGGCGTGGCCACCAACCGATAAAGGGTTGACGACGATGCCCAAAGCTACAGCCAGACCTCCCAAGAGCCGCCAGCGGGCAGGGGCGAAATCAGACGCTCGCCGGTGGGAGTACACAACGTACGCTCCGGCAGGTCAGACCTGCCCGGCGTGCTGTAAGTCGATCAAGGGTCTGGAGAGTTGCCGCCGGGGCTTGCTTTCCCGCCGTGACACGTCCCCGAGCGTGGCCTACTGGCATGCGAACTGCGCTCCGAAAGCCGAGGGGTCGTGATCCCCATGGACCAGTACGAGGGCGCTCGCGCTGAGGCGGAGCACACGGCGGAGTTACTGCGTGCAGCCCTGCAACGCGTCGGAGTTCCCGAGCGAGATACCGCGCGGGTGCGTTTCCTGGTCACCACCAGTGGGCGTGCGTACGTGGCACTAGGGACTCTGCCGGTTGGCTCAGCGGTCAAGCTGTTGGATGCACTGCCCTATGAGGTGCAGCAGTGATCATTAACGGCGAGTCGCATCTGACCCCGCGCCCTGGCCCGGTAGACGAAGACACATGCCCTGTCTGTGCAGGGCTCGCTATGGCGCTGCGCCTGTTCAAGTACGCAGGAGACTTGGACGGATCCGCTGATACCTGCGAACTCGGCTTCCAGCACCGCATTTACGGCCATCCTGAGGACTGCGGACTGGGGCCACTAACAGCCCCGATGCGCCGGTGACTGCCGCCCGCTGAGCTGCCCCGCCTGTGTCCTTCCCCCGGGACATGGGCGGGGCGTGCCGTCTGTCTGGGCGCATCCGCTGGTCAGACGTTCGCGGGGGATCCTGTTGTTGTTGGTTCACGGGCACATCCTGCGCAGCGGCCCCCGGCCGCGGGCGCGCCGGAGGGGACGGGCGGGGGAGTAAGACTGCGGTGCTTCCTCGCGTATGCGCGCCGACTGTGCCGTGGCGTCGGCCCGGCACCGGTGATCAGCTGCGTTCTTCGATGCCGCTGTCGGTGATCGCCCGGAACAGCTCGCGAGCCCGCTCGCAGAACTGCTCGACATCCGTGATGTCCGGCTCGTCACCGTCCGCCAGCATCCGGGCCTGGAGCTGCTCCGAGCGCAGCCCGCCGTAGCGGGCCCGCACCTCCGCAGTCACGGGCTGGACCGCGATGTGCAGGTGCTTCCGCGCGTCGGGGCCGTGCGACCACGTGCAGACGTAGGTCTGCTCAGGTCGGCACAACGTCTCCACGACACGAGCGGTATGGCGTAGTAAGGGGCCGAGTTCCGCCGCTGCCGTGTCGTCGAGCTCCGCGACGGCCACGACATGCTCCCGGGGACCGACGATCAAGGTGCCGAGATTCATCGGTCCGACGACGTGGTTCACGGCCCAAGCAGCGGTTTCGTGCAGGACGCCCCCGGGTAACTCCCGGCGCCCGGTCAGAAGGTCACACCCAAGACACCCCGCCACATCCACGCGCACCAGCCTATACAGAGCCCGCAGCGCTGATGTCGACGGCCAACTCGGTTGACAGCTCTACCGGTTGGCCTGCGTACGTGATGAAGCTCCTGTCGGACGGGTTCAGGACCAAGACCGCCCGCCCCAGCCAGGAGCTTGCCGGCGCACCGGCGTCTGCGGCATACCTACGCGCAGCTCGCGGCCGGATTCGAGGTGGGCATGAGCACGCTCCATGAGTCCCAGCGCAACCGAAGGCGCGGGTATTTTCTCCGCGACCGTACCCTGGACGCATGAGCACCGCCCCCGACCCCGAGCCGCGCGCGCCGAAGCCCGCGCTGGTCTTCGACGACCCGCTCGACCAGCAGTCCTCCGACGACACCGACCGAGGCTGGGGCGAGCGCCCCGACGGCGGGGGCGGCGGCGCGGCCGACCTCAAGCGCTTCCTCGACGAGAAGCCGCCCCACCACCTCTGAGCCGGCCGGGCGGCCGCCCGTAGCGCTCCTGCCGGTCGTGTCCGGAGCCGCGCCGTTACTGCCGGTCGTGTCCGGAGCCGCGCTGTGCGACCAGCGCGTCCCGGATTTCCTTCAGCACCTCCAGCTCGGTCACCTCGATGACCTCCTGCGTGCCCTCCTTCGCCTTGCGGCGGGCCTCCAGCCGGGCCAGGTACTTCGCCATGGGCAGGACCATCAGGAAGTAGACGACCGCCGCGGTGATCATGAAGCTCAGCGTGGCGCCGAGGACGGAACCCCAGAGGATCTGAATACCCTCCTCGCCCTGGCACGTCGAGCTCAGACATGAGCTGTAGTGGTCGAGGTTCTTGGTCCCGATGGCCCCGACGACGGGGTTGATGATCCCCTTCACCACGGCGTTGACGATGTTGGTGAAGGCGGCGCCGATCACCACCGCCACCGCCAGGTCGACGACGTTCCCGCGCATCAGGAAGGCCTTGAAGCCTTCCCAGAGGCTCGGTTCCTTCTTCTCGCTCACCTCGGGGTCTCTCCTCGCACGAGCAGCTTGCGGAACAAAACGCTCCGCAACCTACGTCAACCTTGCTCCGGACGGAGTACCTGGGTCCTTCGAACGAGCGACTT
The DNA here is from genome assembly GCF_002148965.1 of Streptomyces swartbergensis. Classification (GTDB taxonomy): domain Bacteria; phylum Actinomycetota; class Actinomycetes; order Streptomycetales; family Streptomycetaceae; genus Streptomyces; species Streptomyces swartbergensis. The sequence continues at coordinate 18,401 of NZ_NGFN01000065.1, read as the reverse complement.
GACGAGATCAGGGCCGTCACCACAGTGTCACCGCCAACCGCGCGGTGGCGCTCGCGCCGGCGAGCCGGACGGCCGTGGCGCGCGGCACCGACAAGACGATCAGCGCCCCGCCGTCGCTCGCGCCCTCCAGCGGTTCCGGCACCTTCGTCACCCGGGCCCCGCGCGCGACCACCCGGGCATCGCCGCCCGACACCGTCTCCTCGGCGGCGATGACGTCGACCCGGTCACCGGGCCGCAGCAGCCGCACGGTGGCCGCGTCGGCGATCCGGACCGGGGCCGTCACCGCCCCCACGGCACGACGCGTCCGCACGGGCTGCTCCCCGGACATTGGGGCCGCGTGCGCGGGAGGCTGAGCCCGGGGATGCCCACGGGCACCGTCGGAGCCGCGCGGTCCCGCTGCCACCAGCGCGGTCGCGGTGACCGCGAGCCCCACGGCCAGGGCCCGCCGCCGGTGCCGCACGAGCCGGCCGGCCAGGCCGCCGCGTACCCGTACGGGGTCGAACCGCGGCACCTCACGTGCCGCCGGGACCTCGGGCCCGGGCGGGCATGCGGCAGCAGACCAAGAAGGCAGGGTGCGGAAAGAGGAAGACGGAGAAGACGGAGAAGACGGAGACGACGGAGACGACGGAGCGAGGGACATGGGGACCACACCACCTGTGACGAGCGACCGGCTTGCGCTCCCCACGATGAGGCTTCCCACCACCGCCCGCTCAAGCCTGTGGACCTACCACCGCCCTGTGGACAACTCCCTCACCCGAACGGCAAGTTCCGCCCCAACGCCCGCTCCCGACGCCCATCCCCATCACCCGACATCCGGCACCCACCACCTACGGCAACGCAAACCCCGGATCCATCCCACCCAACGCGTTCACGCACAGACAGTCCCGCTCGTCCTCCCCCGGCAGCCCCGCCACCGCGTCGAACAGCACGCCCCGCAGCCGGTCCACGTTCGCCGCGAACACCCGCAGCACCTCGTCGTGCGAGACGCCCTCCCCGGTCTCGGCGCCGGCGTCGAGGTCGGTGACCAGGGTCAGGGACGTGTAGCAGAGCTCCAGCTCACGGGCGAGCGCCGCCTCGGGATGGCCGGTCATGCCCACCACCGACCAGCCCTGAGCCTGGTGCCACAACGATTCGGCACGGGTCGAGAAGCGCGGCCCCTCGACGACGACCAGCGTGCCCCCGTCCACCGGCTCCCAGTCCCGCCCGCGCGCCGCCTTCAGCGCGACGGCCCGCCCGGCGGGGCAGTAGGGGTCGGCCAGCGACACGTGCACCACGTTCGGCACCGTCTCGTCGGGCAGCGGCAGCCCGTCGAAGTAGGTGTTCGCGCGGGACTTGGTCCGGTCGACCAGCTGGTCCGGAACCAGCAGCGTGCCGGGTCCGTACTCGGGGCGCAGACCGCCGACGGCGCACGGGGCGAGCACCTGGCGCACGCCGACCGACCGCAGCGCCCACAGATTGGCCCGGTAGTTGATCCGGTGCGGCGGCAGATGGTGGCCCCGTCCGTGCCGGGGCAGGAAGGCGACGCGCCGGCCGGCGACCTCGCCGAGGAAGAGGGAGTCGCTGGGAGGCCCGTAGGGGGTGTCGACCTGGACCTCGGTCACGTCGTCGAGGAAAGAGTAGAACCCGGAGCCGCCGATGACGCCGATGCCGGCGTCCCCCTTGTTCGCCACGTTCGCCTTGTTCACCATGCCCGCACCCTAACCGCAGGCGGAAACGCCGAGGACCCCGTCGCCGAAAGGCGACAGGGTCCTGTAAGAAACAGGCCTTACGCGGCGGTGCTGCTGCTGGTGGAGCTGCCGGTGCTCGACGACGAGCTCGAACCGGAACCGGAGCTGGAACCCGAGCCGGAGTCCGAGGACGACGACGAGGTGCTCGACGACTTCGACGCCGGGGTGCTGCTCGACGAGGAGCCGCGGCTGTCGTTCCGGTAGAAGCCGGAGCCCTTGAAGACAATGCCGACCGCCGAGAACACCTTCTTCAGGCGGCCCTCGCAGCTGGGGCACTCGGTGAGGGCGTCGTCGGTGAACTTCTGCACCGCCTCGAGGCCCTCGCCGCACTCGGTGCACTGGTACTGGTAGGTGGGCACTGTCTTCCTCCTGGCACTCTCACTCGATGAGTGCTAACGACGATCCATCTTGACGTATTCCGGCCGTTCAGTCCACTGCCACCGGCACGCGGTGACCCACGCCACGTGCGACGGTGCGGCCCTGGGCGCTTCCCGACAGCCGGGAACGCAGGGCCAGGAGGGTCGCCAGGGCGAGCACGGTGCCGCCCATCGGCACCAGGAAACCGGCGCCGTCCCGGAAGCGGTCCTCCAGTTGTCCGGCGACCGTGACGGCGGCCGCCTGGCCGAGCGCCACGGCGCCTGTCAGCCAGGTGAAGGCCTCGGTGCGGGCACCGGCCGGAACCAGACCCTCGACCAGGGTGTAGCCGGTGATCAGGGCGGGCGCGATGCACATGCCGACCAGCAGGCCGAGCCCGGCGAGGACCGGCACCGAGTGGGCGGCCCACAGGCCCGACGCGGTGAGCGCGAGCGCCGTGTAGCCGACGACGAGGCGGCGCTGCGGGGCCACCTTCCAGGCGATCGCGCCGCAGACGACGCCGGAGAGCATGTTGCCCGCGGCGAAGACCCCGTAGAGGACGCCGTTGAGGCCCGGTTCGCCGATCGACTCGGTGAACGCGGCCAGCGAGACCTGCATGCCGCCGAAGACGGACCCGATGCCCAGGAACGTCACGATCAGCACGCGCACCCCGGGGATCCGCAGCGCGGAAACGTGCTCCACGCGCGCGTGGCCGCGGCCTGTGACCGAGGGCTGGGTGCTCTTCTGCGCGGCGAACAGCAGACCGCCGATCAGGGTCAGCGCGGCCTCCGTGACCAGCCCGGCGGCCGGGTCGACGGCCGTGCACAGGGCGGTGGCCAGCAGCGGGCCGACGACGAAGGTCAGCTCGTCCGTGACGGACTCGAAGGCCGCCGCGGTGGTCAGCAGCGGCGAGTCCTTGAGCTTCACGCCCCAGCGGGCCCGCACCATGGGCCCGACCTGCGGCACCGAGGCACCGGTCGGGACGGCCGCCACGAACAGCGCCCACAAGGGGGCGTCCATGAGTGCCAGCGCCGTCAGCGTCAGCCCGGACAGGGCGTGCAGCAGCACGCCGGGAACCAGCACGGCACGCTGCCCGTAGCGGTCGGCGAGGCGGCCGCTGTAGGGAGCGAACAGCGCCATCGAGACACCGGTGACGGCCGCGGCGGCGCCCGCCGCTCCGTAGGAGCCGGTGGTGTGCTGCACCAGCAGCACGATGGAGATCGTCAGCATCGCGAACGGCTGGCGTGCCGCGAAGCCGGGGAGCAGGAACGTCCAGGCGCCGCGGGTGCGCAGCAGCCGGCCGTATCCCGGGCGGGCGGAAGCCGTCGAGTTCTTCGAGGTCATCGAGTTCTTCGAGGGAATCGAGTGCTTCGAGGGAATCGAGTTCTTCGACTTCTTCGAGGTGACCGTGGATGCCACGGCCCGTGCCTTTCTGCCGCCTGGTAGCGCGGGCCCGTCAGCGGGCGGCGCCGAGAGCTGTCCTCTTGCGCGGAACTGCGGTAGATGCCGGGGCCCGGTGAGGAGGGGTGACCCGACCGCCATACGGTCGCGCCAGCTCTGCGTCAGGCAGAGTTGGTTCGATCTTGGGTAGCGCCTTCATCGTACAGGCACCTGGGTGGGCCTGCCTGTGAAAAAGAGCACCATAGATGCACCCACCTGCGAAATCGGGGACACGAACGACGCGAAACCGACCTTGACGACGCACTTCGTCCGTCTAACGGCTCGCTTCGTCCGTCCCCAGCCACCCGGCCAGCTTGCCGCCGCGGCCCACCGCGCGCAGCCGGCGCTCCGTCGCGTCCCGCACGGGGTCCGTGGCCACGACGAGGAGCTCGTCCCCGCGTTGCAGCACCGTCGTAGGAAGCGGAACGAACGACTCCGACGCGCGTACGACGAGCGTCACGGCGGCACCGGGCGGCAGCCGCAGCTCGTTGACCTCCACGCCGTGCATCTTCGACCCCTCGGGGATCGCCACGGACAGCAGATGCCCGCGCAGCCGCTCCAGCGGGGCCGACTCGATGCCGAGGTCGGCGGCCTCCGAACCGTCTCCCAGACGCAGCGTGCGGGCCAGCCACGGCAGCGTCGGGCCCTGGACCAGGGTGTAGACGACGACCAGGATGAAGACGATGTTGAAGATCCGGCGGCTCGCCTCCACGCCCTCCACCATCGGGATGGTCGCCAGGATGATGGGCACCGCGCCGCGCAGCCCGGCCCAGGACATGAGGGCCTGTTCCTGCCACGGGACCCGGAAGGGCGACAGGGAGACCACCACGCTCAGCGGACGCGCCACCATGGTCAGCACCAGCCCGATGACGAGCGCGGGCACGATGTCGTCGCCCAGCTCGTGCGGGGTGACCAGCAGGCCGAGCAGGACGAACATGCCGATCTGGGCCATCCAGCCGAGCCCGTCGGCGAAGCCGCGCGTGGCCGGCCAGTGGGGCAGTCGCGCGTTGCCCATCACCATCGCGGCGAGATACACCGCGAGGAAGCCGCTGCCGTGGGCGAGCGCGCCCGCCGCGTACGCCACCACGGCGATGGCCATGACGGCGATCGGGTAGAGGCCGGAGGCCGGCAGCGCCACGTGCCTCAGCCCCCAGGAGCCGAGCCAGCCCACCGCGAGCCCGATGGCCGCGCCGATGGCCAGCTCCAGCAGGATCACGCCCAGCAGTACGTACCAGTGTTCGACCGGACCCGCCGTGGACAGCGAGACCACGAGGATGACCACCGGGGCGTCGTTGAAGCCGGACTCCGCCTCCAGCGTGCCCGTCACGCGCGCGGGGAGGGGGATCTTGCGCAGCACGGAGAACACGGCCGCCGCGTCGGTCGAGGAGACGACCGCCCCGATGATCAGCGCCTGCCGCCACTCCAGGTCGATCAGGTAGTGCGCGGCCGACGCCGTCACCCCGACGCTCACCGCGACACCGGCCAGCGCCAGTGCCGTGGCGGCCGGCAGGGCCGGCTTGATCTCCTTCCACTTCGTGCCCAGACCACCCTCGGCCAGGATCACGACCAGGGCCGCGTATCCGATGACCTGGGTCAGTTCGGCGTTGTCGAAGTGGATGTCGCCGATGCCGTCCTGGCCCATGGCGACGCCTATCCCCAGATAGACGAGCAGGCTGGGGAGCCCGCTGCGCGAGGAGATCCGTACCGCTGCGACGGCGACGAGCAGGACGAGCGAGCAGACGAGCAGGAGCTGGTTGAGGTGGTGAACAGTCAGCGGCCGAATCCTTCCCTGGCTCACACGCACGCGCGCGTGGGCTCACGTACATCGCACATGACGCTGTGGCGCATCGCGCCAACTACTTCGTTACCTTACCTAACTCTTGACGATTTCTTGACACTTCCGAGGTGAGATCGAACATCCGTCCGTGCCAGTTCCCGACTCCGCGTCAAGGCGCGCAAGGCCCTGCGCCTATCGTTGCTCCAGCGCTCAGTTAAAAGCACAGCCGAACCTGCCGCTCGACTTAGGACAGCAAGGACAGCGATGCCCACCGACACCACCGCCTCCACGGGTCAGCAGCCCGGCAAGTCCGGCAGGAGAAAGGGGCGCAAAGCACGTCTGATCGTGCTCGTCCTGGTGCTGGCACTGATCGGAGGCGTCGCCTTCGGGGCGTACTGGTCCATCAGCACCGTCCGCGCCTCGTTCCCGCAGACCAAGGGCACCCTCACGCTCAAGGGCTTCTCGGGACCCGTCGAGGTCAAACGCGACGACTACGGCATCCCGCAGATCTACGCCTCCTCCGACGCGGACCTGTTCATGGCGCAGGGCTACGTCCAGGCGCAGGACCGGTTCTACGAGATGGACGTACGCCGTCACATGGCCGCCGGCCGGCTGTCGGAGATGTTCGGCAAGAGCCAGGTCGACAACGACGAGTTCCTGCGCACGCTCGGCTGGGAGCGGGTCGCCAAGCAGGAGTACGACACCAAGCTGTCGGCCGCCACGAAGAAGTACCTCCAGGCCTACGCCGAGGGGGTCAACGCCTACCTCCAGGGCAAGGACGGCAAGGACATCTCCCTGGAGTACGCGGCGCTCGGGTTCACCAACGACTACAAGCCGCGGAAATGGACCCCGGTCGACTCGGTCTCCTGGCTGAAGGCGATGGCCTGGGACCTGCGCAGCAACATGCAGGACGAGATCGACCGCGCCCTGCTGACCAGCCGCCTCGGTCCGAAGCAGATCGCCGAGCTGTACCCGCAGTACCCGTACAGCCGGAACAAAGCGATCGTCCAGGAGGGCCAGTACGACGAGCTGACGGGCGCGTTCGAACAGGGCGGCACCGGCGGCACGGGCACAGGCACAGGCGGAACCGGCGGCACCGCGGCCGGCACTGCGGGCTCCGCGGGCACGGCCTCCGGCACCGCGGGCACGGCCTCCGGCGCCTCCGGCACGGCTTCCGGCACGGCCTCCGGCACCTCGGGCCTGGACAGTCAGCTCACCGGCCTCAGTGATGCCCTGAGCGACCTGCCGCCTGCCGTCGGCGTGAACGGCGACGGCATCGGCTCCAACTCCTGGGTCGTCCGCGGGAAGCACACCATCACCGGCAAGCCGCTGCTGGCCAACGACCCGCACCTGTCGCCCTCGCTGCCGTCCGTCTGGTACCAGATGGGCCTGCACTGCCGCAGCGTCTCCAGCGCGTGCCAGTACGACGTCAGCGGCTACACCTTCGCCGGCATGCCCGGCGTGATAATCGGTCACAACCAGGACATCGCCTGGGGCATGACCAACTCGCGCGTCGACGTCACGGACCTCTACCTGGAGAAGATCACCGGCAACGGCTACCTGTACGACGGCAAGGTCAAGCCCTTCGAGACGCGCGAGGAGACCATCAAGGTCGCCGGCGGCTCGCCCAGGAAGATCGTCGTCCGCGAGACCAACAACGGCCCCCTGCTGTCCGACCGCGCCACGGAGCTCGTGAAGGTCGGCAGGAAGGCCACCGTCGACACGGCCGCACCCGACAGAGGCGACGGCTACGGCGTCGCGCTGCGCTGGACCGCGCTCCAGCCGGGCACCACCATGGACGCCGTCTTCGCCATGAACAGGGCCAAGGACTGGACCGACTTCCGCAAGGCCGCCGCACTGTTCGACGTGCCCTCGCAGAACCTGGTCTACGCGGACACCGAGGACAACATCGGCTACACCCTGCCGGGCAGGATCCCCACCCGCTCCCAGGACGACGACGGCTCCGTCCCGGCGCCCGGCTGGGACCCCAAGTACCGCTGGACCGGCTACATCGAGAAGGACGCGCTGCCGTACGAGTACAACCCGAAGCGCGGCTACATCGTCACCGCCAACCAGGCCGTGATCGACCCGGACAAGTACCCCTCCACCCTCACCGAGGACTGGGGCTACGGCACGCGCAGCCAGCGGATCACCGACCTGATCCAGTCGAAGATCAAGGACGGCGGCAAGATCTCCACCGACGACATGCGCCAGATGCAGCTGGACAACAGCAGCGAGATCGCCCGGCTGCTGGTGCCCACGCTGCTCAAGATCGACCCCGAGAACAAGGACGTCCGCGAGGCGCAGAAGCTGCTGGAGGGCTGGGACTACACCCAGGACACCGACTCGGCGGCCGCCGCCTACTTCAACGCGGTCTGGCGCAACATCCTCAAGCTCGCCTTCGGCAACAAGCTGCCCAAGGAGCTGCGGGTCAAGGGCCAGTGCCTGTGGGTGAAGCCGGTCAACACCACCGGGCCCGCCGACGAGGCGGAGGAGGTGCGCGAGTGCGGCGAGCGCGACCCCGACCAGGCGCAGCCCGACGGCGGCGACCGCTGGTTCGAGGTGGTCCGCAAGCTGATGGACCAGCCGGACAGCGAGTGGTGGAAGACGCCCAAGGCGGGCACCCGCCCCGCCGCCGTCAACCGCGACCAGCTGTTCAGGCGCGCGATGATCGACGCCCGCTGGGAGCTGACCGCCAAGCTCGGCAAGGACATCGACACCTGGACCTGGGGCCGGCTGCACCGCCTGTTCCTGAAGAACCAGACCCTCGGCATCGAGGGCCCCGGTTTCGTCCAGTACGCCCTCAACCGCGGTCCCTGGGAGCTCAGCGGCGGCCAGGCCACCGTCAACGCGACCGGCTGGAACGCGGCCGGCGGCTACGGCGTGGTGTGGGTGCCCTCCATGCGGATGGTCGTGAACCTCGGCGACTTCGACAAGTCCCGCTGGATCAACCTCAGCGGCGCCTCCGGGCACGCCTACAGCGCCCACTACGTCGACCAGACGGACAAGTGGGCCGACGGCGAACTGCTCCCGTGGTCCTTCTCGGACCGGGCGGTCGAGGACGGCACGACCGACAAGCTGGTGCTCAAGCCGTGAGCCGCTGACACCGGAAACCGAACGGCCCTCCACGCACGCGTGGAGGGCCGTTTCGCATCAGGTCTCCTGCCGGAACCGCCGCACCCCCGACGGCGTCACCACCGCGTGCACCGGCCGGTCGTGGGGCTCCTCCGGGACGTGCGCGACCACCTCCGCGTCGTACAGCAGCACCACCAGCGCGGGACGCGCACCCGCCCGCTCCAGCCGCGCCAGCACACGGTCGTACGAGCCTCCGCCGCGCCCCAGCCGCATCCCGCGCGTGTCGACCGCCAGACCCGGCAGCAGCACGGCGTCGGCGGTGGTCACGGCGTCCGGCCCGAGGCGCTCGCCCGCGGGTTCGAAGAGGGCCATCCTGCCGCCGTGTCGGACGCGCGCCAGCGAGCCCTCGCCCTCGTAGACGCCCCAGTCCAGGTCATTGTCGGGCAGCAGGACCGGAAGCAGGACGCGTACGCCCCGGGCGCGCAGCGCGTCCAGGAGCACGCGCGTCCCCGGTTCGCTCCCCACGGAGACGTACGCGGCCACCGTGCCGGCCCGCGCCAACTCGGGCAGCTCCAGCGCCCGTCCGGCCAGCGCCGCCGAGGTTTCCCGCAGGTCATCCGCCGTCAACCTGTTCCTCACTGCGAGGAGATCGCGCCGCAAGCTCCGCTTGTCAGGCTCGCCCGGACGTCCGATGTGACTCAAAGGTTGCTCCCGTACCGTGGCAATACGCTCATATGAGCGCCTATGAACCGGAGCTGCAGATTCCATGCAAAGGCACCGGATATGGTGGCGGGCATGACTCAGTCGCACCCTCGGATCAGCAAGGCTGTCATTCCAGCAGCAGGCCTCGGTACCCGGTTCCTGCCGGCCACGAAGGCCACTCCCAAGGAGATGCTGCCGGTCGTCGACAAGCCGGCGATCCAGTACGTGGTCGAGGAGGCCGTCGCCGCGGGTCTCGACGACGTCCTCATGGTGACGGGCCGCAACAAGCGCCCGCTGGAGGACCACTTCGACCGCAACTACGAGCTGGAGTCGGCGCTTCAGAAGAAGGGCGACGCCAGCCGCCTCGCCAAGGTGCAGGAGTCGAGCGACCTCGCGACCATGCACTACGTCCGCCAGGGCGACCCCAGGGGTCTCGGTCACGCCGTCCTGTGCGCCGCCCCGCACGTGGGTGACGAGCCTTTCGCCGTCCTCCTCGGCGACGACCTGATCGACCCCCGCGACCCCCTGCTCCAGCGCATGGTCGAGGTCCAGGAGCAGCGCGGCGGCAGCGTCATCGCGCTCATGGAGGTCGCCCCGGAGCAGATCCACCTCTACGGCTGCGCGGCCGTCGAAACCACCGAGGACAGCGACGTCGTCCAGGTCAGCGGCCTCGTCGAGAAGCCCGACCCGGCCGACGCCCCGTCCAACTACGCGATCATCGGCCGCTACGTCCTCGACCCGCACATCTTCGACATACTGCGCCGGACCGAGCCGGGCCGCGGCGGCGAGATCCAGCTCACGGACGCCCTCCAGCAGCTCGCCGAGGACGAAAAGATCGGCGGCCCGGTGCACGGCGTCGTCTTCAAGGGCCGCCGCTATGACACCGGCGACCGCGGCGACTACCTGCGTGCCATTGTCCGACTCGCGTGCGAACGTGAAGACCTGGGTCCGGACTTCCGGACCTGGCTTCGCCGTTACGTAGCCGAGGAGATGTAGCACGTTGAGCAGCGCCGCGCCCCGCGTCACCGGCCAGGACCACTCCGGCCCCGACCACCTCTGGTCGGTGGAGGAGCACCTGGAGGACATCCTCGCCACCGTCCGGCCCCTGGAACCCATCGAGCTGCATCTGCTCGACGCCCAGGGCTGCGTCCTCGTCGAGGACGTCACGGTGCCGGTGTCCCTGCCGCCCTTCGACAACAGCTCGATGGACGGCTACGCGGTGCGGGTCGCGGACGTCGCGGGCGCGAGCGAGGAGTTCCCGGCGGCCCTGGAGGTCGTCGGGGACGTCGCCGCCGGCCAGGCCGAGCCGCTCCACGTGGGCCCCGGCCAGGCCGCCCGCATCATGACCGGCGCCCCGCTGCCGCCCGGCGCCGAGACGGTCGTGCCCGTCGAGTGGACCGACGGCGGGCTCGGCGAGGGCCCGGTGGCCGGGATGCGCGCCCGCAGCCTCGGCCCCGAGGGCGCCACGGGACACGTGCACGTGTACCGCCCGGCCGAGGCCCGCGCGCACGTACGCGCCAAGGGCAGTGACGTGAAGGCCGGCGACCGCGCCCTGGAGGCCGGCACGATCCTCGGCCCGCCCCAGATCGGCCTGCTCGCCGCGATCGGCCGCGGCACGGTCCGCGTCCGCCCGCGCCCGCGCGTGGTGGTGCTCTCCACCGGCAGCGAACTCGTCCAGCCCGGCGCGGAACTGGGCACCGGTCACATCTACGACTCCAACAGCTTCGCCCTCACCGCCGCCGCCCGCGACGCCGGCGCCATCGCCTACCGCGTGGGCGCCGTCGCCGACGACGCCGAGACCCTGCGCTCCACCATCGAGGACCAGTTGGTCCGCGCCGACCTGATGGTCACCACCGGCGGTGTGAGCGTCGGGGCGTACGACGTCGTCAAGGAGGCCCTGTCCCACGTCGCCGACGCGGACGAGGCGGGCAGCGGCATCGAGTTCCGCAAGCTCGCCATGCAGCCCGGCAAGCCCCAGGGCTTCGGCTCCATCGGCCCCGACCACACGCCGCTGCTGGCCCTGCCCGGCAACCCGGTGTCGTCGTACGTCTCCTTCGAACTGTTCGTCCGCCCCGCGATCCGCGCCCTCATGGGCCTTCCGGACGTCCACCGGCCGACGACCCGGGCGACCCTGACCGCGGACAAGGCGCTGACCTCCCCGAAGGGCCGCCGCCAGTTCCTGCGCGGCACATACGCCGACGGGCGGGTCACCCCGGTCGGCGGCGCCGGATCCCACCTGGTCGCGGCTCTCGCCCACGCCGACGCGCTGATCGTCGTCCCCGAGGACACCGAGTCCGTGGAGCCCGGCGCCGAAGTCGAGGTGGTCCTGCTCGGCTGAGAGGCGCTGGTTGGGGGTACCGTGTCGCGCACAGCAGGCCCGGACCGGGAGCGCCACACAGCATGAGCACGCAGGACCCCCCTACGCAGGACCGCCTGACCCACATCGACGAGGCGGGTGCCGCCCGCATGGTCGACGTGTCGGAGAAGGACGTGACCGCGCGCACCGCCCGCGCCAGCGGACGCGTCCTCGTCTCGCCCCGCGTGATCGAGTTGCTGCGCGGCGAGGGCGTCCCCAAGGGCGACGCCCTCGCGACCGCGCGGATCGCCGGGATCATGGGCGCCAAACGCACCCCGGACCTGATCCCGCTCTGTCATCCCTTGTCGGTGTCCGGTGTGAAACTGGACCTGTCGGTCGCGGACGACGCGGTGGAGATCCTGGCCACCGTGAAGACGACGGACCGCACGGGCGTCGAGATGGAGGCCCTCACCGCGGTCTCCGTCGCCGCGCTCACCGTGATCGACATGGTCAAGGCGATCGACAAGGGAGCGGTCATCACGGACGTACGGGTGGAGGAGAAGACGGGCGGCAAGTCGGGCGACTGGAGCCGGTCATGACCTACCGCGCTCTCGTCGTCACCGCCTCCAACCGGGCCGCCGCCGGGATCTACGAGGACAAGGGCGGCCCGCTGATCGCGCACGGCCTGAAGGGCTTCGGCTTCCAGGTCGACGGCCCGCAGGTCGTCCCCGACGGCGACCCGGTGGAGGCGGCCCTGCGCGCCGGTGTCGAGACCGGCTACGACGTCATCGTCACCACCGGCGGCACGGGCATCTCGCCCACCGACCGCACGCCCGAGGCGACGCGCCGGGTGATCGACCACGAGGTCCCGGGCATCGCCGAGGCCATCAGGGCGTTCGGCCGTCAGAAGGTGCCGACCGCGGCGCTCTCCCGGGGCCTGGCCGGAGTGGCGGGCGGGACGCTGATCGTCAACCTGCCCGGCTCCAGCGGCGGGGTGAAGGACGGCCTGGCCGTCCTGGAGCCGCTGTTGGTCCACGCCGTCGAGCAGCTCCGCGGCGGTGACCACCCCAGACCCGGCAGTGGGGGTGCGAGCTGAACAGCCCATCCTGGCCCGTCGAGCTGGTGGACGGCGACATCGTCCTCAGGCCGATAAAGCTGCGCGACCAGCGGGCGTGGCGCGAGGTCAACCGGCGCAACCGTGACTGGCTGCGCCCCTGGGAGGCGACCATTCCGCCGCCCGCGCCCGGCGGGCCGCTGACGCACCGCCCGACCTTCCGCCAGATGGTCCGCCACCTGAGGTCGGAGGCGAACGCGGGCCGGATGCTGCCCTTCGTCATCGAGTACCAGGGGCGGCTGGTGGGGCAGTTGACCGTGGCCGGAATCACCTGGGGGTCGATGTGCTCGGGGCACGTCGGCTACTGGGTGGACGAGTCGGTGGCCGGACGCGGCGTGATGCCGACGGCGGTGGCGCTCGTCGTGGACCACTGTTTCCGCACGGTCGGGCTGCACCGCATCGAGGTCTGCATTCGCCCCGAGAACGGGCCGAGCCGCCGGGTCGTGGAGAAACTCGGATTCCGTGAGGAGGGGCTCCGGCCGCGTTATCTCCACATCGACGGGGCCTGGCGGGACCACCTCGTCTTCGCGCTGACGGCGGAAGAGGTGCCGGACGGGTTGCTGAGGCGCTGGCACCGGGCACGATCGCAGAGTAATCCGGGAATCCGGCACCACCCCGGAAATTGAATATATGTTCGAAATTGATCGGCTGGTGACCGCCTCAGGTCATTGAATTCCCGGCCTCGGCGGTCTGCTGATCGCATCCGTCACAAAAAAAGTTCGAAATATCAGCCAGATCGTGCGACACACCGGCTCAATTGGCAGATGGCCTCACGCAAACCCCTCTACCGTGTGAGGCGTGAGCAGCAGCGGCCTCATCTACGCAGTCATTGTCGGGGCCTGGGCCGCCTACTTGGTGCCGATGTGGCTCCGTAGGCAGGACGAGCTGAACGAGGCCCGTCCGACGGAACGCTTCAGCACCGCCATCCGGCTTCTGTCCGGAAAGGCGGCCATGGAGCGCCGGTACGCCAGGGACCTGCAGGCGCGCTCCGCCGAGGAGGGGGAGCAGGACGCCGACGACCTGGACGCCGCCACCGACTCGGTGGACGTCCGGGCCTTCGCCGTGTCCAAGACGCGTCCGCAGACCCAGGCGCCCGTACCGTCGCCCGCCCCCGAGCAGCCGGCCCGCCCGGCACCCGGACCGGCGAGCGCCGATCGCGGACGGGGCCCCGTGCCCGCCGCCCGGCGCGCCGCGACGCCTCAGGAGAACAAGGCGAACAAGGCGAACGAGGCGGCCGCAGCGCGGGCCCGGCGCTCGAAGGTGCTCGCGCGCCGTCGGCGCACCACCACCATGCTGTTCCTCGCCTTCACCCTCGGCGCGATCGTCGCCGCCGTCGGGGGCCTCGCGTTCCTGTGGGCGCCCGGTGTGCCCGCCGTCATGCTCAGCGTGTACATCGCGTACCTGCGCTCCCAGGAGCGCCGCCGCTTCGCCTACCAGATGGACCGCCGCCGGGCCGAGGCCGCCGCCCAGCGGCTGCGGGAGCGCCAGCGGCAGCCCCGCCGGCGCGCCTCCACCGACGAAGCGGCCGACGACCCGGAGGAAGGACCGCCGGCGACCGACCCCGGCCTGTCGGCCCTCGCGGCGGACCGGCGGGCACTCGTCGAGCAGACCGACCACGCCGAGTGGGTCGACCAGCAGCGTGAGCGGCAGCGGCGGCCGGGGCAGGGCGACAGCTGGGAGCCGGTGCCGGTGCCCCTGCCGACCTATGTGACCGCACCCGTCGCGCCCCGGGCCACCAGCGACGTGGACCTCGGAGCCCCCGACACCTGGAGCTCCGCGCGGTCGAGCGCCGTCACCCCGGACCACGAGGACGGGGCGGCTCCCGCCGACAGCGCGGACCCCGACGGGGCGGAGCGCGCGCCGGAGAGGGCGGACGACGACGGGCGCTGTGACGCCCGCCGCGCGGCCTCCGCACGGCGGGCACGGGAGCGCGGCCGCACGCCGCTGTTCGACCAGTACGAGGACGGGGACCGGCCCCGGGCCGCCAACGAGTAGCCCGCGAAGCCGCAGGTGACCGCCCCTCGACCGCCCGTCGGGAACGGATTTCCAAGCAGGCCGATCGGGGTGCTAAAGTTTCACTCGTTGCAAGGGCCTGTGGCGCAGTCCGGTAGCGCACCTCGTTCGCATCGAGGGGGCCAGGGGTTCAAATCCCCTCAGGTCCACGCAGCTTCGAGCCCCTGTCGGCGAAAGCCGACAGGGGCTCTGCTCTGTTCCCCAGCTCTCAGAGGCTCTTCGCGAAACACCGGCTCGACTCGTAGTGCCGGTAGTAGCCGAACTTGGCGCACGGCTCATAGCCGCTGGACGTGTACAGGGCTATGGCCTCCGGCTGCTTGAGGCCCGTCTCCAGGACCATGCGGATGCGGCCGGCCGCGCGGGCGTCCTCCTCCAGGGCGGCCAGGATGCGGCGGGCGAGGCCCCGGCCGCGCAGCTGCTCGATCACGTACATGCGCTTGACCTCGGCGTCGCCGTCCAGGTTGCCCTCGTCGTTCGCGTCCTGGGCGCGCCAGCCGCCCGAGGCGACGGGGGTTCCGAGCTCGTCGTACGCGATCAGGTAGATGCCGTTCGGCGGCTCGAAGTCCGACACGGCCATGACCGTCGCGTCGCCGTCGTCCCCGTAGCGGACGGCGTACTCGGCCTGCACCTGGTCGTTCAGCTTCACGGCGTCGGGGTGGTCGAAGGAGACCCGGCGTATATGCATGCCGGCTACCGTATTCGATCCGGAACTGGACCTCGTCCAGTGTGCCGGTATCGTGCCGGGGTGCTCACTGTGACCTCTGTGAATGTGAACGGGCTGCGTGCCGCCGCGAAGAAGGGCTTCGTGGAGTGGCTCGCGCAGACCGATGCCGACGTGCTGTGTCTTCAGGAGGTGCGGGCCGAGCCGGAGCAGTTGCCCGAGCACGTCCGCGACCCCGATGGCTGGCACGTGGTGCACGCGCCGGCCGCCGCCAAGGGGCGGGCCGGGGTGTCCCTGTACAGCCGGCGTGAGCCGGACCGGGTCCAGGTCGGGTTCGGGTCCGCCGAGTTCGACGGCAGCGGGCGGTATGTGGAGGCGGATCTGCCGGGGGTCACGGTCGCCTCCCTGTATCTGCCCTCGGGTGAGGTCGGCACCGAGCGGCAGGACGAGAAGGAGCGCTTCATGGGCGAGTTCCTCGCCTACCTGAAGGGGCTCCGGGAGCGGGCCGCCGCCGAGGGGCGTGAGGTGCTCGTCTGCGGCGACTGGAACATCGCCCACCAGCAGGCCGACCTGAAGAACTGGCGCGGCAACACCAAGAACTCCGGGTTCCTGCCCGAGGAGCGGGAGTGGCTGTCCCAGGTACTCGATCCCGCGGACGGCGGGTACGTCGATGTCGTACGCGCGCTGCACCCGGACACCGAGGGGCCGTACTCGTGGTGGTCGTACCGCGGACGGGCCTTCGACAACGACACCGGCTGGCGGATCGACTATCACGTCGCCACCCCGGGGCTCGCCGGGCGGGCGGTCAAGGGGTTCGTGGAGCGGGCCGCCACGCACGCGGAGCGGTGGTCCGACCACGCGCCGGTGACCGTCGTCTACGGCACCCCCTAGGACGGCCCGCGCATCCTGCGGTCCATGGCCAGGGACAGCTCGGCCTCCACCACGCTCCGGGCCAGCGGGCGCAGGCGGGGCAGGTCGTCCTCGGAGGCGTGGCGCAGGACCAGGCCGGTGAAGAGTTCGGCCAGGGCGTCGGCGTGGGTGCGGACCTGCTTGGCCGCGCTGAGGACCTCCGCGAGGGGGATGCCCTCGCGGACCAGGGCCGAGGAGACGTCCAGGAGGCGGCGGCTGATGTGGACGATCTCGTTGCCGTCGGTGCCGAGGTAGCCGAGCTCCATCGCGGCGGCGAGGTTCTCGGGGGTGGCGTCGCCCGCGAAGTGGTCGGCGAGTTCCTCGGGGGTGAGGTGGACCGGCTCCTCCTCGGTGGGGGCGCCGACGCCGAGCAGGTCGCCGACGTCCCGGCCGTGGTCGAAGGCCTCCGCCAGTTCCGCGATGCCGCTGAGGGTGTGGCCGCGTTCCAGCAGGGCCGTGATCGTGCGCAGCCGGTTCAGGTGCTGGTCGTCGTACCAGGCGATACGGCCCTCCCGGCGAGGTGGCGGGATCAGCTTGCGTTCGCGGTAGAAGCGCAGGGTGCGCACCGTGATCCCGGCCAGGCGGGCCAGCTCTTCCATGCGGTATTCGCGCTTCTCGGCCACCTGGGCACCTTAAGGCGTACCGGGGGTAACTTTCCTCGACCGCCCCCTACCCATCAGTACGCCGCTGCCCTACTCTCCCATTGCGCCAGTGTTCACTGGCATGGTTCTCGTGGTGTGTGGAGGTGTCGGCATGGGCGAACGCGAACACGAACGCGAGCATGTGCGGGTCGCGGTGGTCGGTTCCGGGTTCGGCGGGCTGGGGGCCGCCGTGCGGCTGCGCCGCGAGGGCGTCACCGACTTCGTCGTCCTGGAGCGGGCGAGCAGCGTCGGCGGGACCTGGCGCGACAACAGCTACCCGGGATGCGCGTGTGACGTGCCGTCGCATCTGTACTCGTTCTCCTTCGCGCCCAACCCCGACTGGCCGCGCACCTTCTCGGGTCAGGAACACATCCGCGCCTACCTGGAGCACGTGACGGACGTGTTCCGGCTGCGGCCGCACATCCGCTTCGACTCGGAGGTGAAGCGGATGACGTGGAACGCCGAGCGGCTGTGCTGGGACATCGAGACCAGCAGCGGGAGTCTGTCGGCGGATCTCGTGGTGTCCGCCACCGGGCCGCTGTCCGATCCGAAGGTGCCGGACATCCCGGGACTGGACTCCTTTCCCGGCAAGGTCTTCCACTCCGCCCGCTGGGACCACGACTACGACCTGCGCGGCAAGCGCGTCGCGATGGTGGGGACCGGGGCCTCGGCCATCCAGATCGTGCCGGCCATCCAGCCCGACGTGTCGCGGCTCACGCTCTTCCAGCGCACCCCGCCGTGGGTGATGCCCCGCGTCGACCGGGCCATCAGCGACGCCGAGCGGTGGCTCCACCGGCAACTGCCCGTCACCTCGCAGCTGCGGCGCGGACTGCTGTGGGGCATCCGGGAGTTGCAGGTCCAGGCGTTCACCAAGCGCCCGAACCAACTCGGCTTCGTCGAGCAGCTGGCCCGGCGCAACATGGCCCGTGCCATCAAGGACCCGGCCCTGCGGGCGAAGCTCACCCCGGACTACCGCATCGGCTGCAAGCGGATCCTGCTGTCCAGCGACTACTATCCGGCGCTCGCACAGCCCAATGTCGACGTGGTCGCGAGCGGGCTGGCCGAGGTCCGCGGATCGACCCTCGTCGCCGCCGACGGCAGTGAGGCCGAGGTGGACGCGATCGTCTTCGGCACCGGCTTCCACGTCACCGACATGCCCATCGCCGACCGGGTCGTGGGCGCCGACGGACGGACCCTCGCCGAGACCTGGAAGGGCGGCATGGAGGCCCTGCGCGGCGCCTCCGCGGCCGGCTTCCCGAACTGGATGACGATCATCGGGCCCAACACCGGCCTCGGGAACTCCTCGATGATCCTCATGATCGAGTCCCAGCTGAACTACCTCGCCGACTTCGTCCGCCAACTCGACGTCCTGGGGGTCCCCCCAGGCCCTTCGGGCTCTGGGGGAGGCCGGGTCGCCCTCGACGCCCGGCCGAGCGCCGTACGCGCCTGGAGCCACCGGGTGCAGGAGCGCATGAAGCGGACCGTGTGGAACACCGGCGGCTGCACCAGCTGGTACCTCGACGCGAGCGGCCGCAACACCACCATCTGGCCCGGCACGACAGCCGAGTTCCGGCGGGCGACGCGGCGGGTGGACCTCACGGAGTACGACGTCCTGCGGGCCCCGGCGGCCGAGCAGACGGCCGGGAAGGGCGAGAAGAAGGCCGGGGTGGACGCGTGAGCCGCCTCCTGTCC
>NZ_NGFN01000649.1 GCF_002148965.1 Streptomyces swartbergensis | reverse complement strand
CACCAGCTCCTTCTCCCAGTTGGACTGAGTACTTCAGCCGGCGGGATCCGCCTGTTCCTCGATTGATCGTTTTACCTCCCCTGGGAGCCACGGTCCGCTTTACTCGACGCATGGCACACCTGGTGTACATCGACGAGACCGGCTCCGTTGGGAAGGGCGCCAGCAAGCAGAAGTTGCTGACGCTGGCTGCCGTCCTCGTCCACGAGGACAAAGTGCAGCCGCTTGCGGAAAAGTTCCGTCAGGTAGCGAGAACGCACTTGGGATGGGTACCAGCCGACTTTGAGCTACACGGAAACGAGATCTGGAACGGCATCGGCCACTGGGACTCTCTGTCGTACGCCGAGCTGATCGCCGCCTACGAGGATGCGATCTCGGTGATTGACGATCTCGACGTCGATGTGTCCTGCGCCAGCATCCACAAGGAACGCCTGCACACTCGGTACGGCGGCGACGCAGACGGGAACGCCTACCTGTTGGCCTTGCAGTTCCTCCTAGAGAAGATCGACACCAGGTACACCGGCAACAAGATCCTGATCGCCGACGAGCAGAAGGAGCATCAGCTGCGGGCGGTCAAGATGGTCGCTGATCTCCAAGACTGGGGCGGAGGTGAAGTGCCTGGGACCAAGCTAAAGACCGTCATTGACTCCATACACTTCGTGAGCTCGCACGCGAGCCCGGGGGTGCAGCTAGCTGACCTCGTTGCCTATGCGTTGCAGCGCAAATGGAACACATGGGACAGTCATCCGGATGCTAAGGCGGCTATCGACAGGATCACCGATGTAATCAATCAGCACATGCGCACCTGGCGTGAACCCTGGCCATCAGAATGACCACTGCGAAAATGGGCCTCCGGGGCCTCTGCCGGTTCGGTATTCGCAGCCAAAGTGCTTGAGACGACTCATCCCTCCGTGTCGTCGGTGAGCTCCTCCCATAGGGCTGCGGCGATCTCGCCGGCCGTGAAGGCCTGGCTGTAGGCGCGCAGCGTCCACTCTCTTTCGTCGGTGTCCTCGGGATGCTCCAATAGCCCGGTAAGCGTGCAGAAGACGGCGGCTGTCACCTGCGCCAGAACCTGGCCGAGTTTTTCAGGTGTCAGCTTGTCGAGCTCGTCAAGGTCGTCAATGCGCAGGGTGATCCTGGTGTCGGCTTCGGCTTCGGCTTCGGTATCCGGTTCGGGGAGGTCGATCTTTCCCGGGTCGAACTGCGCCGTGGCCTTCTGTATGAGGTCGCCCCAGTCAGCGGACAACTGCGGGAGGAGGGGTTTGAGGGCCTCCATCCACTGCCGGGTCCGCTCCATCTCCCGGAGCAGGGGGTTCGTGTAGGGCGCCCAGGCAGGCGTGAGGTAAGACGGTCCGAGGACGGCTCGCAGGCCGGCCAGCGGGTCGGCGATGCGGGCCAGTTCCCTGGCGCGCCGGTGCATTTGCTGGTGGAACTCCCAGTTCGGGGTCACGTTGCGGATGGTGGCCATGCCAGCCTCCCTACTGGTGCCGACGCTCTTCTATTCCACCATGGCCCTGTGCCTATGGGCCGTGCACCCTCAGCAGGAGCGGCCGTCTCCGAGCGACGTGGGGCAGCACCTTCTCCCGGCGCGCCTTCTGGATGTACGAGCGGATGCGCACCACTGGCCCTGCGGTGACAACCAGCCTGCTTCGGTGACACCTACCGTGCTTCGGCACACAGGCGAGAAAGCGCTCGCATATGGAGCTCCTGAATCAGTAGTCGAGATCCAGATAGTCAATTTCGTTAATTTCGACGTCGGACAGTCCCATAGCGCGGCCTCCGCCGTCTTGGAAATAGACCTCCTTGAAGCCTTCGGCGATGATTCCGCGCATCTGCTGGTCGCTGGCACCCGCGTCGCGGGCGTCGAACAGGCGGCGGGCGTACTCCGGGGGG
>NZ_NGFN01000648.1 GCF_002148965.1 Streptomyces swartbergensis | reverse complement strand
GCTTCAGGAGGCCCTTGCCGCCCACCTCCGCCCGGCGGACCAGCCCCGCCTCCGCGAGCGGGATGCGCATGAGGGCCAGGGCGAGCCGTACGTCCGGATCCTTGACCAACGTCAGGAGACCGGTGGGCTCGTGGAGACAGGCGTGCACCGCCTGGGCCAGGGGGGACGGCGCTCGCTCCGCGCTCACGGCGTCCGCGATGCCCGCCCGCATCGTCCCGGGCCGGTCCGCCTCCACCAGGCCCCTCAGATACAGGTCCACCACGGCGACGGTGACGGCGGTCCGCGGACCGTTCCCCAGCAGTGCGATCTCGTGCGGCTCCAGCGGGACCGCCGTACCGTCGCCCATGGCTTCACCCCGTGCCGGGGCCCGCCGCCCCCGTGCCGACGGGCCCCGTGTGTCGAGAATGTGCCCGGCCCCGGGGGCAGTTGAAGCCCCGGGGCAGCCTGTTCTTGCGAGGGACCCCCGGGGTTTCGCAACCGGGAGGAATCGCATCTTAGGGCGCGCGGCGCGGAGCGCCGCGGTATCGCTGTGTCTGCCATGGCCGCGTCTCGGCCGGGCATCACTCGGGACACGGCGCATCAGGACAGGGTGCGCGGGTCACTCGATGGGGTGAGCGGTGGGGGACGTGTGGTGGGGTGTCGTGCGGGTGTCTACGATCGCTGATCGTGAAGCTGGTGGTGCAGGTCAGGCTGCTGCCGACGCCCGTGCAGGCGGCGGCTCTGGAGGCGAACCGGAGGGCAAGCCGCCTGGGTCGTCCTGGTTCAGCGCGCTACCGTCGCGCCACGCAGAAGCCCGTTGCCTTCCGTTCCTTTGGTGCTCAGCCCTACGACGACCGGATGCTGTCGTGGCAGATCGCCGAGCGGACGGTGTCGGTCTGGACCACCGGCGGGCGGATGAAGAACGTGGCTTTCACGGCATCTGTCGAGCAGCTGGCCACGCTCGCGCTGTACCGCAGGGGCGAGTCCGATCTCGTGCACCGGGACGGCATGTGGTTCCTGAGATCCGGATCCGCGAGCGCGGCCTGCGCACCAAGCTCCAGAAGAAGAACACCCCGTCCGCGAGGCGGCGGCTGAACAAGCGCCGCCTCAAGGAAGCGCGGCGGGCGAAGGACATCAACCACAAGATCGCGAAGCATGTGGTGGCCGAGGCTGAACGCACCGGTCGCGGAATTGCCCTGGAAGACCTCACGGGCATCCGCGATCGGGTACGGCTGAGGAAGCCCCCAACGGGCCACCCACTCCAGCTGGTCCTTCGCCCAGCTGGGGCAGTTCATCGCGTACAAGGCCCGCAGGGCCGGGGTGCCGGTGGTGCACGTCGATCCGGCGTACACCTCCCGTACCTCGCCGAGTGCGGCCACCTCGACAGGGCGAACCGGGTCTCCCAGGCCTGGTTCGCATGCCGGTCCTGCGGCGTCGTTGCGCACGCGGACCGGAACGGCTCCGCAACATCCGCGCCCGCGCGTGGGAGTAGTGGCGACGCGGGGCCCAGTCAAGTGAGGGTTCCGTACCAGGCGTACGACCGGTGCCGTAGGCGCGTGCGCGTGTTCACACCTCGTGGTGTTCCGACAGCCCCGGCCAGTCGTCCGGGCCGCCGCCCTGCCATTCGACGAGGTCGCTCTCCGCGACGTCGGTGACGTACAGGTCGGCGAGCCGCAGGATCTCGGCGACGTCGTCGGCGTGTGTGGCGACGCCCAGGGGCTCCTCGCCCAGGGTGACCCGGCGGGATCCGTCCAGCGCGGGGGGATGGACCACGACATGCGGGTGCTCGGTTGGATGTGCCATGCCTTCAGGCTGCTGCCGCCGGGTCGGTTCCGCACCCCGGGGCGGGGGGCTGGCCGTCCGACGGCGCGAGGCTGGGCGCRACAGGACGTTCGCGCCGCCGGACGGGGTCTGCGGGGT
>NZ_NGFN01000647.1 GCF_002148965.1 Streptomyces swartbergensis | reverse complement strand
GGGGTGGGCTTGGCGGAGGCGGGGGTGTGCCCGATGATCTCGCCGTGAAGGTCCGTGCCGCCCTGCGCGCGGGTGCCGATGTCTTCGTACGGCTGGCTGGGGACGCGGACGTCGGAGTACGCCGGGCGGCTCCGGAGGCGCTCGTGCGGTTCCTCGACCGGCCGGCGCGTGTGCTCGCCCTGTTCCGGGAGCGGATCACCGTGGAGCGGGACGACCGGGTCCTGCTCGCCCTGGCCGAGGGCCTCGGCCTGTTCGCACGGCGGCACCTGCCGGCCGGTGACGCCCACGCCGCCCGGGCCGTGGACCTGCTGGCGGCGCTGAGCGCGCCGCCCCACGGGCCGGGGCTGCGCCTGGCCGCGCTCGGCCAGCTGGCGCAGTGTGCCCCGGAGTTGCTTCCCGCGGATCTCGCACCGACGGTGGTCCGGCTGCTGCGGGACAGGTCCGGGCAGCGCGGCTGCGAGAGACTCGCGCAGGACGGTCCCGGTGCCGACACGCTCGCCGGGCGGCTGCGCCGCTTGCGTCCCTCGGACGAGGAGGGCTCCCGGCTGCTGCGGACCCTGCACTCCGCGCTCGGCGGCCGGGTGGCCGACCGGGTCGCCCTGCTGTGCGGGCAGTTGACCAGTCCGGATCCCCTCGACCGGTGCAACGCCGTGTGGATGTCGGCCGGGCTGTTCCGCGAGTGGCGGGCCGACGTGGCGGAGCCGGTCGCCCTCATAGGTGCCCAACTGGGCGCCGAGGAGGGCTGGTTGCACGACGCGGCGGTAGCCGTCCTGGTGGAGCTCTTCGAACTGGCCCTGCCGGCCGCGGACCATCTCCACGCCCTGGTGGCCTGCCGTCCCGAGCTTCGCGTACGTCACGGGGAGCGGGGGGCGCCGACGCTGGGCGGCCCGCTCAAGGCACTGGCCAGGGCCGGGGACGCGCGGGCCACGCCGGTGCTGGCCGAGGTGCTGGCAGGCCCGGTCGTACCGCATGACCTGGGGCTGGTGATACCCCATCTGGGCCGCGCTGCCGCACCGCTCGCCCCCGCTCTGCGGCGACGCCTCGCCCGCGTACCGCTCGACGGCCCCGACACGCATGAGCGGGCCGTTCCCCTGCTGTCGGCCCTCACGGCACTGGGCGACGCCGAGTCCGTGCCGTCGGTGCTGCGCCTGCTGCGTGGCATACCGGACGGGCTGCGGCTGCGCGACGCCGTCACGGGGGCGGCGGTCCGTGCCCTGGGGGCGCTGGGCAGCGCCGCGCACGAGGCGATACCGGATCTGCGCGGGCTGCTGGAGACGGACTGCGCCGTCGCCGCCGCGGACGCGCTGTGGTCGGTCACGAGTGAGGCGGGTGCCGTCGTGCCCGTACTGCTCCGCAAGCTGACGGATGGCGGAAGGGGCCGGTATGGGCCCTCGGCCGCCGCGGACGTACTCGGACGACTGGGGCCGACGGCCGCCCGTAGCGCCCTGCCGGCGCTGCGCCGGATGACCGGCTCCGGCGAAGCGTCGGAACGGGTCGCGGCGGCCTGCGCGGTGTGGCGGATCACCGGAGAGCCGGAACAGGACCAGGTCCTTCCCGTCCTCCGCGCCGCATGGGCGGAGCACCCGCACACCCGCACGACGATCGCCGGGTGCGTGGCAGCGCTGGGTCCCACGGGAGCGCCCCTGCACGACCTGCTGCGAGCGGAGCTCACGTCCCCACGCCGGCATCGGGCCGACTCGGGCGGCTGCGACAGCCACGATATCCATGAGGACGAGGGGTTGTTGAGGGTGTGCCGGGGGGCGCTGGCCCGGGAGGGTGGCGGGTAGGGCCGGGCAGGATGGAACAGGTCCGCCCCTGTCCGGGTTGGACCGGCCTGCGGCCTGCCTGTCGGGCTGGGACGGGCCGCGGCCGTCGGACGAGGACCAGCCGTCCCCGCCGGACTCGGAC
>NZ_NGFN01000646.1 GCF_002148965.1 Streptomyces swartbergensis | reverse complement strand
GGGGTTCGGAGTGGTGGAGGTGGCGGTGCGGCTCATCGGCGGTCTGACGCCCGGTGTGCTCTTCACCAACCCGGCGGCGTACGCGCTGCTGCTCGGCGGCGGGGCCGCGTTCCTGTTGCTGACCTCCGCCCTCCAGCGCGGGTCGGTGACCACGGCGACCGCGGGACTGGTGCTCGGGGAGACCGTCGCGCCCGCGCTGATCGGCGTGGTGTGGCTCGGGGACCGTACGCGGCCGGGGCTGGGGTGGCCGGCGGTGCTGGGGTTCGCGGTGGCGGTGGCCGGGGCGCTGGCGTTGTCACGGTTCGGGGAGGCGCCGGTGGAGCGGGTGGAGAGCGCGCTTGCTCCCAGGTGATGCGGGGGGCAGACCCAGGTGATCGGATCTGTTCACGCCCAGCCGATCGGGAGGGCTCACGCCGGCTGATGAGGGGGTTTCCCACCTGCCCAAAAGCTTCACGTTCCGGACGGCCGGAAAATTGTTTGTTGAATCTTGAACGCGGGTGAACCGCTTTCCGTATGGGACGGCGTGACCAGTAATCCCGTCACGGTCACCGTGGCCTATCGCGTGATGCCGGGCCGGGCGTCCGACTTCCACTCCTGGGGGTGGGCCATGCTGGGCGCGACCGCGCGGCAACCGGGGTTCCTGGGGGGTGGGGTACTTGTCGACGGAGGGGCGGAGTGGCATGTCGTTTATCGCTTCACCAGCGAGGGTGCGGCCCTGGCCTGGGAGAAATCACCCTCCCGGGCACAGTGGGACGCCCGGCTGGAGGGGCTCGCCCAGGAGGCGGAGCGCAGGCGGGTGCGGGGGGCCCGGGCCTGGTTCGAGGCGCAGACGCTGACGCCCGCGCCGCCCGCTCCGCCGTCGAAATGGAAACTGTGGTTCGTGAATATGAGCGCGGTCTTTCCGCCGGTGCTCCTTTTCAATCTGACGGTGCTTCCCTATCTCGGTGACCTCAATGCACTGATCCGCACACTGTTGTTGTGTCTGTGCGTGACGGCCCTTGTCACCTGGATTCTCATGCCGCGGCTCCAGCGTTTCTTCAGGAAATGGCTGTACCCGTCGCTCCAGGCGCTCCGCGGACGGCACAAACGCCGGGCCATGTAGGCCCGCGAACGAACAGAGGGAGGTGGGCGGGTGAAGACCCTGCTCATCGACAATTACGACTCGTACACGTACAACCTGTTCCAGCTGATCGCCGAGGTCAACGGCGAGGAGCCGGTGGTCGTCCGCAACGACGCCGCCGCCGACGCGGTTCCGGATCTCCGGGAGTTCGACAACCTGGTGGTGTCCCCGGGTCCCGGGCATCYGGCGGACGCGCGTGACTTCGGCATCGCGGCCGGGCTGGTCGCCACCTCCCCGGTTCCCGTGCTCGGCGTGTGTCTCGGCCATCAGGGCATCGCGCTCGGGGAGCGCGGGGTGGTGGGGCCCGCTCCTGAGCCGCGGCACGGGCACCTGTCCACGATCCGGCATGACGAACGCGACCTGTTCCAGGGCCTGCCGCAGAACTTCACCGCCGTCCGCTACCACTCGCTGTCCGTGCGCGAGCCGCTGCCGGAGATGCTGGAGGCCACGGCCTGGGCGGAGGACGGCGTCCTGATGGGCCTGCGGCACCGCACCCGGCCGCTGTGGGGCGTGCAGTTCCACCCGGAGTCCGTGCTCACGGAGTTCGGCCATCGCATGCTCGTGAACTTCCGCAACCTGACCGCGAGGCGGGCCGGCAAGCTGCGCACGAAGAACACGGCGGTGCCGTCGCCGTCGCCGTCGCACGAGTCATCGGCCCGGCGCCGCGTGGTGGTACCGGAGTGCGAGGCGGGCGAGTCCCGGCCGCTCGCGGCGGAGTCAGCGGGCTCGGTACCGGCACCGGCCCTCGCCACGGCCGGTCCCCGGCCTGCGGCCGGGCCCGAGGACGCCCTGGTTCCCTCCGGGCCGGTCGGCCCGCCCACCGCCACCA
>NZ_NGFN01000645.1 GCF_002148965.1 Streptomyces swartbergensis | reverse complement strand
CGCATCGATGGGCCCGTCTGCGCCACGCCACACAAGCTGACTCTTAGCCGACTCAAGCCGGGGGCGACCGTGGTTCTCCTGGCAAACGACGTGGAGCTTGGTCGATGGGAGGCTGGCGCGCCGAGCATGCCGGTAGATGTCGATATCCCCGCGCGCGCAAAACTGAACGCACGCCAGGAGCTCTGTGGTGTCGTCAGCCCTATTTCTCGGAATTACCGCGCGACCTCGGCCCGCAGCGGGCGCTGGTTCCGCGTGGAGGATGAGAACGGCGGCAACCTCTTGGCCCGTTCCTTCGCCATCCACGCCGCTCTCGTCCACACCGGCAAGATCGTCATTTTCAGCGGTGATCAACATAATCGGGCTCAGCTCGTAGCAAACCCCCAGRACATCGACCACTGCGAACTTTTCGACTGCGCCACGCTAACCCTGGAAAAAATTGATGCTCCGACCACCGACGTCTTCTGTTCAGGGCACGCCTTTGCGCCTGACGGAAAACTGTTGGTCGCCGGTGGGACGGAAAAGTGGCTGGAAGATGCGGCAGCACCTCACGGCGCACACTTCTCCGGCCTGCCCTACGTATGGACGTTCGACCCTCTGAAGCGACGTGGACGTTACTGGGTGCGGGAAGAGTCGATGTCTGGCGGACGCTGGTATCCCACCTTGATCACCCGCCGCAACGGTGCCATTCTTGCCTTGTCCGGCCACACCCACCAAGCGGACGGGGCCCGGCACTTCAACAACACTATGGAGTCCTGGGAACCTCACTTCTGGCGTCACCATGGTGAGACCCCTGCTATCGACACCTCAGAAACCCCACCGCCCTATCTGTACCCACGTCTGTTCAGCGGCCCAGAAGGTGAAGTGTTCAGCGCGACCCCGATCGTTGCTGAAGAGGGCGTTCCTTCAACCGTGCCGCGCAGAAGCGCAAGCTGGTCTGGAGGAGAAAAGGATGTGTCCTGGACGCGCAACGGCTTTCCTCCGCCAGGCACCACGAGCTGGGGCGAGTACGTCGACTTCTACACCCCAGCCACGCTGCTTCCCCTCCTGGAAGAGGAAGGCTTCCGGTTCCGGGTGCTGCGGGCAGGAGACACTGGAGCCGACTCCGCTTGGCTGATCGACCTGGGAACTCCCGAGAAACCCCTCGACTCCCTAACATGGCAACGCCTTCGCGAACAAAATCCCCAAAAAATCACTGGGAACCGAAGTCCCCAGGCCAACGGACGCCTGCGTCTCAACAGCAACCTCGTTCTGCTACCCAGCGGCGAGGTGCTCTTGTGCGGCGGCGTTACGGACGGCGGGAACGATGACACTGCGGTCAGAGCCCCGGAGCTGCTCATCCGCACTCCTGACGGATGGGTATGGGACCAGAGCTCCTTCAGCACAGCGAAGTTCGCGCGCAACTATCATTCGACGGCGCTGCTCATGCCCGACGGCCGTGTCTTTACCGGCGGCGGCAACATCGGCGCAAAACCTGGCGGGGAGGACGTCCGACGCCTCGAGCTGGAGATCTACGAGCCGTGGTACACATGCCGACGCCGCCCCCGCATCCTCAACGCTCCCAAGGCCATCGCCTCCGGGGAGAAGCTTGAGGTTGACGTTCGTGGGCCCGGTCCGATCACCCAGCTCGCACTTGTGCGTTGCGGCAGCGCAACCCACGCATTCAACTCGGATCAGCGCTATATCGGCCTCAACGTCACATCGACGGCACCAGGTCACTACGAGGCCCGAATCCCGAAACAGGCCGTCGCCATCCCGGGCTACTACTTGCTCTTCGCATGCATGCAGGAGGGGGATGTCGGGAAGGAAGGGCTTGTTCCCTCGAAGGGCCTCTTCATCTGTATCAAGCCAAAGCCCAGGGCGTAGCGGCGAGCCGCGAGCCGCGAGGCCGTGCTCGAGGCTCTCGCCGATAGCAGCGCACAGCGGGGCGAGGATGGTCGCGTCGGTGTCGGAC
>NZ_NGFN01000644.1 GCF_002148965.1 Streptomyces swartbergensis | reverse complement strand
GCACAGAACCGACGACTGACACCCGGCACTCCCGGTCCTGCGCAGGCAGTCAGACCCGCTCACTCGGACCGACACTCCTCAGCCGCTCGGTCACCTGGGCCAGCGTGGCGGTGAAGACGTCCAGCTGATCGGCCGGCAGATCCCCGAACAGCGCGGCGGCCAGGTCATCCCGCCCTCTGCGCAGCGCCGACGTGACCTGGCGGCCCTTTCCGCTCAGGGAGGTGAGGGTCGCGCGCCGGTCGGTGGGGTGCGCCTCCCGCACCACCAGCCCGTCCTCCTGTAGCGCGTCCAGAAGGCCGGTGACGTTACGAGGGGTGACGCCCAGACGCCCGGCCAGGGCACGCTGCGTCATCGGTCCGTCATGGAAGAGCGCCCACGCCTAGGTGAACAGCTTCGGCGGTTCGTCCTCGGGAGCCTGAGCCTGCTCAGCTTGCCGCTGGCCACGACGGTGCAACATCCGGAATTCCGGCGCGCGGAGCATCTCGTAGGAGAGCTCCTCGTCCAGCAGCACCGCCAGGTGCGCACGGTCGGCGTCCTGCGGGCCGGCACTCCGCAGCTCCTGCTGCTCGACCGACCCATCAGCCGGCTGAGTCCGAATGGAACTCCATGGCCAAGGCGTCGGGTTTTACTGTGATGACGGCCTGGGCACGCGGTGGACGGGAGGTCACCTTGAACCGGGGCCAGATTTGGAGGACGGTCGCGAGGATGATTTGCAGCTCAACCCACGCGAAGTTCTCTCCGATGCACTTGCGGCGGCCGTCGCCGAAGGGGAGAAAGGACCCTCGGGTGGCCGCGACGGTGTCTGCCTCCCAACGGTCCGGATCGAAGGTGTCCGGGGGTCGGGGAAACAGGAGGAGTCGTGCTGGTGCAGATAGGGACTCCACACGACATCGGCGCCTTCGGGTATCAGGTGTCCGCCGAGGACGATGTCGCGGGCGGCGGCCCGCGTCACCATCCAGGACGGTCCGTATTTTCGGATGGCCTCCTGCAGAACCCGTCGGGTGTACAGGAGTTGGTCGAGGTCGTCGTAGCGCAGCGGCCGGTCCTCGCACACCGAGGCCAGTTCCTCGCGAAGACGTCGTTCGACGGCGGGATTGTCGGCAATTTCGTACAGCGCCCAGGCGAGTGTGGTGCCGGTGGTCTCGATCGCGCCGGCCAGGAGGGTGATGGCCTCGTCCTGGAGTTGCCGGCGGCCGAGTTGGTCTTCAACACCGAGCAGGGTCTCGAACAGACCCCTCTGCTGACGGCGCGCCTCGGACGCATGCGGGCATGCCTCGGCGCCGGACGCGCTGTCCGCCGAAGCGGATCCGGGTGCGGTGACGTCGATGTGATGGTCGATGGCCTGGTCGATGAGGGCGCGCAGGCGAGCGACACGGTCGGCGTGCGCGCGGTTGGCGGGCAGCGGCAGCCGCGTGATCCAGGGCGGAAGAATGACCTGCCGAATCGTTCCTTTCATGATCTCGGGCATGAGGGCGGTGAACTCGCCCTCCAGGTGTGCGGGCAGGTCCGCGCCGAACACGGCGACGAGGAACGTGGCCAGGGTGATCTCGTTCATGCCGGCGAACATGTCGCGCGGCTCGGCCGCGGGCCAGGCGCCGACCATCGTGCGCACCTGATCGATCATGGCGTTGCCGCGCTCGGCTATATGCGCCCTGCTGAACATGGGCTGCATCAGACGGCGGTTGCGCAGATGAGTGTCGCCGTCGGCGACGGTCGCGACTCCATCACCGGGGAAGACCCGCAGCGCATCGTAGTACTTGCCGCCCTTGAGGAAGTGGGCGGCGTCGGTCACCAGGACATGGCGGGTCAGTGCGGGGTCCGTGACCACGTAGGCGGGTGTGGGGCCGATGCGTATGCGCACCACCCTGCCGTATTCGCGCAGCGAGGTGATGAACGGCAGGGGGTCGCGGACGAGGCGGAGTCCGTGCCCGATCAGCGGCAGTCCGCCGGGG
>NZ_NGFN01000643.1 GCF_002148965.1 Streptomyces swartbergensis | reverse complement strand
GGCCGGACCTGTACACCGTGGCGCAGATCAACATCGCCATGGGCAGGTCGGCGGCCGGGGCGTGGGGTGGCTGGACGCTCGTGGTGGTCTACGAGAACCCGTCGGAGCCACTGCGGCACCTCGCGCTCTGGGACGGCTTCACCCCGCTCAAGTCCGGCACTCAGGGGATCCAGCTGACCAGCCTGGGTTTTGCCGCGGGAGCGTGGGGCCGTGCGGGGCTGGTGGCCTACAACGGCGACCGCGGCACCACCGGCGACGCGCTCACCATGACGACCGGCCAGTCCGAGGTCGCCCTCAGCAACGCCGCCAACCCCCAGGACGACGTCCTCAATTCCACCATCAGTGAGCCCGGGGCGGACGCGGCACGTGTGCCCGCGCACGCCAACAACCTCGGCTACGACTCCGACGTGTTCGATCTCGGAAGAGGCCTGCAGCACGCCGGTGACCAGGCGACCTTCCGGCTCCATTCCCAGCAGGACGCGGCGTGGGCCGGCGTGCTCTTCGTCGCCGTCGACGCACGGCGGTGACTTTGTCGCCGCCCGCCCCGAACACCTTCGCGAGCGAGGAATCCGCCCACATGCACCTGTCATCCACCACCCCTCTACCAAGAGTCCTGCACCTCACCCAACCGGTGGACGGCGGCGTCGCGCGCGTCGTGACGGACCTGGTCCGGGCACAACTGTCGGACGGCCTGGACGTCACCGTGGCCTGCCCCGACAGCGCGCTCACCACGAAGCTGCGGACGCTCGGCGCGCGCGTACGGCACTGGCACGCGACGCGGTCGCCGGGTACGTCGCTCGTCCGGGAGGTGCGGCACCTGGCGCGGGTGATCGACGAGGTGCGGCCCGATCTGGTGCACGCGCACAGCGCCAAGGCCGGGCTCGCCGGACGGCTCGCGGTACGCGGGCGGATTCCGACGGTCTTCCAGCCGCACGCCTGGTCGTTCGAGGCGGTCAGCGGGGGCACCGCGGCCCTGGCGCTCATGTGGGAACGCTGGGGGGCACGCTGGGCCTCACGCGTGGTGTGTGTGAGTGAGGCGGAACGCGCCACCGGCATGGGCGCCAGGATCACCGGCCGGTGGACCGTCGTCCCCAACGGCATCGACCCCGAGCGCTTCCACCCGGCCGCCGTGGGCGCCGTGCGGGCCGGGCTCGCACCGCTCGCCGGCATCCACCCGGCGGCACCGCTCGCCGTGTGCGTGGGGCGGCTGTGCCGGCAGAAAGGGCAGGACGTCCTGCTGCGGGCCTGGGAAACCGTCGTGCGGCAGGTGCCCGACGCCCGCCTCGTCCTGGTCGGCGACGGGCCGGACCACGACCGGCTTCGTGAAGACGCCCCGGAATCCGTGGTGTTCGCGGGAGCCGTCGCCGACGCCTCCCCCTGGTACCAGGCCGCCGATCTCGTCGTCCTGCCGTCCCGCTGGGAGGGCATGGCCCTGGCGCCACTGGAGGCGATGGCCTGCGGGCGGCCCGTAGTGGTCACGGACGTCGACGGCGCCCGCGAGAGCCTGCCGTCCTCCTTCGCCGCCCGGTGCCTGGTCCCGCCGGAGGACCCGGCGGCGCTGGCCCGGGCCGTCACCGAGCTGCTGGCCGACCCGCTGCTGCGCGAGTCGCTCGGCAACCAGGGCCGCCGGCACGTGCTGTCCACCCACGACGTGCGGTACACCGCCGAGGCCGTCTCGGACGTCTATCGCGAGCTGCTCGGCCCATGGACCGCCACCACCCCCAGCGCTGAGCACGGTCAGCCGCTCGGCACCGGACGTGGCGCCGAGGTGAACCGGACAGTACAGCGCGTCGAGCCCACCGAGTACAGGGAGTCCATCCACTCGTGACCGCCGAACGTACCGTGCCCTCCCCCGGCGTACCGCCACGGGACCACGGATCCTCACCAGTCTCGGTCATGCCGCCGCGCGGCACCGCCACCGGTTTCCGGTCGTCCGCCCCGCGGCGCCCGGCCC
>NZ_NGFN01000642.1 GCF_002148965.1 Streptomyces swartbergensis | reverse complement strand
CGGTACGGGTGGGGGGTCTGCGGTGAGGCGGTCAGCGCTGTGCCGTCACCCAGGCGGCGATCTGGCTGCGGTTGCTGAAGCCGAGCTTGCTGAGGATGCGTTCGACATGGCCTTCGGCGGTGCGGCGGGCGATCACCAGACGGTCGGCGATCTGCTGGTTGGCGAGCCCTTCGGCGACGAGCCGGGCGACCTCGGTCTCGCGGCGGGTGAGGCGGACCGCGGTGTCGTCCTGCGGAACCCGGGACTCGCCGGGGTGCGGGCGGGCCGGTTCCTGAAGGGCGTGGCCGACGAGCTCGGCGAGGCCGAGGCTCCCGCCGCGCCGGTGGGCCCGTTCGAACGCGTCCCGTCCCAGGGCCCGGCAGGCCCGCTCCTCGCTGTCCCGGCGTGCGGCGTTGAGGGTGCGCGCGCCCCAGCGGGCGGCGTCGATGTCGGCCCAGACACGGTCGGCGCCGCCCAGCAGCACGGCCGCGTGCCGGTGGGCGCCGCGTTCGCCGGCGATCGACGCGAGCAGGTCGAGGGTGAGGGCGATGCCGATGACGTCGTGGACGGCGAGCTTGAGGCGCAGGGCCTCGCGGGCGTGCCGCTCCGCCCGGGCCCAGTCGCGGCGCACGGAGTGCGCGAGGGCGAGCATGCGCAGCACGTACGACCGTACCCACTGCTCGCCGTGCCGCTCGCACAGCCCGAGGGCCCGCTCGCACACCTCGACGGCCCGGTCGGCCTCGCCCAGAAACCCCAGCGCGCAGGCGAGTTCGACCTGGTCGAGGCCTACGACGCTGAGGTGCTGGCCGGGCACGGGGCCACGGGCGACGGTCGTCTCGAAGTGCCGCAGCGCGCCGGGCAGGTCGTCGCCGAACAGCCGCAGGACGCCGATGACGTACTCGGCGTGGGCGGCCTCGGCGGCGTCGCCCAGGACCCGGGCGAGGGCGAGGGCGTCCCTGGCGTGCCGGCGGCCGCGGGGGAAGTCCTGGGTGGCGGCGGCGAGCAGCCCGGCGACCCACAGGCCGCGGGCCCGTTCCGGGGTCGGCTCGGGGTTGGCGGCCAGGGCCCGGTCGAGCCAGTACAGGCCCTCGCGCGGGGCGCCGCAGGCGTGCCAGTAGAACCAGAGGGTGCCGGCGAGCCGCAGCCCGGCGAGCGCCTCTCCCGGGATGGAGAGGCTGAAGTCGAGGGCGGCGCGCAGGTTGTCCCGGTCGGCGCGCAGCCGGGCGACGGTCTCCGGCTGCCCGGGCCCGAACCAGCCGCGCTCACACTCCTCGACCCACCGCAGCATCCAGTCCCGCTGCCGCCGCCGGACAGCGCCCTCGTCCCCGACGGTCCGCCGCAACTGCTCCAGCCCGTACTGCCGCAGCGTGTCGAGCATCCGGTACCGCACCCCACCGGGCCCCGGCTCCCGGCACAACACGGACTTGTCCACCAGCCCGGCGACGGCGTCGAGCACGTCGTCGGCACGGAGGCCCGGGCCGGGCAGGGTCACACCGCCGGAGTGGGTCAGGGGCGCGACCGAGGTCATCGCACCGGGGTCGGACCGGGGCTGAGGCAGCGTCAGGCCGCCCAGCGGAGGCAACGTCACGCCTGGCGGGCCGGGCAGGGACGGGGGCCGCGTCAGCCCGCCGACGGGGCTGTCCTCGGGCCTGGAGACGATCAGGGACTCGGAGCGCATCACGGGCAACGGCAACGGCAGGGGCCCGCCCGCCTGGCCGGGCACCGGCGGCACCTCGTTCCCCGAACCGCCGTCGAGCGGGGGCAGCGTCACGGTCCCTGCAAGTGCCTGTGCGGGCCGAGGACGTTCACCGGAGCCGTCCGTGAACCGGGCGCCTCCCGGCGGCACATCGGGACGTGTCCCGCCCTGGACCGCACCCGCGAATGTCCCGCCGGACGCGTGCCGGCCGCCCGGCAGGAGAGTCTCCGCCGGCGCCAGGACCGTTCCCCGCCCCGCGGCCCCCTCCCCGGTGTCGTCCGCGCAGACCGCCTC
>NZ_NGFN01000641.1 GCF_002148965.1 Streptomyces swartbergensis | reverse complement strand
GGCCGGCGGCCCGGGGCCGTGCCAGACGCCGGCTCATCCGCGTGACCATCGACCACCGGATCATCGCCTCGCTGGTGGCGGGCAGGGTCTCGTGGTCCCGGGCCAGACGGCGGGAATTCATCAGCCACGCGAACGTGCGCTCTGCCACCCACCGCCTCGGCAGCACCACGAACCCGGCCATGTCGTCGGTGCGCTTGACGATCTCCAAGGTCAGGGCGAGTTTGTCCCGGCACCAGCCGACGAGGGAGCCGGTGTAGCCGCCGTCGGCCCAGACAAGGGTGATGTCGCGGTGCAAGCGACGCAGCCGCCTCAGCAGGCCCACCGCGGCGTCCCGGTCGCCGATGTTCGCGGCGGTGACCGTGACGACCAGGAGCAGACCGAGGGTGTCGGTCACGATGTGCCGTTTGCGGCCCGGCACCTTCTTCCCGCCGTCGTAGCCGCGTGAGGTGGTCGGCACCGTCGCGGCGGCCCGCACCGACTGCGCGTCGATGATTCCGGCCGTGGACTCGGCCTCACGGCCCTCGCGCTCCCGGACCTTCCCGCGCAGCCGGTCGTGGAACTCGGCGATCAGCCCGTGCTCGCGCCAGCGGCGGAAGAAGGCGTAGACCCGGCCCCATGCGGGGAAGTCCGCGGGCATCGCCCGCCAGGAGATCCCGCCCGCGACCAGGTAGCGGATCGCGTCCAGCAGCTGGCGGTGGCAGTAGCCCTCGGGCCGTCCGCCCCGCCCCTGAAGCCAGGTCGGCACCGGCAACAACGGCCGGATGGCCGCCCACTCCGCGTCCGTCATGTCCGACGGATACCGGCGCACCCGATCGGGATGATCGGCCGCGTTGCCGTACACGTGCGCGAGGCAATCGCACGACACGGCGGGCGAGTTGAAGCAGGCGGGCTCGGGCGCGTACAACAACGACAACAGGGCCTCCGGGAACCGCTCGGAATGGGGTCGCACCCCCGAGCTACCAGGAGGCCCTGCCTTCATGCGCGTATCGCCGGAAGATCAGCCGTCCAGGAACTCCGTTCGATTCACACGTTCCAAAGTCGGCTGGAATGCGGATTTTCAGTCAGCACTAGGCCAAATCTGAACAACCCACACCTCAAGGGGATCGTCATGCGGCCCTTCAGGAGGGAAGGGGTCGAGTGCCAGCGAAGCCTCAACATGATCTCGCCCTCGGCAGAGCAAACGCAGGTGATAGCGCCCCGGCCGCAGCTCGATCTCGCCGTAGCAGACGCCACCCAAGTCGACCACCGCGAGGCGATCTGCCATCGGAGAATGGAAAGCTCGTTCATACTCCCAAGAGCCTGATGGCTGAGGAGCGGGCCCGTCCCACACCTCCAAACGCACCAAAGGGTAGAAATCGTTGTCGCTGGAGGTGAGGCTCCAGCCTTCCCCGGGGATCTGAACAATGTCATCCTCCGCCGGTGCTTGTTCGAAGAGGATGGGGCCGATCTGGATGGTCCTGTAGTACACGCGCGGGCGGACATCAACAGCGTTGATCAGAGTGGGCACTTACTCTCCTCACCATCGAGCGAGCAGGGCCCGTCAGGCTAGCCCCGACTTGAACTCAAAGCCCCTCAGCTCACCTCACGACCACAAGCGGGCACTCGCCCCTGGCTTCACGCGCGTACCGCCGGAAGATCAGCCGTCCAGGAACTCCGTTCGATTCACACGTTCCAAGATCGGTTGAGATACGGCTTCTCACCGCGTACGGCATGCTTTGTTCCTTGTGGCGATTCGGAGGCTCTCTCCAATCCTTTCTGCCTGTCACCTGGTTCCAGGGGGTATGGAGCAAGTCCTCCGCTGCACTGAGCCGGAGCGTGGCGAGGCTCCGCAGACGTGATCGACATCCGAAGAACGTTGAGGTCACAGGCGCGGAATCTGCTAGCGCAGCCTTCGGTGCGAGCGTAGCGATCCGCGAAGGAATGCCACCAGGTCCGCCGGAGCAGCAGGCCTCATGGCTGTTCGAGCAGCTTCGGAAGCTCGAGGAGAC
>NZ_NGFN01000640.1 GCF_002148965.1 Streptomyces swartbergensis | reverse complement strand
CGGGGCGGGGGAGGGGGCGCGTTCGCCGTCCACGCGCAGCATCACCAGCAGCGCCGGTGTGTCCTCCGCCGTGTCGCTCACCGGGTCCGCCGTCAGCTCCCCGTACCGCTCCGCGCCCCCGGGGGCCCGCCAGCGCACCGACACCTGGTAGCGCGAGCGGTGCCGCAGCCGCAGGGCCTGGGCGATGCGCTCCACCTGCGTGGCCTCCCGCGGGCTGAACAGGTCCAGCACGTCACGGCCGCGCAGCCGCCCCGGCGTCGTACCGCACTCCGCGGCCATCGCCGGATTGGCGAGCAGCACCGCGCCGTACACGTCGCACACCGCGACCGGCATCGCGACCCGGTCGAAGAAGAGCAGGGCGCGGTTGCGCCATGTCACGGCCTCCTGCCGGGCCTGGTCCACGAGCGTCTCCTGCCACATCGGGCCGCCCCCGCGCAAGGGCGACGCATCTGCATGTACTACACAATCATGTAGGACCGCGGCACGGCCCGCAGGGTCCCGTGGATCACGCTGGACCGCAGTACTTCCGTACCGCGAAAGGCAGTTGTCGCGTCATGCGCCCCACCGCACAGACCCCCCGGCCCGCAGCCGACCTCCCCGGCGTCCCCGTCGCCGACATCTCCGGCACCGGACCCGGCGACGCGCCCGTCCAGCAGGCCATGGACCTGATGCGCGAGCACGGGCCCGTGTTCGGGCGGCGGCTGTACGGACGCGACACCCTGTTCGTGGGCGACCTGGACCTCGTGGCCGAACTCGCGGACGAGCAGCGGTTCGCCAAGCACATCGGGCCCGGCCTGGAGAACGTCCGCGAGTTCGCCGCCGACGGCCTGTTCACCGCCTACAACGACGAGCCGAACTGGGCCAAGGCGCACGACATCCTCATGCCCGCCTTCGCGCTGGGCTCGATGCGGACCTACCACCCCGTGATGCTGAAGGTGGCCCGCAGGCTCATCGCGTCCTGGGACCGCGACGCCCGCGCCGGGCAGCCCGTCGACGTGCCCGGCGACATGACCCGCATGACGCTCGACACCATCGGACTGGCCGGGTTCGGCTACGACTTCGGCTCCTTCGAGCGGGCCGAACCGCACCCCTTCGTCGAGTCGATGGTCCGCTGCCTGGAGTGGAGCATGACCCGCCTCGCGCGCGTCCCGGGCCAGGACTAACTCGGCGCAGGACGCGGCCTTCCGCGATGACTCCGCCTACCTCGCCCAGGTCGTCGACGACGTCATCGCCGCCCGCACCGGCACCGGCCAGAGCCAGGCCGACGACCTCCTCGGCCTCATGCTCACCGCCGAGCACCCCGCCGACGGCAGCACGCTCGACGCCGCCAACATCCGCAACCAGGTCATCACCTTCCTGATCGCCGGCCACGAGACCACCTCCGGCGCCATGTCCTTCGCCCTGTACTACCTCGCCAAGCACCCCACCGCGCTCCAGC
The DNA here is from genome assembly GCF_002148965.1 of Streptomyces swartbergensis. GTDB lineage: Bacteria > Actinomycetota > Actinomycetes > Streptomycetales > Streptomycetaceae > Streptomyces > Streptomyces swartbergensis. Next base: position 556 of record NZ_NGFN01000640.1, on the reverse strand, counting down.
TGGTGCGGCGCGAGGTCGACGAGCTGTGGGGCGACCAGGACGACCCCGAGCCGACGTACGACGAGATCGGTCGGCTGACTTACACGCGCCAGGTCCTCAACGAGGCGCTCCGGCTGTGGCCCACGGCCGCCGTCTTCGCCCGGGAGGCCCGCGAGGACACGCTGCTCGGCGGCCGCATCCCGCTGCGCGCCGGGCAGTCCGCCCTGGTGCTCACGCCGATGCTGCACCGACAGCCCGTCTGGGGCGACAACCCCGAGCTGTTCGACCCCTCCCGCTTCACGCCCGAAGCGGAGGCGGAACGACCGGTGCACGCCTTCAAGCCGTTCGGCACCGGTGAGCGTGCCTGCATCGGACGGCAGTTCGCCCTGCACGAGGCGACCATGCTGCTGGCCATGCTCGTCCACCGCTACCGGCTGAGCGACCACGCCGACTACCGGCTCCACGTCAAGGAGACCCTCACCCTCAAGCCCGAGGGCTTCACCCTCACGCTCACCCCGCGCACGCCCGCCGACCGTGCCCACACGCCGCTGCCCGGTGCCGCCCCGGTCCAGGACGC
>NZ_NGFN01000064.1 GCF_002148965.1 Streptomyces swartbergensis | reverse complement strand
GGGTGGGCCGGTGGGGTCCCGGGGGAGCCGACGCTAGCCGCAAATCTGCGGCGATGACGGCCCCCGCCTGGGAAGCTACTGATCATGACAATCCCGTTACCACCGCACCCCACCGGCCTCCCCTACCACCGCATGGGCCACTGCACTGGCCGTCACAGCTGGTGGCGGCCAGTACTCGGCACTGTGCTGGCTCTTGGCGCCTACCTCGTAGTCAACCTCTTGCTGTTCGCCCTCTCCTACGGCTTCGGGGCAGCGGCCGGACTCCGTGAACTGCCCGACGGCGGCTACGACTTCGGCCCGATCGCCAACACGGCCCTGGACCTCACCTTCATCGCGGTCGCCCTGCCCTTGATTCTGCTGGCCGTTTGGTGGCCGGGGCGGCGACCGCCCGGCACCCTGTCGTCGGTCGCCGGACGGCTGCGGTGGCGCTGGCTGGTCCGGTGTCTGCTCGCCGCGATGCTCCCCGTGACCGTGCTGGCGGTGTCCGTCGTCCTCCTGCCCGACAGCGGAGGCGACTCGGGGGAGTCCGTCGTATGGGTGGGCGGGCGTTCGTTCCTCATCTCGCTGGTCGTGCTCGCCGTCTTCGTCCCGGTGCAGGCGGCGGCCGAGGAGTACGTGTTCCGGGGCTGGCTGACGCAGGCGGTTGGTGCTTTCGTCCGTTCGCCGTGGTTCGCGGTGATCCCGCAGGCCGTGCTGTTCGCCGCCGCCCACGGCTGGGGCACCAGGTGGGGCTTCATGGGCCTGCTGGTCTTCGGTCTGGTCTGCGGCCTGCTGACCATCCGTACCGGCGGCCTGGAGGCTGCCGTCGCACTGCACGCCCTGAACAACCTGCTGGCCTTCGGCGTCGCGTCCGCTGTCGTCGACGGGCTGTCGTCCGACGAGACCGCCGCCGACTCTTCCTGGCAAGTCGCCCTCGTGGACGTGGCAACGAGCCTGATCTACGCCGCGCTCGTGCTGTGGCTCGCCCGACGCCACCGCCCCCAGCGCCTCTCACCGCCGGTGTCCGGGGCCGCCTCATCGCCCGCGCCGCACCTGCAACCGCAGGGCGCTACGACGCTCAAGGTCCCGCCCGGCCATGCCGGCAGTGAGGTCCCGCCTTCACCATGGCCGTAACCGTGGCTCGACCAGAGAGTCCGGCGCCGGTGTTTGAGTGGTCCGTCCAGGATCAACGAGGTGGGGTGCGTTGACCGCGCGCCAGCGGGCCTGGGGCGCAGACAGAGCAGCGGGAGCGTCTCGCCGATCTTCGGGGGTGACCTGGGATGCCCTCGATCAACTGAGGGCGACCGGCATTAGGCGTGCACCGGCGGTCGGAGGGTGCCTCGAACGAAGAGCAGGCACGAGCTCCGGTGATCATGGAGTTCTCTACGCTCAGTGATCACAGGAGGGCTCGTGCCTGTTCTGCCATCGTGCCTGCTCGACCCCCTGTGGGACCAATTCGCGGCGCTGCTGCCCGAGCACGTGGACACCCACCCGCTGGGCTGCCACAATCCGCGCATCCCCGACCGGATCGTGTTCGAGCACGTGATCGCCGCCCTGGTGCACGGGAGCGGCTACGAGCGCGTCGCCGGGCCCGGCTGTTCGGACCGCACCATCCGACGGCGCCTCACATACTGGGCCGAGCTGGGGATATCCGCGCAGGTCCACGCTCTGGCGCTGCAGGCGTACGACCGCATGATCGGCCTGGAGCTCGGCGAGCTGTCCGTGGACGGCTGCATCACCAAGGCGCCCTGCGGCGGCGAGGCCGCCGGACGCTCCCCGGTGGACCGGGGCAAGCAGGGCCTGAAGCGCTCGGTGGCCTCCGAGGCCCGCGGCGTCCCACTCGGCCTGGTCTCAGCCGGGGCCAACCGGCACGACTCGCCCCTGCTGGTGCCGACCCTGGAAGCCGCGAAGATCCAGGTTGGGCCGCTGCCTGAGCAGGTAAACGTCAACCTGGACCGCGGCTACGACAGCGACAAGACCCGTTGTGCACTTGCGGAACTCGGCTTCACCGGCGAGATCGCCCGCAAGGGCCTGTCCGCCCCGGTCCAGGCCGGCACGAGGTGGGTGATCGAGCGGACCCACTCCTGGATGAACGGCTTCGGTAAGTTGCGGCGCTGCACCGAGAAGCGCAGCCTTGTCGTGGACTTCTACGTCTACCTGGCCGCCGCAATCGTCACGCTGCGTATGCTCACCCGCCGTGCAACCCCGCTCTACCGCTGGGATGGACGCCCCACCACCCGCAGGCTGAAGTAACGCCTAGCTCAAGCGGGTCGCCGGCCTCACCCAGCCCTGGTACGGCGGCCCGTGGCGTACCCGTACGAGCACGACACCCGCTCCCACGCCATATGTGAGGGACGCCACACCCGAAACCCGCACAACCCCCCGCCCTTCCCGAAGGTCTGGGTCGGCGGTGGGAAGACACCGTCTGCCCACCGCCGACCCAGAACGAAGGAAGGCATGAACCGAGCCACTCGTGCGTCGGCCCTCGCCGCGACCACCGTCCTCGCGACGACCGGAGCCCTGCTCACGTGCACGTCCGCCGCCGGCGCCGCCACGGCGACGGCGACCTGTACGTCGCCCGTCTTCAAGCGCCAGTTCTACGCGAACACGACCTTCTCCGGTACGCCGAAGAAGACCGACTGCGACTCGAAGATCGACCAGAACTGGGGCACCGGCGCCCCCGCCACCGGCCTGCCCAGCAACTACTTCAGCGTGCGCTGGACGGTCACCCGGGACTTCGGTTCCGGCGGCCCGTTCTCGATCCCCGTCGAGACCCGCGACGGCCTGCGCGTCTACCTCGACGGCACCCGCAAGGTCGACATCTGGAAAAACGTTTCGACGACGCAGACGAAGACCGTCAACATCACGATCCCGTCCGGGACGCACACCCTCCGCTTCGACTTCGTCAACTGGACGGGCGCCGCGAACGTCAAGGCGGACTACCTGCCCCGCACGTCCGCCACCGTCGACACGGTCAAGCCCCTCGTGCCGACCGGCACCTCCCTGACGTACGACTCCTCGTACCAGGCCAAGTTCAGCTGGACGGCCAACAAGGAGATGGACCTCGCGGGCTACCGCGTGTACCGCCGGCTCCAGGGCACCTCGTACGGCACCAAGCCGCTGGCCACGACGACCTCCACCTCGTACACGGACACCACGCTGCCGAAGAACGGCGCGGTCTACTACTACGAGGTCCGCGCCTACGACAAGGCGGGCAACGAGTCCGCGGGTACGGCGGACAAGTCCGTCACCACCGTCGACCGGACCGCTCCCGCGGCGCCGACGGGTATCGAGGACAGCTGGAAGCCCGACTACTCCGACAAGGTCAACCTCTCCTGGAACGGGAACACCGAGGCGGACCTCGCCGGGTACAACGTGTACCGCTCCACCACCGGCAGGCCGGTCGCGCTCACCGCGGCGAACCGGCTGAACGGCGACACGCCGCTCGCCTACTCCTGGTACCAGGAGCCACTGCCGCAGACCGGTGACACGTATTACTACGTCATCACGGCGGTCGACACGCACGGCAACGAGTCCGCGGCCTCCGGCACGGCGGAGTTCTACACGCGGGACAAGACGGGCCCCGTGGACACCGCGTACAACGCGAAGGCCGTCGAGGACGAGCGCGGGGTCACGCTGACCTGGGACAAGTCCGAGGTCAACAGCGACGACTTCGTCGGGTACGTGGTCATCCGTTACGACAAGCCGCGCACGGAGAGCGGGCGCACGCCCGTGCTGGTCGGCGAGCACATCCAGGGCACGTCCTTCACGGAAGCGGCCCCGCCGCCGGGCACCACGCACTACTACTCGGTCGTCGCGGTGGACGACTCCGGGAACGGGGGCACCCCTTCCGTCGAGATGCCGGTCGCCGTCGCCGGGAACAGCACGCCGCCGCCCCCGGTGACGGGCACGACCGCCACCGCCAAGGAGAACGGCGTCGCGCTGAGCTGGGACGCCAGTGATGACCCCGGCCTCGACCACTACCGCATCCTGCGGGGCACCCTCGTCGACGGCGAGTGGGTCTACAAGCCGCTCATCGACGGCTGGACCCTCAAGCCCAAGGAGTTCACGGACACCCACTACCTCGACCGGATGGCCGCCGACGGCGAGCAGTTCCGCTACAGCGTCATCGCCGTCGACCAGTACGGCAACCAGCTCACCGTCGAGACCGGGGCCCCCGTCCAGGACGTCACCGAGCTCGACCTGCGCCCCGACGCCGACGCCGGCCCGGCCATGGGCGACAACCCCGTCGGCAACCTCCACGGCGACGTGACCGGCCGCGTCGCCTGGTGGCTGTCCAGTGACACGGGCGCCAACGGCAGCAAGGTGACCGGCTTCAACGTCTACCGCTGGAACCCGTCGACCCACGTCTTCGACAAGGTCGACACCCAGGCCCGGGGCGACGTCGCGGGCTGGGACTACTACGACGCGGCGCTGCCCAAGGGCACGACCACGTACTACCGCGTGACCGCCACCCTCGCCGACGGCACGGAGACGGACGCCCGCGAGACGGCGATCGCCTCGGTGGACTAGCTCCCGCCAGGGGAAGCAGTGGAGGCGCCCGGTCGGAGTTCCCGGCCGGGCGCCTCCCTGTTTTGTGCCGCTGTATGCGTCAGAGCGAGCCGCGGGCCGCTGCCTCGACGAAGTCCGAGAACGCCTTCGGCGTCACCTTGAAGGCGGCCGCGCCACCACCCGCAGGCTGAAGTAACGCCTACTGCCGGACGCTCTGAGACGGTTTTCAGGTTCTGTCTCAGTTGCTCGTGGGCATCTGTGCCGGTCTGGCGGTGCTGGCACATGGCCTCGCCAGCGCTCACAAGCACAACCGAAGCCGCGCGACGAGTGCCGCCTGTCCGCACTGCGGCGACCGTCTCGGCAGTAACTCACACCGGATCCGGCAGGTCGATCGACGCGAGCCTGGCCGGGTCGGTCACGAGTGCGATGGCAGCGATCCGGCCCTCGGTGACGGTGAACGCGATGACCGAGAGCGGGGTGCCGTCCTCACGCCAAGACACGAACCCTGGAAGGCCGTTGACGAGCACTGCTCGCCCCCGCGCGGCTGCGCCGGCGGAGAGTCGCGCGCCGGCGGCGACCTGGGTGGCGCCGAGGATGACGACCACACCATCGGGGGTGTCGGCAGTCAGCCTCACCTCGGGGTCGAGCACACGCAGCAGTCCCTCGAAGTCGCCGCCGCGAGCCGCTGCCAGGAAGGCCTGGACCACCTCGCGCTGCTCCCGTCCGACGACCGTTGGCCGCTCGGTCGCCTGCACCTTCCTGCGGGCGCGGCTGGCGAGCATCTTGGTGGCGGCGGTGGACTTGCCGAGGATGTGGCCGATCTCGTCGAACGGCACCGCGAACAGGTCGTGCAGGACGAACGCCAGCCGCTCGCTCGGCCCGAGCGACTCCAGGACGACGAGGAGCGCGAGCCCGACCGAGTCGGCGAGCGTCACGTCGTCCTCCGGCGCAGGGCCGTCGTCGACCGTCACTATCAGGTCGGGCAGCCTGCCGTCGTAGGACGCCTCAGGGCGGGCCTGGCGCGATCGCAGGATGTCGAGGCTGATCCTGCCGACCACCGTGGTCAGCCAACCGGCGAGGTTGTGGATGGTCGCCGTGTCCTGGCGGGAGAGGCGCAGCCAAGCCTCCTGCACCACGTCCTCGGCATCGGTGTGGGATCCGAGCATGTGGTGGGCAACCGCGCGCAGACGGTCGCGCTGTGCCTCGAACAGCTCGGCCACTGGGTCCGTCGGGCTGGTGTCGGACATGTTGTTACCTTCCTCGAATTTGCTCCGTCATGGGGATGACGGGCCCGGACGGGCACAGGTAACCGATCTAGGAGACGGCTATGGAAATTCGTTCGTTCACGGCGGAGGTCCCGATGGTTCCGCGGATGTCCGAGGACCCCGCGGAACTCGTCCCCGAGCTGGCGGATGTGTCGGCGGCGCTGTTCAGGGTCACCGGCAACGGTTCAGTGCCCCGCTCCACGATCAGCCTGGTCCAGCTGCGCGCCGGTCAGATCGTGGGCAGCACCTACCTGACCGTTCTGCACACGGGATTCCTGCGCAAGGGCGGGGAGTCGGAGGAGCGGATCACGTCCGTGGCGTCCTGGCATGACTCGCCGTACTTCACCGGTGCCGAGCGTGCCGCACTGGCACTTGTGGAAGCGGTGCTCCAGCCGCCCGCAGGCGGCGAGAGGGTTTCCGACGAGCTGTATGCGCAGGCCGCCGAGCACTATGAGCCCAAGGCGCTCGCCACGCTGATGTTCGTGATCGGCCAGGTCAGCTTCTTCATCTCCGTAGCGCTCATCGCCAAGCCGGTGCCCGGCCGGTCGTTCACCGACCCGTGGAATTGAGCAACCGGACTGGTCTGGGGAGCGAGCACGCCGGAACGACTCACTGTTCGGTGAGACGAGTCAATGTCGCCCCCAGCAGTGAGCCGTCTCGCGTAGAGCCGTCGTCGTTGATCACGGCGAGCACAGGGTGTGCCTTCCCGACCACAGTGCAGCGTTCATGTGTGGCCAGGGGCAAGCGATTACGGCCGGTCACAGCGCAGCCCGGTCCCGGCCCGGCGCCGGGGTGAGTGCGGTGGTCGGGATCGGCGGCGGTCGTGCGCGAGGCGTGAGGCTGTGACGGGCAGTGGGCGTCCGCCCCCAGCGGATGCGGTCACAGCGCGGGTCACCCCCTCCTTAAGCACACCAGGCATTCTGGGCAAGATGAGCAGCTCAGGGTATCGGTTCCACTCCGGAACGTGAACATGATCACGCAGAGGTTCCTTGCAAATGTAAACCCCAGAAGGAGAGCATAAGCAGGCTCGCAGAAGACATGCAGAAGCATCCGGCATCGAAAAGAGAAGACGTGCTCTCTACGTATTTCCGCAAGTCCACCGCGACGTTCATCGCGGCGGCAGGGGCTACTGTCCTGCTCGCCGCGCCTGTACCCGCGAACGCATCCACCGAGATGCCCGCAGCAGCGACAGTGAGCGCGTCAAACCCCTGCAAGTCGAAGCACTACTCAAAGGTCGCCTACAACTTCTGGATCGGCCCGAGCAAGATGCCTCTGCGCTGTGGAACGAAAACTTGGGGCTACAACCACATAGTTGAGCGCGGACGCTGGAGCACCAGCTTCAAGAACAAGATCAGCGACACACTCTTCAACGGCTACGAGAGGACACCCGGGGTGTACTACCGATACAAGGTGGGCACCGGCTGCTCCTCGAAGCCGCCGAGGAAAAACTTCAAGGTGGTCGTCAACAAGGGCCCCCTTGGAGGAAAGCCGGGCGGTCTGACACCCCAGGGAATCATTACGGCCACGGTAGAGTACACAACCCCGGCCGTAGCTGCGGCTTCAGCGAGCGCAGAGGCAAAGTGCTGAGAGGACCCATATGGCCACCCCGGAGCAAGTAAGGGAAGCGCTCACCCAAAAACTTTCAGGACTGCAGAGCGAGGGTGGAGGAACCTCTCTTGAAGTCCTTGAGGTGAAGGTGCCATCTGTCTTCCCTGAATTGCTTCTGAAAATCCAGATCAGCTCCTCAGGACAGCTCTGGGAAGTCTCACTTGACTACCAGGGGCATGAAGCGAGTCTGGTGAGCGGAGACCTCTCCGAGGAAACCCTGAATTACCTCGCGTTCCTCGTGCGCACCCACCTGTTCGAGTGGTGGCACACGAAGGACACGGAGAAGTTTTCAGCGCGCATGGGGAAGAGACTGGACTGAGAGGGCGGACGTGAGTTGATGTCCGTTTCTCCCTTTCGGGAGGGGCAAGCGGGCCGGCCGCGGCGAACACCGCGTTGATCTGCTGCTAGGCCGGACGGTCCGGCAGCTTCGGGGCCGGCTGCGCGGGCGGCTGCGGATCGGGCAGCTCCAGCAGCGTCTTGCGGGTGATCCGGACCTCCTCGGCGACCCGCCCGAGCTCGTCGGCCGCCTCATCACCCGCGCCGCACCTGCAACCGCAGGGCGCTACGAGGCTGGAGGTCCCGCCCGGCCACGCTGGCAGTGACGTCCCGCCTTCACCATGGCCGTAGCCGTGGCTTGATGGGATGTCCGGCGTCCGGGCAGTTGCGGAATGCCTGTCTGCGGACACTCCCTGGTGCTGTGCAGGCTTGTGCGGGGGCGGCGAGCGCGCGGTCAGAACCAGTGCAGGCAGTGCGGGGAGCGGTCGGCGCGGAAGAGGGCGTCAGCGAGGGTGGCCGCGCCCGGGCGGTGGGCCCGGATGTGTCCGGCACGCACGAGCGTGCTCGGGGCGGTGCCGCCGAGGTAGACCGAGCCCAGGTCCCTGATGTCCAGGGACAGGTCGGGCTCCCGGTCCGTCGGAACGCAGTCGGCTTTGCCGTCCCGGACGGTCAGCAGATAGCGGCCGTGCTCGCCGAGGAACGGGTCCTCGACCTCGAGGACGAGCTCACCGTCCGTGAACCAGCCGCGCGCGGTCAGAGCACGCGGGACGTCCAGCAGCCGCACCCAGAGCCAGTCCATGTCGCCGCTCACCTCGCCGGCGCGGAAGTCCGCGAGCTGCCAGCGCAGCGGGTGATCGTTCGGGACCTGCTTGAACACGACCTGAGAGACCAGGTCGTGTCCGAGTGCGAACCGGGCCAGGGCCGTGAAGGCGGCGTCGTCGGTGGCGATGGTCTCGTCGACCGTCAGGGTGCCGGACTCGATCGAGTAGCTGGCGTACCCGTCCGGGACGCCGCCGGCGTCACGGTGGACAGCGACGTAGCGCGGCGCCGGCGAGATCGGGGGCTGTCCCGCGTGCAGGGCCCACCAGCGGTGCGGCCGGGACAGCGCGCCGGGCTGGGCGCGGCGATACCGGTCGTAGACCTCTTCCAGAATCTCGCGGCACTCGGCCCGACGCAGCACCTCGACCGAGCCGTTGTGCGAGCCGGTCGCGGGTGCTTGGGCCACTCCGCGCGACCGGGGAACTGCGAGGGCGGCCTTGTGGCGCGGCACCGTCAGTTGCGCCGTGTAGGTCGCCGGTCCATAGCCGAACCTGCCGTAGATCAGGGCCTCAGAGGCCAGAAGCACGGAAAGGAACTCCCCGCGGCCCCGCAGCTCGGTGAGCTGATGCCGCATCATCGCGCTGAGCACGCCCTGGCGCCGGTGCGAGGGCAGGACGCCGACGGCGGTCACCCCGGGGGCCGGGACGAGGGCCTCGCCGGGCAGGGTGAGCTCGAAGGAGTGCGTGGCGGCGGTGCCGACGGGCCGTCCGTCCGCCGTCACGGCGAGCAGGCAGCGGTCCATTTCGAGCGCCGACCACCAGAGCCCACCGCCCTCGACCGGGGTTTCCGGGAAGTGCCCGAACGCGGCATGGACTGTGTCGACGAAGACGGCCAGGTCCTCATCGGTCGTGGAACGAATCTCCATTGCAGCCGCTGCCTCCTCGGGATACCGGCACCACGACTCATGGTGTCTGGCCACAGTGCAGCGTTCATGTCTGGCCAGGGGCAAGCGCATTACGGCCGGCCGCAGCGCAGCCCGGTCCCGGCCCGGCGCTCCGCCCCAGCGGATGCGGTCACGGCACTAGAGGCGCACTCTGCTGATCCGCCAAGCGGCTGCGCCCGTGCTGTTCCCGGCAGCATCAACATCAAGCGTCAGCTGTTCCGGGGAGTCGGACCGTTGCCGTTGCCGTTGCCGTTGCCGTAGGCCGTGGCTCCGGCGCGTTGTCTGGGTCGGAGCTGCAGCCGCTGAGCAGCAAGAGGCTGAGGCCGCCTCCGACGAGTGACATATGTCAGAAGCTGCGCGGAGACACCAGACCGGACTCGTAGGCCAGGACCACAAGTTGGGCGCGGTCGCGGGCGTGGAGTTTGGTCATGGCACGGTTGATGTGGGTCTTCGCGGTGAGCGGGCTGATCACCATGCGGGCGGCGATCTGGTCGTTGGACAGCCCGTGCGCGACCAGGGTGACGGCCTCGCGCTCGCGGGCGGTCAGCTCGTCCAGCCCGGTGCCGGCGACGGTGGGGAGCGGCTGGGTGACGTACCGGTCGATCAGCTTGCGGGTGATGGACGGGGCGAGCAGCGCGTCACCGCGTGCGGCGACGCGTACGGCGTGCACGAAGTCGTCCGGCACGATGTCCTTGACCAGGAATCCGGCGGCGCCGGCGCGCAGCGCGTCGAGGACGTACTCGTCCATGCCGTAGTTGGTGAGGACGACGACGTGCACCTGGGCCAGGGTCGGGTCCGCGGCGATGCGCCGGGTGGCCTCGATGCCGTCGACGACCGGCATCTGGATGTCGATCAGCACGATGTCGGGCAGGTGCTGCCTGGTGAGCGCCAGGGCCTCCGCGCCGTCGGCGGCCTCGGCCACCACCTCGATGTCGTCCTCGAGGTCGAGGAGTGCACGGAATCCGCTGCGAATGAGCGGCTGGTCGTCGACGAGCAGAACACGGATCATGAGGTGTGCTCCACGGGGAGTTCGGCCTGGACGGTGAAGCCGTGCTCGTCGCGCGGCTGAGCACGCAGCAGGCCGCCGAGGGCGGTGACGCGTTCACGCATGCCGAGCAGCCCCAGGCCGGGCGTCGTCACCGTGTCCGGCGTCGCCTTGCCGTCGTCATCGACCCGGACGACGAGTGAGTCGGGCCGGTAGTCGATGCGGACCGACGCGGTCGAGGCGGAGGCGTGCCGGGCGACGTTGGTCAGCGACTCCTGAACGATCCGGTAGGCGGTCCGGCCCACCGCCGCCGGCAGGTCGGGCCGCTTTCCCTCGATCGTCAGCGTCGCTTCGAGGCCGGCCCTGCTCGCCTGCTCCACCAGCTCCGGGATGTGGTCGAGCCCGCGGGGCGGGGTGGTGTCGTCATCGCGCAGCGCCTCCAGGGTGGCGCGCAGTTCCCGGGTCGCCTCACGTCCGGCCTCCTGGATCGCCAGCAGTGCCTCGGGCACCTGTTCACCTCGCCGTCGGGCCACGTGGACGGCGACTTCCGACTGCACCTTGATGATCGAGATCTGGTGGGTGAGCGAATCGTGCAGTTCCCGGGCGATGCGCAGCCGTTCCTCATCGGCTCGGCGCCGCGCGGTCTCCTCCCGGGTACGTTCGGCTTCGTCGGCCCGCCGCTCGGCCTGGCGCAGCGCCTCCCCCGCGGCGAACGCGGCGATCAGCCAAGCGATCTCAAGGACGTGCCGGGCCTGCGCCAACGCCTCAACCGCGGGTCCGTCGTGGAAGACCAGCGCGGTGAGGAGAAGAACAACGAGCATGGTCACGGACGCCGCCACCGTGAGAGCGCGGTGCCCGGCCCGCACCGCGCCGTACACCGCAACCAGGTATGAGACGGCGAGCACGTCGAAACCGGCCGCCTCGTAACCCACCGCGCACAGCCCGGTGACGACCAGGACGGCCAGCGGAGCGCGGCGACGGACGGCCAGCGCGAGACCGCCGGCCGCCAGCAGCGCGTAGCCGAGCACGTCGGAGCCCGCGTCGGGGTGCTCCCCGGACAGCCCGGTGCCCAGCAGCAGGGCTGCCACGCCGAGGGCGATCGTCCAGTCCCTGACCGCGGCCGGAACGCCGAACCGACCTGTATCCATGCGCGCACCTTAGCCAGGCGCCGCCGCGGACGAGTCCCACTCGTGGACGAGCGGCCGGCTACCGCGCCCGCGGTATCCGCGCGGCTCCTGCCGCATCCGCAGCAGGAGCCTGCGGCATCGGCGGCAGCGCGAAGTGTCTGCGCCTGCGGGACGCCCGGCGACGGGGCCGGCGGACACGATCGGGACGCACCGAATCCCGGAAACGAAACGCGTGACAGAGGAGAGCGACATGAAGTCCCCGGAAGCCCTGACGATGTCGATCCAACTCATGACCGCCGCCGAGGGTTACAGCGTCCAAGGGCGAGGTCCGTCCATCGCGGCTGATCTGGTGGCGCTGGCGAGTGTGGCCATCGGCGCGCTGGCGCTGGCCCGCGCCAAAGGACGTATCGGCACCGGCAACGGTCGAACCGGCGCCATCGTGGCCATGGCGGTCGGTCTGACCGGCATGATCCTCGCCGGGGTGGCGCTGGCCATCGCCGACGGCGGCCCCGGCACCGGCAACGGGGTGGTCGGGTCCGTCTTCGCCCTCGTGCTGGGGCTGCTCGGGATGGCCCTCGGGGGGCGGGCTCGGGCGCGCTCGCGCCGCGCCGGCCTACCGGCTGACGGGCTGCCAGGCTGACGGGCTGGTGACTCTCGAGCTTTGAAGCGGTGGTTCGACTCGCAGAGTCCCTACGTCAGTCTTCGCCCACTTGGAGCACGACGACAACAACACCGTTGCCCACGCCGGCGACTACTCCGTCAAAGGTGTGCCGGGTCACCGGGTTCCACTGATGACCTGCATCGGACGGTTCGATGTTCGTCCACCAGGCAGCGCTCCACCCCAACAACCTCACCACGCGTTCGGCAGCCCGCCGCGCATGCTCAGGGTCATGAAGCATCCGGCCCGTGAAGACCAGATCCCGCGCAGACAGATACGTCATGACGGCCACGGCTTGGTCCGCAGTGATGTTCTTCAAGTGCCTCGCCGACCCCGGCAGGCGTGGTCGGCCCCTGCGCGCCCGCGACTGCGTAGGGCGCCCAGGCTTCCTGTGCCTCGAGAACGAGACCGTAGACATGCTCTTCGACGGTGTCGGCATCCGTTCGTTCAACGCGGCTGAAGACACCGTCCTCTTTGGCGAGTGAGTCGAGCATCGGCCGCAGGGTCGCCGTGATCTCCACGCCCGGATCCTTTCACCTGACGCCGGCACAGGGATAAACCCAGCTCACCGGGATCCCTCGACAACACCCAGGGCAAGAAGAAGCTCAGGACCGCCGGTAGCCTCCGATGCCGGTCGCCACAGGGGAGGGGCAGCAAGTGACGCAGGGCGGCAACAACCCGGACTATCAGGTGGGAGACATACTCCGGGTGTCGTGTGCGCCGACCCCGGCACGAGTTACCGAGGTATCGGGTACGCGTCATTGATGGCGCGCACTACGACCCGCCAATGGACACCGGTCGGCTTCCTCGGAGGACGGCGATGCGTGATCAGCTTGGGGTGTGGAGACCATTATCGCCAGCGGCATAGCCGTCCTGGGGACGCTGCTCGGTTCGGGGATTACCCTGGCGTTCCAGCAGCGCACCGCCGACAGGAGCAACCAGTTCACCCGCCGTGAGAAGCTCCGGCAGGAACGGCTCGATGCCTACTCTGCCTACGCCGGCGCGTTGGTCAACTACCGCCGCTGCCTGGTTCACCTCTGGTTCTGTGAGCACGAACAGCCACCGCCGGAGGACCCCGACACGGTGCGGATCCGCGCCTACGAACTACGCTCCAACGCCCAAGAATCCCTGTTCCGGGTGCAGATGCTCACCGATGACGAGACGCTGAGCCGGGCCGCGGAGGACGTGCTGACAGAAGTTACGGCGCTGTCCAAGACAGAGAGCAGGACAGAACTCGACGATGCCAGGGTACGGACCCGTGACGACATCAGCCGACTGGTCAGAGCAGCCAAGCAACACCTCTGAGGCGCTTGCAGATGTGCTGGCCCGCACAGCGCAAGAGTCCGTAGGAGTCACCCCGAGGAGGGGGAGATGTCGTCTTTAGCGATCACCTGGACGCTGGGCAGCCCCGGCTGGGCCGTCGTCAAGGTGGCTGATGATCACGGCGAGGCAGAGGTCGTAGCTTCCTGCGTCACTGACGCGCCCGAAGAGTTTCTCTACGCCGTTGCCCGGCTCGTCCTCGGTGACGAGAGCACACGTGCCGAGTGGGAGGGAGAGCCACAGGTGTACCGGTGGTTCTTCCACAGAGACGGACCTGTGGTGGATGTTCGCCTGGTCCTGGCCGACAACACTCAAGGTCCGGACGACTCAGGGGTAGTTCTCTGGTCAGGCTGCCACACCATCACGGCACTCGCACGATCCGCCGTCCGGGCCTTCGACCGGATCGATTACGAGCAGGGCGAAGAGGCTTATGAGTCCCAATGGGGCCGGCCGTTTCCCCGAACCGAACTCGAAGCTCTGAGAACTGCCAGGCGGTCGCACCGGTGAGCCGCGGCGGCCAACGACACCGCCTCCGAGGCGGGCCGATGAGCGGGAACCTGGGCCGTCTCCGGCCCATCCGGGGCCGCTCAAGGCGGGCCTGCCCGCTACAGGTCAGTAGCGGCATTACCCCCAGAAGACCCGAGCTTCTTCCAAGCTCAGGGCCCGAGCAGCCGGTGTGACCCGCTCCAGTGCGGGTCTCCATCCATCAGACCCCCCGAGTAATCCTTGGCTCCAAAATGTCGATGGCCTCCGTCCAACAGAAGCGATCCGCGCCACCGCCGGCCTTGGGACGGTGGGGTTCGTAGGAGCCGATCAGGACGCCCATCTCCCGCAATTGTCTCAGGCTGCGCTGATAGGCGGGGTGCGCAGCCTGGGCGGCGTTCAGGTAGGGGAGTGCGACGGTAGGGATGCCCATGCCGTATGCCTCGCACAGGATTCCCAGCGCGAGAGTGTCCGAGATACCGGCGGCCCACTTGTTGATCGTGTTGAAGGTTGCCGGGGCGACCGCGATGGCGTCGGCGGGTGGCAGCGGGCGGGTCTCGCCGGGCGTGCGCCAGGCAGAGCGGATCGGGTAGCCGGTCTGCGACTCGATCGCCTCTGCGTCCAGGAAGCCGAGGCCTTGAGGAGTGGCGATGACGCCTACGTCCCAGTGCCGTTCCTGTGCGTGAGTAATCAGCTTGCAGACATCGCCGGCGACTCCGGCCGCGCACACGACGACGTACAGGAGGGGTTTCTTGTCGTCAGCGTTCTGCACGGTCACCCGAGGCCTCCGGCACGAACTCGTACTGCAACTCGTAGAGATGCCCCGCCTTCACCATCGATGTCACCTCGATCGGGCGTCCGTCCGCCGTGTAGACGACCCTCAGCGTGCACAGGACGGGCAGGCTGCCGGGGAGGCGTAGGGCCTCGAACTGTTCCTGGGTGGGGACTCGGGCGGACACCCGGTCCACGCAGTGGTGGGGTGTATGGCCCAGTTGCCTGAGCAGGGTGGCCGTTCCGCCCTTGACGCGGTGGTGGTTCGTCAGCGGTGTATCCCGGGCGATGTCCAACGGGTAGTAGGACTTCACGAGTTCGGCCGGTTCGTCGTCGATCAGCAGCAGTTGGCTGCGCAGTATCGCCGTGTCCTCGTCCCCGAGGTCGAGAGCCGTGCGGATGTCCGCGGGCGGGTTCGTCTCCGTCACGTCGAGGAGGGTGATGCGGGCGTCCGTGCCGTGCTTGGCCGCCTCGGTCAGCCAGGGGAAGGGCTCGCCGGGTGCCGCCGGGGTAAGGGACGTGGCAGGATGAATCGTCCGCTGCCTGTGCTCGCGGACCGTTACCGCCGCGCCTGCGCGTCCGACCACCAGGCGCTCGTCCTTGAGGAGTTGGAGGGCCTTCTGGATCGTGGCGTTGGAGGCGTCGAAGCGGGTTCTGAGCTGCGCGGTCGAGGGCAGGTTCGCGCCCGGGGGCAGTTCGCCGCTCATGATGTCGTCGCGCAGGTCGGCCGCGATCCGTTCGTGCAGCGATCGGCGGTCGTGGGCTTCCGGTTCGGCCTTGGGCACGGTCATCCGATTCTGATCTCGTAGCGCAACTGCTGACGCTGGGCGGGCATCACCATACGGTCGACCTGGATCGGTCGGTCGTCGCGGTCCAGGGTGAGCCTGGTGAGGCGCAGGACCGGGTCCGTCCCGGTGAGCCGCAAGGCCTCTTGCTCCTCTTCATCCGGCAGGCCGGCCGTGACGTCCTCCCTGACCAGCACGCCGACATGTCCCAGCTCGGCGAGCAGGGTGACAGCTCCGCCCCGGATCTTGGCCGTTCCGGCGAGCGGGGTGCCTCGGGCGATGACGGCGGGGTAGTAGGTATCGGTCAGTTCGTTCGGCTCGTCGTCGAGGAGGATCAGGCGGCGTCGTACGACGACCGGTTCTCCGTCCTGGACCCTGAGCAGCCGCGCGACCTCAGCCGGCGCGGGCACCTCTCCGGCATGGACGATGCGCTGGGAGCCACGCTGGCCCTGGGCGGCCGCGTCCGCGCTCCAGGCGTCGCCCTGCCCCTGCTCGCGCGGCGTCAGATACGGCATCGACGTGCTGATCCACCTGCTCGCGTTCACGATGTCCTCCCGCGAATGCCGCCCACACCGACCTTGCCGCTTTACACGGTAAGCGACTTGATGGACAGGGGTTCATGGCGGCCCAAAAAGCACCCTTGCTGGCGATACCCCCCTCTCCCCGCCCACCGAAGCCCCTACCGTTCGGACGCGTTCATCGACGGCACCTCGACTGTGGCCGTGCGCCCCTACCTCGTTGTCCACGAGCAGCGGCAGCAGTGCCGTGAACTGGGCGACCTCGACGCTGTGGAGGCCGCCTGATGAGCACCGGCCCGCGCCGCACGCTTCGGCTTCTGCCCTGGACCAGCCCAGAAGCCAAGCCGTGTTTTCTGATCACCGACGACGGGGGCGGACGCGTGTCCCGTCTGGCCGACATCACCTAAGCGACGCAGCTCGACATGGGTGCCCAACTCCTCGCCCACGCCGACGACCTGCTCCCCGACGCCACCGAGGCACAACTCCGCTTCCTCGCCGAGCGCCTCACCGAGGCCCTGCGCGACATCCTCCGTGTCGCCGAGAGCCGCGGGCGGGCGTACGGCGACGGGCCCTCGGAGCGGTTCTCCCCATGAGGCCCGCCGACCAGCCGCCCGCGTCACCCGAGTGCGCCCTCGCCGCCCGCCCCGGCTACCAGGACCTGCACGCCGACTGCCGCCAGACCCGCGACCTGCCCCTCCCCTTCGCCCTCGGCATTGTGCTCCAGCCCCGCTGCGGCTGCCCGTGCCACCCGTACGGCAGCGGCAGCCGTGGAACGCCGACGCCCCCCGCCCGATGACTCGGGCAGGGGGCGTCAAGACCAACCCGCGGCAACCGCCTACTTGACCGGCTCCGGCTCCGGCGCACTCTCGGAGTCCGCCGTCCCCGCCGGCGGCTCGCCGTCGTCGCCCTCACCCTCGTCGGACACCGGCGTCTTGACGGAGTCCAGCAGCAGCTGAGCCACATCCACCACCTGGATGGACTCCTTCGCCTTGCCGTCGTTCTTCTTGCCGTTGACGGAGTCCGTGAGCATCACGAGGCAGAAGGGGCACGCCGTCGACACGATGTCGGGGTTCACCGACAGCGCCTCGTCGACACGCTCGTTGTTGATGCGCTTGCCGATCCGCTCCTCCATCCACATCCGGGCGCCACCCGCGCCACAGCAGAAGCCCCGCTCCTTGTGGCGGTGCATCTCCTCGTTGCGGATGCCCGGGACGCTGGCGATGATCTCGCGCGGGGGCGTGTAGATCTTGTTGTGGCGGCCCAGGTAGCAGGGGTCGTGGTAGGTGATGATGCCCTCGACCGGGGTGACCGGGATGAGCTTGCCCTCGTCCACCAGGTGCTGGAGCAGCTGCGTGTGGTGGATGACCTCGTAGTCGCCGCCGAGCTGCGGGTACTCGTTGCCGAGCGTGTTGAGGCAGTGCGGGCAGGTGGCGACGATCTTCTTCGAGGACTTCGGCTTCGCCGACTCCGGCGTCACCTTGCCCTCATCGTCCATCTCCTCGCCGAACGCCATGTTCAGCGCCATGACGTTCTCCATGCCGAGCTCCTGGAACAGGGGCTCGTTGCCGAGGCGGCGTGCGGAGTCACCGGTGCACTTCTCGTCGCCGCCCATGATCGCGAACTTGACGCCCGCGATGTGGAGCAGCTCCGCGAAGGCCTTCGTGGTCTTCTTCGCGCGGTCCTCCAGGGCGCCCGCGCAGCCGACCCAGTAGAGGTACTCGACCTCGGACAGGTCCTCGATGTCCTTGCCGACGACCGGGACCTCGAAGTCGACCTCCTTGAGCCACTCCAGGCGCTGCTTCTTCGCCAGGCCCCAGGGGTTGCCCTTCTTCTCCAGGTTCTTGAGCATCGTGCCCGCCTCGGACGGGAACGCGGACTCGATCATCACCTGGTAGCGGCGCATGTCGACGATGTGGTCGACGTGCTCGATGTCCACCGGGCACTGCTCGACGCAGGCACCGCAGGTGGTGCAGGACCACAGGACGTCCGGGTCGATGACGCCGTTGTCCTCCAGGGTGCCCACGAGCGGGCGCTCGGCCTCCGCCAGCGCCGACGCCGGGACGCCCGCCAGCTGCTCCTCGGACGCCTTCTCCTCGCCCTCCATCGTCTTGCCGCCGCCCGCCAGCAGGTACGGCGCCTTGGCGTGCGCGTGGTCGCGCAGCGACATGATCAGCAGCTTGGGGGAGAGCGGCTTGCCCGTGTTCCACGCCGGGCACTGCGACTGGCAGCGGCCGCACTCGGTGCACGTGGAGAAGTCCAGCAGGCCCTTCCAGGAGAACTGCTCGACCTGGGAGACGCCGAAGACGTCGTCGTCGCCCGGGTCGGTGAAGTCGATCGGCTTGCCGCCGGAGGTCATGGGCTGGAGGGCGCCCAGTGCCGTCTCGCCCGTCGCCTCACGCTTGAACCAGATGTTCGGGAACGCCAGGAAGCGGTGCCAGGCGACACCCATGTTGGTGTTCAGGCTGACCGTGATCATCCAGATCATGGTCGTGCCCAGCTTGATCATCGCGAAGAAGTAGACGAGGTTCTGCAGCGTCGCGACGCTCAGGCCCTTGAAGGCCAGGACCAGCGGGTACGAGGCGAAGTACGCGGCCTCGTAGCCGTCCACGTGGTGGAGCGCGCCCTCCAGGCCCCGCAGGACGTAGATGGCCAGGCCGATCGTGAGGATGACGTACTCGACGAAGTACGCCTGGCCCATCTTCGAGCCGGCGAAACGGGACTTTCGGCCCGGGCGCGACGGCAGGTTCAGCAGGCGGATGACCATCAGCGTGGCGATGCCGAGGGTCGTCATGGCCGCGATGAACTCGATGTAGAGCTCGTACGGGAGGAAGCCGCCGAGCACCGGCAGCGTCCAGTCGGCCTGGAACAGCTGGCCGTACGCGGTGATGATCGTCGGCGGCAGCGTCAGGAAGCCGATCGCCACGAACCAGTGGGCGATGCCGACGATGCCCCACCGGTTCATGCGCGTGTGGCCGAGGAACTCCTTCACCAGGGTCACGCTGCGCTGGTAGGGGTTGTCGGTCCGGGTACCGGCGGGCACGGGCTGGCCCAGCTTGAAATACCGGACGAACTGGCCGATCGCGCGTGCGAGCAGCGCGACGCCGACCACGGTCAGTACCAGCGACACGATGATCGCGGCGAGTTGCATGGGGGCTCCTCGGGCCTGCGAGGTTCTGTCGGGGGAACCTGTCGCTATGGAGGGTTCCCCGAGATTACTAAGCGGTAACTTATGCAGTCCGTCTGAGACTACCCCTATCCTCCGCCGCACTGTAGCCGGGTGGGCAGTGATCTGAATCGCTGAGGGTTGCCTCAGGAACCGTCCGGATCCGGCTCGCGATGCGTCATGAATCCCGTCGCGGATCTCGTCACGGATCCCGGCATGGATCCCGTCGTGTTATTCGTACCGAATTGTCATAGTGACGTCTAACTTATATCCGTGCTCTTCGGGATCGCTGCCGCCGCCACCGCCCTCCTCCTCACCGCCCTGCTCGCGACCCTCCTCCGGACCCCCGCCCTGCGCCTCGGCGTCCTCGAACGGCGGCGGCAGCGGGAGGTGCCGTTGTCCGGGGGCGTGGCCGTCGTGGTCGTCACCGGGTCGGTCGTGGGCGTCAAGGAGTGGGGTTCGGCCGGGAGTGGGATCGGCGGGCTGCTCGTCGCGGGCGGCGTCGTCGCCCTGCTCGGGCTCGTCGACGACGTGTGGGGGCTGCGGCGGCGGGTGCTGGCCGCCGGTACGGCCGTGGCGGCCGCGTGTGTCGTGCCGTACGGGGAGACGGGCGTGGGGACCGGGCTGCTCGCTGTCGGGTGGGCCGTGGGGGTGACCTTCGCCTTCCGGGGGCTCGACCACGCCGACGGGCTCGCGGGGACCGTCGGGGTGGTCACCGCCTTCGGGGTGGCGGCCTGCGCGACGATCGACGTGCTGGACGGGGTCGCCGTGCTGATGAGCGTGCTGGCCGCGGCGCTGACCGGGTTCCTGCTGCACAACTGGCATCCCGCGCGCGTGGCGCTGGGGAGCTGCGGGTCCATGTCCGCGGGGTTCGTGATCGCCCTCGGCCTCGTGCACGTCCGGGCTGGGTTCGGGCTCGGGGAGAGCGCGGGGGTGCTCTTCGCGCTGACGGCCCTGGTGTGTGCCGACGCCGTACTCGTCCTGCTGGCGCGGCGGTTGGGCGGGCGGCCCGTCGTCCGCAGGGCGCCGGATCATCYCGCGCACCGGCTGCGGCGGCTCGGGCTCACCGTGCCGGGGGCGACTCTGCTGCTGGCGGCCGGGGCGGTCTCCGGTGTGCTCGTCGGGGTACTYGCGCATGCCGGCCGGGTGGGGGGCGACGCCCTGTGGTGGGTGGCGGGACTGGCTCTCGTGGCCGTGTTCGCCCTCTCCCGTGTTGATGTATACGCCGATCGGCGCACCGTATCGTCGCAGGTTAGAGCGTCGTTGCGTGTAAGGAACGGATAAGACTTGAGCCCGGTCGACTCAGCTCTGTTGACCGGTCGGGAGCCGTCGTGCACACTTGAGTCCGTTCCACTCAAGTCAGCTGGAGGAATCAACCATGGCACGTGCGGTCGGCATCGACCTGGGCACGACTAACTCCGTCGTCAGCGTTCTGGAGGGCGGCGAGCCCACCGTCATCACCAACGCCGAGGGCGCCAGGACCACGCCGTCCGTCGTCGCCTTCGCCAAGAACGGTGAGGTGCTCGTCGGAGAGGTGGCCAAGCGTCAGGCGGTCACCAACGTGGACCGGACCATTCGGTCGGTCAAGCGGCACATGGGCACCGACTGGAAGATCGAGCTGGACGGGAAGCCCTTCAACCCGCAGCAGATCAGCGCCTTCGTGCTGCAGAAGCTGAAGCGGGACGCCGAGGCCTACCTGGGCGAGAAGGTGACCGACGCGGTCATCACCGTCCCGGCATACTTCAACGACTCCGAGCGCCAGGCCACGAAGGAGGCCGGCGAGATCGCCGGTCTGAACGTGCTGCGCATCGTCAACGAGCCCACTGCGGCCGCGCTGGCGTACGGCCTCGACAAGGACGACCAGACCATCCTGGTCTTCGACCTCGGTGGCGGCACGTTCGACGTCTCGCTGCTGGAGATCGGCGACGGCGTCGTCGAGGTGAAGGCCACCAACGGTGACAACCACCTCGGTGGTGACGACTGGGACCAGCGCGTCGTCGACTACCTGGTCCAGCAGTTCCAGTCCGGCCACGGCGTGGACCTGGGCAAGGACAAGATGGCCCTGCAGCGTCTGCGCGAGGCCGCCGAGAAGGCGAAGATCGAGCTGTCCTCGTCCACCGAGACCTCGATCAACCTGCCCTACATCACCGCCTCCGCCGAGGGCCCCCTGCACCTCGACGAGAAGCTCACCCGCGCCCAGTTCCAGCAGCTGACCGCGGACCTGCTGGAGCGCTGCAAGACGCCGTTCCACAACGTCATCAAGGACGCCGGCATCTCCATCAGCGAGATCGACCACGTCGTCCTGGTCGGTGGCTCGACCCGTATGCCCGCCGTCGCGGAGCTCGTCAGGGAGCTGACCGGTGGCAAGGACGCCAACAAGGGCGTCAACCCGGACGAGGTCGTCGCCATCGGCGCCGCCCTGCAGGCCGGTGTCCTCAAGGGTGAGGTCAAGGACGTCCTGCTCCTCGACGTCACCCCGCTGTCCCTCGGCATCGAGACCAAGGGCGGCATCATGACCAAGCTGATCGAGCGCAACACCACGATCCCGACCAAGCGGTCCGAGATCTTCACGACGGCCGAGGACAACCAGCCGTCCGTGCAGATCCAGGTCTACCAGGGCGAGCGCGAGATCGCGGCGTACAACAAGAAGCTCGGGATGTTCGAGCTGACCGGTCTGCCCCCGGCGCCCCGCGGCGTCCCGCAGATCGAGGTGTCCTTCGACATCGACGCCAACGGCATCATGCACGTGACCGCGAAGGACCTGGGCACGGGCAAGGAGCAGAAGATGACCGTCACCGGCGGCTCCTCGCTGCCGAAGGACGAGGTCGACCGCATGCGCCAGGAGGCCGAGCAGTACGCGGAGGAGGACCACAAGCGCCGCGAGGCCGCCGAGGCCCGCAACCAGGGCGAGCAGCTCGTCTACCAGACCGAGAAGTTCCTCAAGGACAACGAGGACAAGGTCCCCGGCGAGATCAAGACCGAGGTCGAGGAAGCCGTCGCCGAGCTGAAGGAGAAGCTCAAGGGCGAGGACACGGCCGAGATCCGCACCGCCACGGAGAAGGTCGCGGCCGTCTCGCAGAAGCTCGGCCAGGCCATGTACGCCGACGCCAACGCCGCGCAGGCCGCCGGCGGCGCCTCCGCCGGAGCCGGCGCGGATGCCGGTGCCGGTGACGCCAAGGCCGACGACGACGTGGTCGACGCCGAGATCGTGGACGACGAGCGGAAGGATGGTGCCGCGTGACGGAGGAGACCCCGGGCTTCGACGAGCAGCAGCCCGACGTCCCTTCCGGCGCCACCTCCGACGACGCCGAGCCGAAGGCCGCCGACTCCACCTCGCAGGAGGAGGGGGCGGCCCCGGCCGGGGACACGGGCCAGGACGTGGCTCTGGTGGCCCAGCTGGACCAGGCACGCACGGCGCTCAGCGAGCGCACGGCGGACCTCCAGCGCCTCCAGGCCGAGTTCCAGAACTACCGCCGCCGGGTCGAGCGTGACCGGATCGCGGTCAAGGAGATCGCCATCGCGAACCTCCTGACCGAGCTCCTGCCCGTGCTCGACGACATCGGCCGCGCGCGGGAACACGGCGAACTGGTCGGCGGCTTCAAGTCCGTCGCCGAGTCGCTGGAGAGCACGGCGGCCAAGATGGGCCTCCAGCAGTTCGGCAAGGAGGGCGAGCCCTTCGACCCGACGATCCACGAAGCCCTGATGCACAGCTACGCACCGGACGTCACCGAGACGACGTGCGTGGCGATTCTGCAGCCCGGGTACCGGATCGGCGAGCGCACCATCCGCCCCGCGCGGGTGGCGGTGGCCGAGCCCCAGCCGGGGGCGCAGACGGTCAAGGCGGACGAGCCCGCCGAAGCCGACGACAAGGAGAGCGGTGGCCCGGAAGAGGGCTGACGTCATAGCGGACGAAGGGAAGGAGGGGCGTCGAGGATGAGCACCAAGGACTTCATCGAGAAGGACTACTACAAGGTCCTCGGCGTCCCCAAGGACGCCACCGAGGCCGAGATCAAGAAGGCGTACCGGAAGCTCGCCCGCGAGTACCACCCGGACGCCAACAAGGGCAATGTCAAGGCGGAGGAGCGCTTCAAGGAGATCTCCGAGGCCAACGACATCCTCGGCGATCCCAAGAAGCGCAAGGAGTACGACGAGGCACGCGCCCTCTTCGGCAACGGCGGGTTCCGCCCGGGGCCCGGCGCGGGCGGCGGCTCCTTCAACTTCGACCTGGGCGACCTCTTCGGAGGCGCCCCGGGCGGCCAGGGGGCCGGCGGTTTCGGCGGTGGACTCGGTGACGTCTTCGGGGGCCTGTTCAACCGTGGCGGAGCGGGCGCGGGGACGCGTACGCATCCGCGGCGCGGCCAGGACATCGAGTCCGAGGTCACGCTGAGCTTCACGGAGGCGATCGAGGGCGCGACCGTCCCGCTGCGGATGTCCTCGCAGTCGCCCTGCAAGGCCTGTTCGGGCACCGGCGACAAGAACGGCACACCGCGCGTGTGCCCGACCTGCGTCGGCACCGGGCAGGTCGCCCGGGGCAGCGGCGGCGGCTTCTCCCTCACCGACCCCTGCCCGGACTGCAAGGGCCGCGGCCTGATCGCGGAGAACGCCTGCGAGGTCTGCAAGGGCAGCGGCCGGGCCAAGTCCTCGCGGACCATGCAGGTGCGCATCCCCGCGGGTGTCAGCGACGGGCAGCGGATCCGGCTGCGCGGCAAGGGCGCGCCGGGGGAGCGGGGCGGCCCGGCGGGCGATCTGTACGTGGTCGTGCACGTCGACTCCCATCCGGTGTTCGGCCGCAAGGACGACAACCTCACCGTCACCGTCCCGGTGACCTTCGCCGAGGCGGCCCTCGGCGGCGAGGTCCGGGTGCCGACGCTGGGCGGCCCGCCCGTCACGCTGAAGCTGCCGCCGGGCACGCCCAACGGCCGCACCATGCGCGCCCGGGGCAAGGGCGCGGTCCGCAAGGACGGCACCCGCGGCGACCTTCTGGTCACCGTCGAGGTGAGTGTTCCGAAGGACCTGACGGGGAAGGCTCGTGACGCACTCCAGGCGTATCGCGAGGCGACCGCGGATGAGGATCCGCGGGCGGAGCTGTTCCAGGCCGCGAAGGGAGCATGAGTCAGATGGACGGTCGTCGACGCAACCCGTATGAACTGACCGAGGAGACCCCGGTCTACGTCATCTCGGTGGCGGCCCAGCTCTCCGGCCTGCATCCGCAGACCCTGCGCCAGTACGACCGTCTGGGCCTGGTGTCTCCCGACCGCACCGCCGGGCGGGGCCGCCGCTACTCGGCCCGCGACATCGAGCAGCTCCGTCAGGTGCAGCAGTTGTCGCAGGACGAGGGCATCAACCTGGCGGGCATCAAGCGCATCATCGAACTGGAGAACCAGGTCGCCGCGCTCCAGGCCCGGGTCGCCGAGCTGGAGGACGCGCTCGACGGCGCGGCTGCGGCCATGCGCCAGCGCGAGGCGGCGGTGCACGCGTCGTACCGCCGAGACCTGGTGCCGTACCAGGAGGTCCAGCAGACCAGCGCGCTGGTGGTGTGGCGGCCGAAGCGGCAGCAGCAGTCGGACTGACGCGCGTACGCCTGTGAAAGGGCCGGGAGGAGACTCCCGGCCCTTTCGTATGCCTTGGGCTGTCTTAGGGCGTTTTCGCTGGGTCTCCTGTGGATGACTGGATGGTGCAAGTCACTTGGAGGCGATTCCGCAGAGTCTTCACAACTGCTGCGGAGCGTGGTGTTGTCATCTCGTTAAGTGGTTCCGCTTGACGCTGGGGGCGCGCCCGCGTTGGCTTTTCAGTCACATGGGCCACAAAGTGTGCCCACGTCCGAATCACACGCGAAGTGAGCTCCCGCATGCGTCGTCGTATCTCCATATCCGTGGCCGCGGCCACGATGTCCGTCACGCTCGCCGGCTGCGGCGTGCTCAACGCGACCGGGAGCAGTGACGACGCGAGCCCGACGAAGGGCAACGACATCACGGTGGGTCTGCTGCTCCCGGAGAAGGCGAACACCCGGTACGAGAACTTCGACTACCCCATCATCAAGAGGAAGGTCGAGTCCCTCACCAACGACCGGGGCCGCGTCGAGTACGCCAACGCCGAGGCGAGCGCCGACAAGCAGGCCGACCAGTTGCAGCAGATGATCGACGACCGGGTCGACGTGATCCTGCTGGACGCCGTCGACGCGCACGCCATCGCCGACGGAGTGAAGAAGGCCAAGGACGCCGGCATCCCGGTCATCGCCTACGACCGGCTCGCCGAGGGCCCGATCGACGCGTACATCTCCTTCGACAACGAACTGGTCGGCGAGGTCCAGGGGCGCACCCTGCTGGAGGCCATCGGCGAGAAGGCGAGCCTCGCCGACAAGATCGTCATGATGAACGGCTCGTCGACGGACCCGAACGCCAAGCAGTTCAAGGCCGGTGCGATGTCCGAGCTGAACGGCAAGGTGACGATCGCCCAGTCCTTCGACACCAAGGACTGGAAGCCGGAGAACGCGCAGGCCAACATGGCCGAGGCGATCGAGAAGATCGGCAAGGACAACATCGACGCGGTGTACTCCGCCAACGACGGCATGGCCGGCGGCATCGTCAAGGCGCTGGAGGCCGCGGGCGTGACCGACCTGCCGCCGATCACCGGCCAGGACGCGGAGCTCCCGGCGGTGCAGCGGATCATCGCCGGCGAGCAGTACATGAGCGTGTACAAGTCGTACCCGCAGGAGGCCGAGAACGCCGCGGAGATGGCCGTGGCCAAGGTCCAGGGCCGGGACATCCAGTTCGCCGCCCTGACCCGCGACAAGGTCGACAGCCCCACCCACAAGGGCATCCCCGCCCAGCTCGTGCCGGTGGTCGCGCTCACCAAGGAGAACATCAAGGACACGGTGGTCGCGGACGACGTCTACAAGCTGTCGGACATCTGCACGGCGAAGTACAAGGCGGCTTGCGAGGCGGCCGGCCTGACGTAGGCGGGCCCACGGGGGACTGACGCGGGACTGCCAACCTCCCTGCCACTGCCGCTGCGGGCACGCGAGCGGTGGAAGGGTCGGATCGTCCGATGACGACCCGACCCTCTGGAGGTTGAAGATGAAGGCCATGCGCCGTGTCCTGGCGTCCGCCGTACTCGCCCTGTCGATCGGCGGCCTGGTGGCGCCCGCCGCGTCCGCGGCACCGGCCCCGGTGTCCGGTCAGGTGGCCGTCTCGGCCGCCGACGACCTGGCCGCCGCCCGGAACTGCCGTGCCGGGGACAACCACGACGAGGTCGCCGCCAAGTTCATCTCCCGCTGCAAGAAGGGCTCCATCCGGCGGGAGTTCCCCACCGACCGTCTGTCGCGCACGCTCGGTGAGATCTTCGCCGGCAAGCAGGCCGGCGACCGGGATGATGTGAAGGCGTGGAAGCTGCTGAACGACCGCCGCTTCGACAAGTAGCGGAGAGCGTTCGGCGCGTGGACCGACGTGCGGACAGGAGCGAGCGTGACCGACCGAACCGGTGCCGACCAGCCGGCCCCGCAGCCCTACATCGCCCTGGTGGTGATGGAGGCGACCACCTCTTCCCCGGCCGCGGCCGGGGAGGAGGAGCAGCAGCCCCTGTACCAGGAGAACATCGTCCTGGTGCACGCGACCGACGAGCGGTCCGCCAGAGAGCGGGTCGAGCGGCGGGCGCGCGAGGCGGAGACGAGCTACGTGAACGACCGGCAGGAGACGGTGACTTGGCGGCTCCGGGCGATCGTCGACGTGAAGGAGGCCGAGGACACCGATCTCGGTCGTGACGCCGACCTGTACACGCGTCACTTCCGTGACTGGGCGGCTTACGAACGGGTGGAGCCACTGCTCGCTCGCGACAGCGACGGCGCCTAGCCGCGCCCAGCCGCTCGGCCCGGGCCGGGCACGGGGACGGACACCGTTCCCCGTGCCCGGCCCGGGCGCGTTTCGCGGGGCTCTTCGTGAACCGGAGCCCGGTGCCCGGCTACGTACCGGGCATGCGACACGACACGACAGCAGCCGCCCCGACGCCGGCGGAACGCGACAGGCCCTCACTGGTCACCGTGACCGGCACGGAACTGGCCCGGCTCAAGCGGGGATTCCTCGTCTGGTACCACCTGCTGGCCCCGGTGATCATCACCGTTCCGCTCTTCCTCGGCGCCCTCGGCTCCGCGGAGGCCAAGGCCGGGCAGACCTTCGAGGTGTTCCGGAACGTCACGCTGGAGTTCTGGGGCGTGCTCGTCCCGATGACGGCGGGTCTCGCCGCGGCGCTCTCGGTGCGAGCGGACCAGGACGCGTGGCGGCTCCTGCTCTCCTACGGCGTGCCACGCGGCCGGTACTTCATGGGAAAGGTGGCCGCACTGGGCGTGCTCGGCTTCGTCTCGTCCACCGTCCTGCTCGTCATGCTCTCCCTCGGCGCCGCGCTCAGCGGGCAGTTCCTGGACGCCCTCGGGACCGTCGCCGCCGCCGTCTACCTGCCCTGGCTGGTGGGCCTGTCCATGACGGCGATGGCGACGCTGGTGGCCGTCGTGTGGGGCATGGGCCCCAGCATCGGGGTGGGTGTCGCCGGCCTGCTGTGCGGGGCGCTGGTGTCGGACAAGGTGTTCTGGTACGCGGTGCCGTTCGCCTGGCCGATGCGGGTGGTGCTGCCGCTGGCCGGAATCGGGCCGAACGGTGTCCCGCTGCCCGACGACAGTCCCGTCACGGACCCCGGGGCCATCCCGCTCGCCGTGGCCCTGGCCGCGGTGCTGTCCGCCGTACTGCTCGCCGTGGGACGGATCCACATGATCCGTAAGGAGATCTGAGATGAGCCACGCACTGCTGATCCGCGACCTGCACAAGCACTACGGCGCCCACCGGGCCCTGGACGGGGTGGACCTGACGGTCGAACCGGGTGAGGTCTACGGGCTGCTCGGGCCGAACGGGGCCGGGAAGACGACCCTGATGAAAGTGCTGCTGGGACTGCAGCGGCCGACCAGCGGCACCCTGGAGATCCTCGGCAGGCCCGTGGGGCGCGAAAGCCTCGCCGAGGTCGGGGCGCTCATCGAAGTGCCGGGCCTGTGGCCCCAGCTCACGGCCGACGAGACCCTGCGCATCCACGCGCGGCTGCGCGGCGTGCCCACCGCGTGGATCGACCCGGCGCTGGACCTGGTCGGCATGACCGGCGCGCGGCAACGGAAGGTCAAGGAGTACTCGCTCGGCATGCGCTGGCGTCTCGGCATCGCGGTCGCTCTGCTGGCCCGGCCGCGGCTCATCGTCCTGGACGAACCGACGAACGGTCTGGACCCGGTGGGCATCAGGGAGATGCGCGGCATCATCCGGTCGCTGGCCGGGCAGGGGGTGGCGGTGCTCATCGCCAGTCACCAGCTCGCGGAAGTGGCGCAGGTGTGCGACCGGGTGCAGGTCCTGGTGGCCGGCCGGACCCGGTACGAGGGGCCGGTGGACGGACTGGCCGTCGACGGGAACGTGGAAGCGGGTTTCTTCCGGCTGGTGGAGACGGCCGACGCGGGGATCCGGTAGACCGCGGTGCCGGAGCGGTGCGCCGCCGGGCCTC
>NZ_NGFN01000639.1 GCF_002148965.1 Streptomyces swartbergensis | reverse complement strand
CCCGAGGGGCATCCCGCCCCCGCCGCTCCCCCGGCTCCCTCGCCTCGCCCCCGGCGGCGACCTCCGGTTCCAGCGCCCATCGCTGCGCCTCTGATCCGTCGCGCCCGGCGACGATCACGTTCCGGCCCTTGCCGTGGGCGACGGCCAGCCCCTTGCCGCCGCGAGGCAGGAGTTCGCCGCGCACGGTCAGGTCGTAGCGCACGACTCCGGCGTGCACGAGGCAGCCGGCCAGGACGACCGAGCCCTCCGCGGGGTCGGAGCCGAGGCAGAGGGTGGGGTCGGCGGCGCTGCGCAGCATGCCGTCGTCCCGGTACGACCACTGGAGGGACCCGGCGGCGGAGCAGGAGGTCAGGGCGGCGCGGGCGTCGGCCCGGGCCCGGCCGCCCCGGACGTCGAGACACAGGCCGGCGTCGAGGTTGCGCAACCGCCCACGGGCCACTTCGGCGGTGTGGCCCGCGGACGCGGCCGACGGGAGGCCGGCCGAGGAGGTCCCCGCGGAATCCGGGGCGACGGAGTGGCCGCTGACCGCTCCCCAGGTGGCCTGGGGCGCGACGGTGCCGCCTTCCTCCGTCCAGCCCCTGGCGGCGAGCAGCGTCGCGAGCAGGACGAGGGAGGTGACCCCGACCGCGGCGGCCAGCGCCTTCGTGTGTCTCCTCGAAGGCCCGAGCCGGCCGCCCGCCGGCAGGGCATGGGCCCGGAGCCGGTGGCGGCCACCGGCCGGGACTGGGGGCAAGACGCCCCGGCCCCCGTCGCGGCCCGGCCGTGATTCGAGGTAGCGGCGGGCGCCCCAGCCGAGCACGGTCTCGACGAGCAGGTCCTCCAAGCCGCCCTCGAAATGGCTGAGTTGCTCGGCGGCGTGCCGGCAGTAGCGGCAGACCATCAGATGCCGTTGCACATCCGGCAGCAGGGCCCCGCCGCGGCGCATCGGAACGTCCAGCAGGCGGTTGTAGAAGCGGCATTCCTGCGTCGGCGCGAGTTCCCGGTGGGCCCGGACGCAACCCGCCCGGAATTGCTCGCGCGCCTGCTCCAGCGCGGTCGACGCGGTACGGACGTCCACTCCCAGCAGACCGGCCGGTACGGATATGGGCTCGGCCTCCACCTCCGTGTGCCACAGCAGACATTGGGAAGCCCCCGGAAGGGCCCGGAATGCGCGCTCGGCGAGCCGCCGCCTTTCCGGTGTCGCAGGCCGCGCGGCACGCAGACCCCGGGCGCCGACGGGTTTGCGGAGTTCCGGCAGTACTCCCGAAATGCCGTCGTCGGCGGCCCACTCCCCGACCGTGTCCCGCACGGCCTCGAGCAGTCGCGGGCGCAGGGCGCCGCCGCCCGGCCGGGCGAGTTCCCGGCGGAACGCGGCGGCGGCCGCCATCGACGCCGAATCCTGCGAGGAGGCCAGGCAGATCACGGCGTACTCGTACGCCGCCCGCCAGTGCCGGGCCAGCAACAGCGCGGCGGCGCGCGGGCCTTCACCGGGATCACCGGCCCGGGCGAGGAGATCGCGGTCGGAATCCGCCGGCCCCGTTCCGGGGCGCGGCGGGTACGGCGGGCGTGGGGGGTAGGGGGATTGCACTGAACCATTTCCTTCCAGCCGCAGGACGGCATACGAATTGCGCGTCCGTCGGAAAGCAGGTGCGTGATTGGTGCATACCTGTGCCGCGTCAGCTGCGGACTCGGCTGTGAGGTGGCTCACTTTCGCACATGCGAC
This sequence comes from Streptomyces swartbergensis, assembly GCF_002148965.1. Classification (GTDB taxonomy): domain Bacteria; phylum Actinomycetota; class Actinomycetes; order Streptomycetales; family Streptomycetaceae; genus Streptomyces; species Streptomyces swartbergensis. Next base: position 298 of record NZ_NGFN01000639.1, on the reverse strand, counting down.
TCACAGGTAACAAGGAGTTCGGATGACCCAAGTTCAAAACGAGGTAAATTCAGAAACGTTACCGGCGGTATCAGCACCGGCTTTCGAAAATTTCGCCGCGGTGGGCCTCAACTTGTGTGCAGTCAAAGGCTGTTGGTCCACGAAATCTCCAACTCCCAACTCCACAGCCCGCTCCCATGTCGGGGCGGGCAGGAAGCGAGTGCCGAGACCGGCGGCCGGGACGACCGCCTTGCGCACGATGCGGGCGGGGGGTGACCGGGCGGAAGGGTGGGGGCGAAGGCGACGCCCGAGGAGATGC
>NZ_NGFN01000638.1 GCF_002148965.1 Streptomyces swartbergensis | reverse complement strand
CTCCCGCGCCGCCGCTCGCCGCGCGGGAGAGGGGGCGGGCGGGGGCTCGGTGACGGTCATGACAGGGCTCCTTCGACTGCGGTGACGACTGTGCGCCGCAGCCTAGGGAAGTGCATGCCGCCTACAAGCACATTTCCGGGATCCGGGACGCCCTGATCCCGACGCCCTGATCCCGACGCCTTGATCCCGACGCCCTGCTCAGCCCTTGGCGGCCATCCCCGCGTACACGTTGATGTCCGCGTCCGTGACGTCGTTGATGTCGCGGTAGCGGACCTTGTCGATGTCGTCGAGACCGGCGAGGTACGACTCGTCCGGCTGCTCGGGGACGGGAGCGGCGTGGTCGGGCCGCCAGCGGTGGGCGGGGACGATCCCCGGGTCGGCGATCTCCAGGGAGTTCTCCGTGAAGAACCGCTCGACCTCCGCCCGGGACCGCAGCACGAAGGTGAACCCCCGCTCCGTGTACGTCCGCTGGACCGCGCGGATGTTCTCGGGGTTGAGGTCCTCGGTGAGGTGGCTGAGCACCAGCCGGCTGCCGACGGGCAGCGCGTCGAGCAACTCGCGCACCAGCGGGTACGCCTCCTCGTCCGCGACGAAGTGCAGGATGGCGACCAGGCAGAGCGCGACCGGCTGGTCGAGGTCCAGGGTCTTGGCGGCCTGTTCCAGGATGCGCGCCGGATCGCGCAGGTCGGCGTCGATGTAGTCCGTACGCCCCTCGGGGCCGCTCGTCAGCAGGGCCCGCGCGTGCGCGAGCACGACCGGGTCGTTGTCGACGTACACGACCCGCGAGTCGGGCGCGATGCGCTGCGCGATCTGGTGCACGTTCTCGGCGGTCGGCAGTCCCGTGCCGATGTCGAGGAACTGCCGGATGCCGTCCTGCTCCACCAGCGTGGTCACCGCGCGGCGCAGGAAGTCGCGGTTGTGCCGTACGTCGAGGTATCCGCGCGGGTTGGCGGCGAGCGCGGCGGCGGCCGCGTCCCGGTCGGCCGGGTAGTGGTCCTTGCCGCCGAGGAAGACGTCGTAGACGCGCGCCGGGTGGGCCTTGCTGCTGTCGATCCTCCTCTGCAGCTCGGCGGGATCCTGGCTGAGGGCGTCACCGGTCATGGACGTCTCCCTGAAGAGTAGGTGGTTCAATCAGCAACCACTACGGCGGTCAACAACCTAACGGTTCAGGTGATTTGATGGTGCCCATGCACCCCGACCAGCCGCCGACGACGACCCTGTGGCGCCCCACCGGCCCCAAGGAACTGGACCTGGTACGGGAGCTCGACTGGCGCGCCTGGCCGCCCCGGCTTCCGGAGCAGCCGATCTTCTACCCGGTCCTCAACGAGGTCGACGAGTTCAACGCCCACATCGTCGGCAGGATCGAGCTGGTTCACGAGTTCCACTGAGTCAGTCGGTGGTCCCGGCCTCCACCCACTTGTCGCCGCCCAGCGGGAACTCGTACGCAGGCCGCCCGTTGTTGCCGCTCGTGCGGAAGGGCCGGCCCCGGTCGTCCACCGTCAGCGTGCCGCTCCGGCCGCCGCTGGACCAGCTCAGCTCCAGGTACCAGCTGACGTCGTACGCGGAGGCGTCGGCCCGGATGTAGTAGACCTCCGGGTCGGACTCGCTCACCGAGAACGGGAAGTCGTCGTGCCCCGCCTCCGGGACGAGGGCGGGACGCGCGGCGTCGAGAGCGACCGTGAAGTAGCGGGTCGGGACGTTGCCGCCGCAACCGACGCCCGGATAACCCATGGCGTAGTCGTTCCAGGCGAGCGGCGCCCGCTTGCCGGCCATACGGACCGTCAGCCCGTCGACGACCACCGTCTCCTTCCCGGTGCCCTGCACCGTGACCTTCAGATACTGCCGCCCCGACGGCACGGCACCCATCGCCCCCACCCAGGCGGGCGCGTCCTGCTGCAGCGGCGGTGGCCCCACCTGCCCCGGCGGCCGGTTCACCAGGTAGCGCTGGGAGCAGGGGTTCTCCCAGGCGTGCGGCTGGGTGTCCACGGTGAGGGGGGCGGGGCCGGCCGGGGCGGCGC
>NZ_NGFN01000637.1 GCF_002148965.1 Streptomyces swartbergensis | reverse complement strand
CACCTCCAGCTCCAGCCCGCCGTCCTCGCCGCGTACGGGAATCACCGCACCCTCGCGTGCGAACACCGGGATCCGCGAGAGAGGTGCGTCGACGAGCACCTGTGCCGGCCCCTCGTACGCCTGCTCCGTCACCGTGTCGTACCAGCGCCCCCGCGGCAGCTGCACCGCACGCCGGTCCGCGCCCGGGTCGAGCACCGGCGCCACCAGCAGGCAGTCGCCCAGCAGGAAGGCGTCCCCGCAGTCACGCAGCGCACGCTCCTCCGGCGCCGCCCACCACAGCGGCCGCACATAGGGAGCGCCGGTACGCCGTGCCAGATGCGCCAGCGTCACGAAGTACGGCAGCAGCCGCCGGCGTTCGACGAGCGCCACGCGCGCGTGCTCCAGCACCTCGGCACCGAACTCCCACGGCTCCCTGCGCCCCGCCCTCAGACTCGCGTGCGTGCGGAAGAGCGGCAGATACGCGCCCAGCTGGAACCACCGCAGATACAGCTCGGGGGAGGGGTCCCCGTCGAAGCCCCCGATGTCCGGCCCCGAATACGGAACGCCGCACAGGCCGAGCCCCATGACCAGTGCCAAGGAGGCCCGCAGTCCCGGCCAGCCGGTGGCGACGTCCCCCGACCAGGTCCCGCCGTAGCGCTGCATGCCGGCCCACCCGGAGCGGGAGAACAGGAACGGCCGCTCCTTGGGCACGAGTTTCCGCAGCCCTTCGAAGCCCGCCCTGGCCATGCACAGCGCGTACACGTTGTGCGCCTCACGGTGGTCACCGTCCCGCCCCTCCAAGGAGTGCCGCGCCGAACGCGGCAGCGTCGACTCCCCGAAGGCGGCGAACGACGTGGGCTCGTTCATGTCGTGCCAGAACCCCGAGAACCCCTGCGCGAGCCGCTCCTCGTAGAGACCGCCCCACCACTCACGCACGCGCGCGTGCGTGAAATCGGGAAACACCGCCTCCCCGGGCCACACGACACCCCGCACGACCTGCCCCGAGGCGTCCCGCACGAACGAGTCCTCGGCCGTCCCCCCGTCGTACACGGCATTGCCGGGCAGGGCCTTCACAGCCGGGTCGACGATCGACACCAGCCGGATGCCGTCCCTCCGTAGTTCCTCGGCCAGAACGGGCAGCTTCGGGAAGCGGTCCTGGTCGACGGTGAACACCTGATGTGCGTCGAAATGGTCGATGTCCAGGTGCACGGCGTCGAGCGGCAGACCGTGCTCCAGGTAACCCGCGACGATCCGCCGCACCTCCTGCTCGCTGCCGAACCCCCACCGCGCGTGGTGATGCCCGAGAGCCCACGCGGGCGGCAGGGCGGGCGCGCCGGTGAGCGAGGCCCAGGCGAGCAGCACGCGCGCGGGGGTGCCCACCATCACCCAGCAGCGCAGCGGACCGCCGTCCATCCGCAGCTCGCTCGTCCCGGCCCGGTCGTGCCCGGAACCCTCACCCTCCTCGCCCTCCAGGAGCGTCACCGTGCCGTCCCACGAACTGTCGTGGAACACCAGATGCGTACCGCCGTCGGACACCACCATCTGCACCGGCATCGTGATGTACAGCGGGTCGTCACCAGGCGCGAAGGCGAAACCGGGGTCGGTGTTCCACAGGCGGTACGTCCCATCCGGCAGCCGAGGCCCCGAGGCACGACCACCGAGCCCGAAGAACCGCGCGTCGGCGGCAACCTCCGACCGCTGCATCCACCGCGCCGGGCCGCCGCCGACCGGCTCCCACCACCGCGGCGGCAGATCACGGCGCAGAGTCACGCCACCGGGGGTGCGCACCTCCACCGCGCCATGCCGTGACACGACGACCGTCACCCGCTCGGCCACGACCCGCCAGCCGCCGTCCTTGTCCGGCTCGAGCACCGCCCGGGGATCCGCTTCCGGACACCGGCCGGCCAGCGCGTACGACGGCTCGGGCTCCGCCCCGTCCCACCCCCAGAAGACAGCTCCGTTCACGGCGACCAGAATCCGCAGCTCCGACCGGCTGAACCGGACGACACCGCCCCCCGGCCCCGGCTCCGCCCCTTGCAC
>NZ_NGFN01000636.1 GCF_002148965.1 Streptomyces swartbergensis | reverse complement strand
GGTCCAGGCAAACCAGGCCGACGACGCCCCCGGCTTCCGCAGCATCGGCTTCCAGATCTTGTCAGCCCCGAGGTCGCCGACGGCTTCGCCCAGCGGCTGCGGCGAGGCCGTCGGCGAGAGCCTCTACGGCGTCGACTGACACCCGCCAGCAAGGGAAGGGATCACCGCATGTCTGTCCCCACCGCCCCACACCGCGCGTACGGTGGCGATACGACCCGCCAGGAGGTGCCGATGAGCGCGCAGCCCGAGGAAGCCCCCGCCCCGCCGGCTCCGGCCGCTGCCGCCCAGCTGCTCGCTCAGCTGCGTGACGACCGCCGCGCCGATACCTGGGTGCCGGCCTTCGAGCGGGACTGGGCGAAGGCCTTGGAGGACTCCCGCCACACCTACAGCCTCACGCCCCTGCACGACGTCGTCCGCACCTGGCAGCTGCGCCTCGCCGCGGCCCCGGCCGTCGACGCCTACATGGACTCCGGCCGGGATGAGACCGGCTTCGTGGACCTGGCCGACGTCCTCGGTGCCCGCCGGTGACCGATCAGCCCTGGGCGGTGCGCCTGTCCCCGCAGGCCGCGAAGACGCTGACCGCGCTGCCCGAGCATGCGAAGGAGACGGTCCGCGACGTCCTGGACATCGCGGTGCGCTCCCCGTGGGGCTGGCCTCAGTGGAACACCGGTGACCCGGAAGGCGAGGACGTCCGCGCCGCGTCCGTCGGCCAGCTCTCCGTCGTCTACGTGATCAACCGGCTCACCCGACACCTGTCCGTCCTGGACGTCATCTGGATCGGGTAGCCACTCCGTAACGGCGTCCTGGCCCTGCAGGGCTACTTGATGAGCGGCCACAGAGCGGCGCCGGTGCCGATCACGGTCGCCAGGCCCACGGCGACGGCGCCGATGCGGCGGCCTGTCGTGCCGAACAGTCCCGGCTCCTCGTCGGCGGCCGGCGCGACGCTGGCGCTGCTTTCCCCGGAGGCCTGGGCGTTGGTCACCACCACGCGGGATCGGTTGCCGTGGACGGCAACGTTCATCGCCTGGCCGATCTGCTCGGGAGTGGGCAGGGGGTCGTGGTCCGAGGGCATGGCGGCGCGCAGCTCACCCACGAGGTCGGCCAGCGCCGTTCGGACCTGGTCGAGAACGCCCATCAGGGCAGGTGCCGCCACGGCCCAGTACAGCTCGGTGATGTGCTGACGGGGATTGCCTATCTCGTGGTTCATGATGCGTACCAGATCAGCGGCCTGCCCCGGCTGAAGCTTCAGGACGTCGTCCGACTCACTGACTCGACGCGCGGCCGCCTCGAGCTCGCCGATCCCCATACGCAGGGGGAGTTCGTTGCTGATCGCGTCACGGGCGATGTCAGGCAGCTGCCCGGGGCTGACCTGCTGGCCCGTCACGAAGCCGTTCATCACCGCCGCGTCGACCTTCAAAGGCGCCATGACAACGCGGTACGACGGGATGTCCGCCAGGTCCACGCCGTCGTAGCCGCGCAGTTCGCGCTGGGCCCAGTCGCGCAGCGCTGCGGAGTTGGCATGGCCTCCGAGCACCACGCACTTGCGCAGGGCTCCGGCCAATGGCTTAGCGTCGTCGAGCACATCCTGCTCGATCTGGGCAAGCAGGGTGCGCTCACGTCGATTCATGCGCTCCATTGTGCGAGCCCCCACTGACAACACGGCTTCACTCTGTGAGGTCACAGGGCTCTGTGCCGCAGGTAGCGCGCCTTACCGGGAGACGAGCACGTCGGTCTAGAAGCTGTCGTGGGCGTGGGGTCTTACAGTCGGCAGGGCCAGCTTGAGTGTGGCAAGGCGTTCTGCAGGGTCCGGGCCTTCGGCGACGATGCGCGTCAGGTCCTCCACTGAGTAGCGGACAAGGGTCGGCAAGCCGACGGCCTCGACCTCATCCGTGCTGGCGAGGTGGAACCCGCACAGCCCGCACAGGAGACCTTCGGCCGTCAGTTCCATGTCGAAGAGCGGGGAGTCCTCGCCCACGGCCAGGAACAGAGCAGCGGCTTCCCGGTCGCAGGCGGGGCACTGTCGCAGGCGGGGCACTG
>NZ_NGFN01000635.1 GCF_002148965.1 Streptomyces swartbergensis | reverse complement strand
GGGGTGGGCATGAGCAGCCGTTTCTCCAGCCGTGCGGCGGGGGTGGCCTGCCTTCGGGAGGCGGCCGGTGACGACGAGTTAACACGGTGTTGACCAAGGAATGATCCGTGCGGATTGACCACGCTCGCACCCGAACCTACCGTCGTCAACACGGGCGTTCCCACGATCCGTTGCACACTCGTTGCCCAGTGTGAGGCCGGTGCCCTGCATGGACGTCTCATTTCTCGGCGGGCCCAGCCCGCAGCGCGGGGTCGGCGTCGTCGCCCCCTTCGACTTCGCTCTCGACCGCGAGCTGTGGCGCTGGGTGCCGGACGAGGTCTCCCTGCACATGACACGAACACCGTTCGTGCCGGTCGAGGTCAGCCTCGATCTCGCCCGCATGGTCAGCGAACACCAGACGCTGAGCGAGGCGGTCGGCACGCTCAACGCCATCGCCCCCGAGGTCATCGCCTACGCCTGTACCTCGGGCAGCTTCGTCGGTGGCGTCATGGGCGAGCGCGCGATGTGCGAGGCGATGAGCCGGGCGGGCGCCGTACCGGCGATCACCACCTCGGGCGGGCTGCTGGAGGCCCTGGTGGAGCTGGACGTACGGCGGGTGGCGCTGGTGACGCCGTACACGGTGTCGGTGACGCAGGCGCTGGAGGCCTATGTGGCCCAGGCGGGCGTCACGATCGCCGGCTGCGCCTTCATGGGCCTGACCCGGCACATCTGGAAGGTCCCCTACCGGGAGGTCGTGGACATGGCGCGGCAGGCCGTACGCGACGACGCCGACGCCCTGTTCATCAGCTGCACCAACCTGCCCACCTACGACGTCATCCCCCAGCTGGAGGCCGAGCTGCGCATCCCGGTGATCTCGGCCAACCAAGTGACGATGTGGGCGGCGCTGCGCCGACTGGGTACCCGTGCGGTGGGACCGTATCAAGCGCTGATCAATCCGGAGGCGCGGGCCGGTCTCGGATCGCCGGGGGCGAACCACGGTCCCGTCGTGCCGGAAGAAGAGCAGCAGCAGGAAGGCTGGACATGACAGCACTGGGATTTCTCTACCCGGGCCACTCGGCCGAGGACGACTATCCGCGCATCGAGCAGTTGCTGGGCAGCGACATCCGGGTGGACCTGGTGCACACCGACATCGGTGAGGACGCGCACCGGGTGGACGCGCTGCTGGAGATGGGCTCCGCCGGCCGGCTCGCGGCGGGCGTGCAGGAGCTGCGGCACGCCGGCGCGGACGCCGTGGTGTGGGCCTGCACCAGCGGCAGCTTCGTCTATGGCTGGGACGGCGCGCAGGAGCAGGTGCGCACCCTGGCGCAGACCGCCGGCATGCCGGCCTCCTCGACGTCCTTCGCGTTCGTGCACGCGGTACGGGAGCTGGGGGCGCGCCGGGTCGCGATCGGCGCGACGTACCCGGACGACGTGGCCCGGCTGTTCGCCGAGTTCCTGCGGGCGGACGGCGTCGAGGTCGTCTCGGTGAAGAGCTCCGGCATCATCACGGCCGCCGAGGTCGGCACCTGGGGCGAGGCGGAACTGCTCGCCCTGGCCCGGCACTCCGACCACCCCGACGCCGACGCCCTCCTCCTCCCCGACACGGCCCTGCACACGGCGGCCCACATCCCGGCCCTGGAGAAGGACCTCGGCAAGCCGGTCCTCACCGCCAACCAGGTCACGGTCTGGGAGGCCCTCCGCCTGGCGGACCGCCGCGTGAACGCGCCGGAACTGGGCGCGCTGTTCACGAGGGAGCCGATCGTCCAGGCATGAGCGGGTGTGCCGTCCTCGCCGCCCACGGCAGTTGCCGCGGGCGGCGAGGGGGAGGCCGGCCTATGACCGATTGCGCCGGATCGCGACCACGACCATCCAGACACAAACGAGCAGAATGACGCCGTACAACGCCCAGTCGGGCAGCCATCCCATGCCCTTGTAGGCCAACGGGACGCTGTCTGCCGAAGCTCTCATCGCGGACTCTCCTCCTCCTGACGAGCCTGACAACCCTGATGGCCGCGGGATGCCTATCGCTTCCGTTCAGGCGGCGGGGGCGGGGGCGGGGGAT
>NZ_NGFN01000634.1 GCF_002148965.1 Streptomyces swartbergensis | reverse complement strand
CCTCCTGGCCGCCGCCCCCGCCGCCGGCCTCCCCGTCGTACGGTGACGGCGGTTCCGGTTCCGGCGGCGGCTGGGGTTCCTCGTACCAGCAGTCGGCGCCGAAGTCCGGCCGTGGCCGCGGTGGTCTGGTCGCCGCGATCCTGGCGGCCGCGCTGGCCGCGGGCGGCCTGGGCGGCGGTCTCGGCTACACGCTGGCGAAGAACAACGACGAGAACAGCGGCTCGACGACGGTCTCCGCCTCCACCAGCGGCGGCGACGTCAAGCGCGACCCGGGCACGGTCGCGGGCGTGGCCGCCAAGGCGCTGCCGAGCACGGTCACGATCGAGGCCGAGAGCAACAGCGGCGAGGGCGGCACCGGCACGGGGTTCGTCTTCGACAAGCAGGGCCACATCGTCACCAACAACCACGTCGTGGCCGGAGCGGTGGACGGCGGCAAGCTCACCGCGACGTTCCCGAGCGGCAAGAAGTACGACGCCGAGGTGGTCGGGCACGCGCAGGGCTACGACGTGGCGGTCATCAAGCTCAAGGACGCCCCGAACGACCTGAAGCCGCTCACCCTCGGCGACTCGGACAAGGTGGCCGTCGGTGACGCGACCATCGCGATCGGCGCCCCCTTCGGCCTGTCCGACACGGTGACGACGGGCATCATCAGCGCCAAGAACCGCCCGGTCGCCTCCAGCGACGGCACCGGCAGCCAGGCGTCGTACATGAGCGCCCTCCAGACCGACGCCTCGATCAACCCGGGCAACTCCGGCGGCCCGCTGCTGGACGCGCAGGGCAACGTCATCGGCATCAACTCCGCGATCCAGTCCACCGGCAACGGCGGCTTCGGCACCGGCCAGTCCGGCTCGATCGGCCTGGGCTTCGCCATCCCGATCAACCAGGCCGAGTACGTCGCCCAGGAGCTGATCAAGACCGGCAAGCCGGTGTACGCGAAGATCGGCGCGTCCGTCTCGCTCGACGACAGCTCCGACGGTGCGCAGATCACCGACCAGGGCGCGACACCGGTCGAGCCGGGCGGCCCGGCCGCCAAGGCCGGCCTCAAGTCCGGCGACGTCATCACCAAGCTCGACGACCGGGTGATCGATTCCGGCCCCACCCTGATCGGCGAGATCTGGACCCACAAGCCCGGCGACAAGGTCACGATCACCTACGAGCGCGGCGGCAAGGAGCACACCGTCGAACTCACCCTGGGCTCCCGCATCGGCGACAACTGACCCGCACCTGCCCGCACGGACCCGTTACCCTTGTCCCCGCGCCGCCGATCACGGCCGGCGCGGGGAGGCGTGCCCGAGCGGCCGAAGGGAACGGTCTTGAAAACCGTCGTGGCAGCGATGTCACCGTGGGTTCAAATCCCACCGCCTCCGCGCAGCTGAAGTACCGAACGTGTCAGGGGCTGTCGAGCGTGCTCGGCGGCCCCTTTCGTGTGTGCGTGAGGGGGAACGAAAGGTGGTGAGTGCGGGCGTGAGCCGGCGCATCGTCGTCGTCACCGCTGTGCACGGCCCGTCGGCCCGGTTTCTGCCGGAGGCCCACGAGTCCCTGTGCGAGCAGGGGCTGCCGGAGGGCTGGGAGTGGCACTGGGTGATCCAGGAGGACGGGGAGGGCGCGGACGTACGGCCGTACGTGCCCGACGACGAGCGGGTGACGTTCCGGCAGGGCCGGGCCGGGGGGCCCGGTGTGGCCCGGACCGTCGCGCTGGCGCATGCCGAGGGTGCGTACGTGAAGGTCCTGGACGCCGACGACCAGTTGCCGCCGGGCACGCTCGCGCGGGATCTGGCGGCGCTGGAGGCCGACCGCAGTCTCGGGTGGGCGACATCGCGGGTGCTGGACCTGATGCCCGACGGGTCGACCGTCGGTTTCCCGGGCGATCCCGACCACGGGCCGATCGAGCGCGGGGCCGTGTTCGAGCACTGGAAGGCCAACGGCTTCCTCGCACCCGTCCATCCGGCTTCGCTGTTCGTACGGCGGGAGCTGCTGCTCGCCCTCGGCGGCTGGATGGCGCTGCCCGCGTCGGAGGACACGGGGCTGCTGCTCGCGCTGAGCGCGGTGAGCCGGGGGTGGTTCTCGGGGG
>NZ_NGFN01000633.1 GCF_002148965.1 Streptomyces swartbergensis | reverse complement strand
CTGACGGTGGGCGGCGGGCAGGTCCCGTATGAAGACGTCCAGTTCGCCGACCGTCTTGGCGCGCAGCACCCCCTCGACGCGCTCGGCGTGCTCGTCCGCGGTGAGACGGCCCTCGACGAGGGCGTCGTGCAGGATGTCGGCGATGCGGTCGCGCTCGGCGTCGGAGGCGCGGAGCTCGGAGACGGCGGGCGCGGTCTGCTTCTGAAGGTCCACGGCAGCAGCGTACCGAAACACGATAGATCGCGACACCCCCCGCCGTGCCCCTGTGTCGCGGCCGAGTGTGACGAACTGAGCCTTACCTCACAGGCTCGCTGTCGGAGGCAGGTTCTACGCTGGTGGGCGCTCGCCAAAGGAGGCGGGCCGCCGTCTGTCGAGTGAGGAATGGGCTGAGATGCCTGAGTTCGCGTACACCGATCTACTCCCCCAGGGAGAGGACACCACGCCGTACCGGCTGGTGACCTCCGAGGGTGTCTCCACGGTCGAGGGGCCGGACGGGCGGACCTTCCTCAAGGTGGAGCCGGAGGCGCTGCGCAAGCTCGCCGAGGAGGCCATCCACGACATCCAGCACTACCTGCGCCCGGCCCACCTCGCGCAGCTGCGCCGCATCATCGACGACCCCGAGGCGTCCGGCAACGACAAGTTCGTGGCGCTGGACCTGCTGAAGAACGCGAACATCGCGGCGGCGGGCGTGCTGCCGATGTGCCAGGACACGGGCACGGCGATCGTGATGGGCAAGCGCGGTCAGAACGTGCTGACGGAAGGCCGCGACGAGGAAGCCCTGTCCCGCGGCATCTACGACGCCTACCAGAACCTCAACCTGCGCTACTCGCAGATGGCTCCGCTCACCATGTGGGAGGAGAAGAACACCGGCTCCAACCTCCCCGCGCAGATCGAGCTGTACGCGACCGACGGCGGCGCCTACAAGTTCCTGTTCATGGCGAAGGGCGGGGGCTCGGCCAACAAGTCGTTCCTGTACCAGGAGACGAAGGCCGTCCTGAACGAGTCCTCCATGATGAAGTTCCTGGAGGAGAAGATCCGTTCGCTGGGTACGGCGGCCTGCCCGCCGTACCACCTGGCGATCGTGGTCGGCGGTACGAGCGCCGAGTACGCGCTCAAGACCGCGAAGTACGCGTCCGCGCACTACCTGGACGAGATCCCGGCGGAGGGGTCGGAGCTCGGGCACGGCTTCCGGGACAAGGAGCTGGAGCAGCAGGTCTTCGAGCTGACGCAGAAGATCGGGATCGGGGCGCAGTTCGGCGGGAAGTACTTCTGCCACGACGTGCGCGTGGTGCGGCTGCCGCGGCACGGGGCGTCCTGCCCGGTCGCCATCGCGGTGTCCTGCTCCGCCGACCGTCAGGCCGTCGCGAAGATCACGGCCGAGGGTATCTTCCTGGAGCAGCTGGAGACGGACCCGGCGCGGTTCCTGCCGGAGACGACGGACGAGCAGCTGGAGTCCGACGGCGACGTCGTCAGGATCGACCTGAACCAGCCGATGGAGACGATCCTGGCGGAGCTGACGAAGTACCCCGTGAAGACCCGCCTGTCGCTGACCGGTCCGCTGGTCGTGGCCCGCGACATCGCGCACGCCAAGATCAAGGAGCGGCTGGACGCGGGTGAGGAGATGCCGCAGTACCTGAAGGACCACCCGGTGTACTACGCGGGTCCGGCCAAGACGCCCGAGGGGTACGCGTCCGGTTCGTTCGGTCCGACGACGGCAGGCCGTATGGACTCCTACGTCGAGCAGTTCCAGGCGGCGGGCGGGTCCAAGGTGATGCTGGCGAAGGGCAACCGCAGCAAGCAGGTCACGGACGCGTGCGCGGCGCACGGCGGCTTCTACCTGGGCTCCATCGGCGGGCCGGCGGCCCGTCTCGCCCAGGACTGCATCAAGAAGGTCGAGGTCGTCGAGTACGAGGAGCTCGGTATGGAGGCCGTCTGGAAGATCGAGGTGGAGGACTTCCCGGCGTTCATCGTGGTCGACGACAAGGGCAACGACTTCTTCCAGGACCCGGCGCCGGCGCCCACGTTCACGAGCATTCCGGTGCGGGGGCCGGGGCTGGCGTAGTGCCCCGGGG
>NZ_NGFN01000632.1 GCF_002148965.1 Streptomyces swartbergensis | reverse complement strand
GCTCCAGGGCCGCGGCGTGCGCGTCCATCCGCTCGGCGGCCAGGATGGCGCTCGCCGTGTCGGCGCGGGAGGCGGCGACGACCAGTGCGCGGCCGGCCAGGGCGTGTGCCCGCCGGTGGAGGGCTGTCGCGCTGCGCTCGCGGCGGGTGCCGCTCATCGGCGCGCGGACCGGTGCGCGCCCTCCGCGCAGTCGGCCCACCTGCTCCGCGAGCCGCTCCGCCGCGGTGTCCAGGTCGGCCGAGGACTCCGTCGCACGCAGCTCGTCCGTGACGGCGAGCAGGGCGGCGAGATGGCCGGCGAGCTGGATGTCCAGCTCTTCCTCGCGGGAACGGTGGGGAAAGTCGGGGTTGGGGCCGTCCACCGTGCTGTGGACCGACTTGGCACGGATCGGTTCGTACATGGGAGGGCCTCCTGAGTGCTTACAGGAAGCCATCCTAGCTTAGATTTCGTCTAAAGTTGAGTTGTTCACAAAACCGGACTGACTGCGCACGTACCGTGAGCGAGGTGCCCCGTCAGGCCTGGCTGTAGCCGTCCAGGAAATGCCCGATCCGGCCCACCGCGTCCCGCAGGTCCCCGACGGTCGGCAGGGTCACCACCCGGAAGTGGTCCGGCTCCGGCCAGTTGAAGCCGGTGCCCTGGACGACCATGATCTTCTCGCGCCGGAGCAGGTCCAGGACCATCCGCCGGTCGTCCTTGATCTTGAAGACCTTGGGGTCGAGGCGCGGGAAGAGATACAGCGCCCCCTTCGGCTTCACGCAGGTCACGCCCGGGATCTGGGTCAGCAGCTCGTAGGCGACGTCCCGCTGCTCGCGCAGCCGGCCGCCAGGCAGCACCAGGTCGTTGATCGTCTGGCGTCCGCTGAGTGCCGCGACGACGCCGTGCTGTCCCGGCATGTTCGCGCACAGCCGCATGTTCGCCAGGATGGTCAGGCCCTCGATGTAGGAGTCGGCGTGCGCGCGGGGCCCGGAGATCGACATCCAGCCGACGCGGTAGCCGGCCACCCGGTACGCCTTCGACATGCCGTTGAAGGTGAGGGTCAGCAGGTCGGGGGCGACGGCGGCGGTCGGGGTGTGCGTGGCGCCGTCGTAGAGGATCTTGTCGTAGATCTCGTCCGAGCAGACCAGCAGGTTGTGGCGGCGGGCGATGTCGGTGAGCCCCTTGACCATCGCCTCGTCGTAGACGGCGCCGGTCGGGTTGTTGGGGTTGATGATCACGATCGCCTTGGTGCGGTCGGTGACCTTGCGCTCGACGTCGGCCAGGTCCGGCATCCAGTCGGACTGCTCGTCGCACCGGTAGTGCACGGCGGTGCCGCCGGACAGGGAGACGGCGGCGGTCCACAGCGGATAGTCCGGGGCGGGCACGAGGACCTCGTCCCCGTCGTCCAGGAGGCCCTGCATCGCCATCACGATCAGCTCGGAGACGCCGTTGCCGATGAAGACGTGCTCGACGTCCGTCTCGATGCCGAGGGTCTGGTTGTGCATCACCACCGCGCGGCGCGCGGCCAGCAACCCCTTGGCGTCTCCGTATCCATGCGCCGAGGACACGTTCCGGAGGACGTCCTCCAGGATCTCGGGCGGACACTCGAAGCCGAACGCGGCCGGGTTGCCGGTGTTCAGCTTGAGGATGCGGTGACCGGCGGCTTCCAGCCGCATCGCCTCCTCGAGCACCGGGCCCCGGATCTCGTAACAGACGTTGGCGAGCTTGGTCGACTGGATCACCTGCATGTCTGGGAGCTTACGGCCCGGTATTGCGTCACGGGCCGTGTTTTCCGCCACGTGAGACGCGTCGGTTTGGGCGGATATCGCCGCCCGCTGTCCCACCAGCACCGTTGATGTCTAGAATTCGCCGCCATGTTCAGGCCATCCGAGTACGCCGACCGAGCGACGAGCGGCGAGCCCCAGGGCCCGCCGAACGTGTACGTGCCGCAGGCGGACCCGCCCCCGGCGTACGACGCGTACCCCGATCCGGCGGCGGCGCACGGATGGGAGGACGTGTACGACCCCCAGGACGCCACGCGCGGCATGGGCGACACACGTGAGCTGCCGCCGGATCGGGGTACGCGTCGTACGCCGGGGGCGGGTCCGCCTGCGG
>NZ_NGFN01000631.1 GCF_002148965.1 Streptomyces swartbergensis | reverse complement strand
CGGGCGCTGCGCTCCGGGCGCCTAGAAATTCATCCGGAGCGAAGCGGTGAAGAGCTAGCTCGCGGCCCCAGTGCTCGGCGTCGTGGAACTCGCCGCACTGAGCGTGGTCGAGGAAGAGGCAGTACTTGGCGGCGTCATCCCCGGCCCCGGCGGCGAACTGCCACCAAAACCGTGCCCCATCGACGTCGCCGCACAGGTGCAGCAGGCAGCCGAAGGTTCGGGCGCCGGCCTCGTGGGCGAAGTGGTCGTCGATGAAGTCCGCGAGGTCGCGGTCTGCCGTCGGCGACAGCAACAGGAGCAGGCTGACGGCCTGCAGGTCTCCCAAGGCGCGGTCGATGTCTGCCGTACTCTCCTCAGGAAGGGTCCAGGCTGGCGGATCCGTCATGAACGCAGTGGCCTCCGCACCGTTTCGGCTCTCGCCGCCGTGAAAGGGGCAGGCGCGCCCGTTCCGGAGATCGCGCCGACGCATCAGTCGCGCCTTCGCTGCGTTCAGGTCGTAGGCGTCGTATCGGTCCTTCGTCCGAGCTCGGGCCAGCCACTGCTCGAGGGTGCGCCTCGAAGTGGGCGTGGCAGGGTGGCTCATGTCGTCTTCTCCCCCTCGTCGGCGCGGTTGGAGTAATCGGCCTGGAGCAGACGAGCCAGGCGCCGACGGGCCTGGCACAGGTGCGAGCGGACGGTGGCTTCCTCAAGGCCCAAAAGAGCTGCGGCCTCCACCGAGGTGTACCCCAGCCCGTAGCAGAGCACGATCAGGTCGCGCTGCCGCTCGCTCAGCCTTCGCGTCGCGGAGTACAGCGTGATGGCGTCCACGAGACCGTCAAAGGGATCGTCTGAGGCATCTCGTAGTGCTGCCTCGAACGCGGCGATGTCCATAGGCTCCGGCCGCCGCTGCCTCTTGCGCTGCTGGTCCTTGATGCGGTTCTTCAGAATGGCCCACGCGTATGCCTCAAGATGTTCCATTTCCAGCATCTGATGCCATTTGCCCATTACCGAGTCGAAGGTGGCGTCCACTGCCTCCTCGGTATCCGCATCGGACCCCAGCTGCAGATAAGCGAAACTCATATAACTCTGTCGCCTATCGGCATGAAACGCCCAGTATGAGACTCGGGTGGCGTCAGGCCACTGCGCCATCGGCACGGTCTTCCGGCGTCGGCTCGGGACGCCCACTGCGCCGCCGGACTCCTCCGGCCCGCCCTCACTCACCGGGCCCCCCGGTCAGCTCACCCGGGATGGCGCGCTGCTCGTCACGTACCGATGGGCGCATGCCGGTAATTCCCACACGGACGCCAGCCGTCAGTATCCGCCTGGACAGTCGCAGTGCGTCAGGGCCGAAAACCCGGATGGCCAGCGCGGTCAGCAGCAACGCTGTAACAGCGTCGTGCACGTGCCCTCCCCGTTGGAAGTCGTCTGGGAAACGCCGCCTCCCCCTTCGGCGCTGGAGGCAGGCGCCTCCAGCAATAGAGCGTTTGGGAAGCAGGAAACGTGCAGGCACACTGGCAAAAAATCTTACGTTCAGCGCTTGCGCATATACGATCCGAAGTCGCTCAAAGCTGAGCGTTTTCCGCCTGCCGGCTGTCTCCACGCAAGACCAGTGGGCAGGACGGGCACCGGCCAACCGCCAACGCGACGCTCGCGGCCGCGGTCGTCGCCCGCGCCTACGCTCTCAACCACAGGCCCGCACCGCGCTCAAGGCCGCCGACGAACGCGCCATCCGGGGCTGCGGGACGTTCTCGCCGCGGGAGTGGCGACCGAGCCGAGCTGTGTCGTTTCTCCGGTACGACCATTGCACTCACACGAGGGGCGCAACCGCTGTCTCCGGCCCGTGCGCCCCAGGCGGGCCGCTACCAACAGGTACATGCGTACCGCTCTGCTGCGCGGCCTGCCCGCCGCGCTCCTCACCATCCTGTCCCTCACTACCGGCACGCCCGCTCACGCCGCGGAAACCGTTCCGCTCGCCGAAGCCGTCACAAGCCTGCCATTGGCCACTGAGTCCCGCGACGGCTACACCCGCGAGGCGTTCAAGCACTGGAACTCCGGCGACGACCCGGCCGACGGCTGTACCACCCGTAACGAGGTCTCATCGCCAAAGCCGTCGAAGCACCGGCCGTGGGCCCGAGGTGCCGGCTCACCGGCGGCAGCTGGTG
>NZ_NGFN01000630.1 GCF_002148965.1 Streptomyces swartbergensis | reverse complement strand
GGGTGGGGGGTCGGCGATGGTGGTGCGGCCTGTGCGTTGAGTGCCGTCTGACGGTGCGTGGGGGCTGGTCGCGCTCACGCGGCGCAGCCGCACATCGGCACAGCCCCGCGCCCCTATCAGGGCGTTGCCGAACTCTGCGTTTGAAACGCCAAGTGGCCGTCCTCGACGTCCACCGTCACCTGGCCGCCCTCCGGCACTCGGCCGTCCAGCAGCAGCCGTGACAGCTCGTTGTCCACCTCGCGCTGGATCGTGCGGCGCAACGGGCGGGCGCCGTACTCCGGCTGGTAGCCGTGTTCGGCCAGCCATTCCACCGCTCGGTCGGTGAAGGTCACCGAGATGCCCTTGCTCTGCACGAGGGACCTGGTGCGGTCCAGCAGGAGGTCGGTGATCCGGCGCAGTTGTTCCGTGCTGAGCTGGCGGAAGACGACGATCTCGTCGATGCGGTTGAGGAACTCGGGGCGGAAGTGCTCGCGCAGGGGGCGCAGGATCTGTTCGCGCCGGGCCTCCTCATCCGCGTCCGCGCCGCCCGACGCGAAGCCCACGGAGGCGCCGCGGCGGGTGATCGCCTCGGAGCCGAGGTTGCTGGTCATCACGATGACGGTGTTGGTGAAGTCGACCGTGCGGCCCTGGGAGTCGGTGAGGCGGCCGTCGTCGAGGACCTGGAGCAGGATGTTGAAGACGTCCGGATGGGCCTTCTCCACCTCGTCCAGCAGGAGCAGCGAGTACGGGTGCCGGCGGACGACCTCGGTGAGCTGGCCGGCCTCCTCGTGGCCGACGTAGCCGGGCGGGGCGCCGACCAGGCGGCTGACGGTGTGCCGCTCCTGGTACTCGCTCATGTCGAGGCGGACCATGCGGTCCTCGCTGCCGAACAGGGCCTCGGCGAGCGCCCGGGCCAGCTCGGTCTTGCCGACGCCGGTCGGGCCGAGGAACAGGAAGCTGCCGATCGGCCGGTCGGGGCTGGCGAGCCCGGCGCGGGAGCGCAGCACCGCGTCCGAGACGACCCGCACGGCCTCGTCCTGGCCGACCACCCGCTCGTGCAGATGCTCCTCCAGGCGCAGCAGCCGGTCCTTCTCCTCCTGGGTGAGACTGCTGACCGGGATGCCGGTCTGCCGGGACACCACCTCGGCGATCGCCTCGGCCTCCACCACCAGGTCCTGGCCCTCGTCGATCTCGTGGTCACCGCCCGCCTGGGTGATCCGCTGCTTCAGGTCCATGATCCGGTCGCGCAACTGGGTGGCCTGCTCGTACTGCTCGTCCGCGACCGCCTGGTCCTTGTCCCGGGTCAGCTGCTCCAGCTCCCGCTCCATGGCCCGTACGTCGGTGCCCTTGGTACGGGCGCGCAGCCGGACCCGGGCACCGGCCTGGTCGATCAGGTCGATCGCCTTGTCCGGCAGCCGCCGGTCGGTGAGGTAGCGGTCGGACAGCTCCACGGCGGCGACCAGCGCCTCGTCGGTGTAGCGGACCTGGTGGTGGGCCTCGTAGCGGTCCTGGAGGCCGCGCAGGATCTCGATCGCGTCCGCGGCGGTCGGTTCCGGCACCATGATCGGCTGGAAGCGGCGGGCCAGCGCCGCGTCCTTCTCGATCCGGCGGTACTCCTCCAGCGTGGTGGCGCCCACGATGTGCAGTTCGCCGCGGGCGAGGGCCGGCTTGAGGATGTTCCCGGCGTCCATGGAGCTGCCGTCGCCGCCACCGGCACCGGCTCCCACGACCGTGTGCAGCTCGTCGATGAAGATGATCAACTGGTCGGAGTGGGCGCGGATCTCGCCGACGATGTTGTTCATCCGCTCCTCGAAGTCACCCCGGTAGCGGGTGCCCGCGACCACGCCCGTCAGGTCCAGGGCGACCACACGGCGCCCGGTCAGCACGTCGGGCACGTCCGCCTCGGAGATGCGCTGCGCCAGCCCTTCCACGATGGCCGTCTTGCCGACGCCCGCGTCACCGATCAGCACCGGGTTGTTCTTGCCGCGCCGGGAGAGGACCTCGACGGTTTGCTCGATCTCCTGGTCCCGGCCGATCACCGGGTCGATACGGCCCTGCCGGGCCAGTTCGGTGAGGTCACGGCCGTACTTGTCGAGGGTCGGCGTGTTCGTCGGGCGCGGCCGCTCGGCCTGTGGGGGCTCCGGCGCCTCGGGCGGGCTGGAG
>NZ_NGFN01000063.1 GCF_002148965.1 Streptomyces swartbergensis | reverse complement strand
AGGGGCGGGTGCGGGTCGGGGGAGTCGACCTCACCGACGTGGACCTGGAGCAGTGGCGCTCCCGGATCGCGTGGGTGCCGCAGCGGCCGCATCTGTACGCCGGGACGATCGCCGAGAACGTACGGCTGGCGCGGCCCGAGGCCGACGACGACGCCGTACGGCGGGCGCTGCGGGACGCCGGGGCGCTGGAGTTCGTGGACGCGCTGCCCGACGGTGTGGACACCGTGCTCGGCGAGGACGGGGCCGGGCTGTCCGCCGGGCAGCGGCAGCGGCTCGCGCTGGCCCGGGCGTTCCTCGCGGACCGGCCCGTGCTGCTGCTCGACGAGCCGACGGCCGCGCTGGACGGGGCCACCGAGGCCGAGGTCGTGACGGCGGTACGGCGGCTGGCGGCCGGGCGGACGGTACTGCTGGTGGTGCACCGGCCGGCGCTGCTGGGCGTGGCCGACCGGGTGGTGCGGCTGGCGGAGCCCGAGACCGCTCCGGTGCCTGTCGCGTCTTCCCCGGTTCACGTCGCGTCTTCCCCGGTTCCTGTCGCGTCCTCCGCGGTGCCTGTCGCATCCGCCGTGGTCCGGGATCCCGGAACGGTTCTCGCTGAGGCCGAGTTGCCCGCTGCGGCCTCTCCGGCCGAGCCTGGCGGCCGGCCCGCTCCGGGCGGGGTCCTCGCGCGCGTTCGCGCCATGTCCGGTGCCCGGCGCGGGCGGCTGGGACTCGCGCTGCTGCTCGGGAGTCTCGCGCTCGGGAGTGCCGTAGGGCTCATGGCCACCTCCGGGTGGCTGATCTCGCGGGCCTCGCAGCAGCC
The DNA here is from genome assembly GCF_002148965.1 of Streptomyces swartbergensis. GTDB lineage: Bacteria > Actinomycetota > Actinomycetes > Streptomycetales > Streptomycetaceae > Streptomyces > Streptomyces swartbergensis. Next base: position 27,957 of record NZ_NGFN01000063.1, on the reverse strand, counting down.
GCCCGTGCTGTATCTGATGGTGGCCGTGACGGCGACGCGGGCCTTCGGGATCGGGCGGGCCGTGTTCCGGTACGCCGAGCGGCTGGTCTCGCACGACGCCGTGCTGCGCATGCTGGCGGACACCCGGGTCGCGGTGTTCCGCAGGCTGGAACGGCTGGCGCCCGCCGGGCTGCGCCGCACCCGCCGGGGCGATCTGCTGTCCCGGCTGGTCGCGGACGTGGACGCGTTGCAGGACTACTGGCTGCGGTGGCTGCTGCCGGCCGGTGCGGCCGTCGTCGTGTCGGCCGCGTCCGTCGGGTTCACGGCGTGGCTGCTGCCCGAGGCCGGGGCCGTGCTCGCGGCCGGGCTGCTGGCGGCGGGAGCGGGCGTGCCACTCGTCACGGGTGCCGTCGCGCGGCGGGCCGAGCGCCGGCTCGCGCCCGCCCGCGGGGTGCTCGCGACACGGGTGGCCGATCTGCTCACCGGAACCGCGGAGCTGACCGTCGCCGGTGCCCTCCCCGCACGGACCACCCAGGCACGCGAGGCCGACGGGGTGCTCACCCGGATCGCCTCGCGCGCCGCCACCGCCACGGCACTCGGCGACGGGCTCACCGCGCTGATCTCCGGCCTGACCGTCACAGCCGCCGCCTTGGTCGGCGCGCAGGCGGTCGCGGCCGGGCGGCTGGACGGCGTGACCATGGCCGTCGTCGTCCTCACCCCGTTGGCCGCCTTCGAGGCCGTGCTCGGGCTGCCGCTCGCCGTGCAGTACCGGCAGCGGGTACGCCGGAGCGCCGAGCGGGTGTACGAGGTGCTGGACGCCCCGGAGCCCGTGGCGGAGCCCGAGCACCCTCGGCAGGTGCCCGCGTCGCCGTTCCCGGTCGCCGTCAAGGGGCTGGCCGCGCGGCACGCGGGGCAGGACCGGGACGCGCTCGCCGGGCTGGATCTGACCCTTGAGGAGGGCCGCCGGGTCGCCGTGGTCGGTCCCTCCGGCTCCGGCAAGACGACGCTGGCGCAGGTGCTGCTGCGCTTCCTCGACGCGGACGCGGGTTCCTACACGCTGGCGGGCGTGGACGCGTATGCGCTGCATGGCGACGACGTACGAGAGCTCGTCGGGCTGTGCGCGCAGGACGCGCACCTCTTCGACAGCTCGCTGCGCGAGAACCTGCTGCTCGCCAAGAAGGACGCCACCGAGGACGAACTGCGTGCCGCGCTCGGCCGGGCCCGGCTGCTGGACTGGGCCGGCGGCCTGCCCGACGGGCTCGACACTCTGGTCGGCGAGCACGGGGCGCGGCTGTCGGGAGGGCAGCGACAGCGGCTGGCGCTGGCCCGGGCGCTGCTCGCCGACTTCCCCGTCCTGGTGCTCGACGAGCCCGCCGAACACCTGGACCTGCCGACCGCGGACGCGCTCACCGCCGACCTGCTCGCCGCCACCGAGGGCCGTACGACGCTGCTCATCACGCACCGGCTGGCGGGTCTGGAGGCGGTGGACGAGGTGATCGTGCTGGACCAGGGACGTGTCGTGCAGCGCGGGGCGTACGCGGAGCTGGTGGCCGAGGACGGACCGTTGCGGGAGATGGCGGAGCGGGAGGCGGCGTCGGAGTCGTTGGTGGCCGTGCCTTAGCGGGGCCACAACCGGCGCCGCACTGAGCCGTTCGGGGCAACCGGTCCCCCAGCCGTACGACATGAACAGGGCCGGGCCCACCGGCCTGGGCGACGATCACTGACATGCGCTCATATCGCCGCCGTCGGTTGCTTGTTCCGGTTCTCTTGTGCGCCCTGGCGGTCCTCGCGGCCCGGCCGACGGCGGCGCACAAGGAACCCGGGAGCGGAACCGGCGGGGACTCGGGCCTCAGCGCAGAGGTGGCGCGGCTGTACGAGGAGGCCGCGGTGGCGACGCAGCAGTACGAGGCCGGGCGCGCGGAGGCCGAGGAGCAACGGGCCAGAGCCCAGCGGGCCGAGGAACTCCTGGACGGTCAGCGGCGGCACATCGCGGCCCTGCACGAGGACCTCGGCAGGATCGCCCGCGCCCAGTACCGCTCCAGCGGAGGACTGCCGGTGGCCGCGCAGATGATCCTCGCCGACGGCCCCGATGATCTGATGCGAGGTCAGCACGCCTTCTCGCAGGCGAATCTCGCTTTGAACAACGCGATCTCCAAGAGCCGCCGGGCCGAGGCACGGCTCGCCGCGGACGAGGCCAAGGCCGCGGCCCACTGGCAGGCGCTGGAGAAGCGGAACGCGCAACTCGCCGGCCTCAAGGCCGACATCGAGCAGAAGCTGGAAACGGCACGCTCGCAGCTCCAGGGGCAGGCGGACGCCTCGGCCGCCGCCGGGGCGTGCCGTGGGGCCGTGCGGCTCGACCAGCCGGAGACGGCCTTCACGAGCGCGTGGGTCGCGCCCGTGGAGACGTACGAGCTGTCCGCGTCCTACGGCAGCGGCGGTGCGCGGTGGTCCAGCAGGCACACCGGGCAGGACTTCGCGGTGCCGATCGGCACGCCGGTGCGGGCCGTGGGCGAGGCCCGGGTGGAGAAGGTGTCCTGCGGGGGGCCGTTCGGCATCGAGATCGTGCTCAGGCACGCGGGCGGCTACTACACGCAGTACGCCCATCTCGCGTCCGTCGCGGTCGACCAGGGGGAGCACGTCAGCCCCGGCCAGTGGATCGGCCAGTCGGGCAGTACGGGCAACTCCACCGGACCGCACCTGCACTTCGAGACCAGGGTCACGCCGGAGATGGGCTCGTCCGTGAATCCGGTGTCATGGCTGGCGGCACGAGGGGTGTCGCTCTGACCCTGGCGAGAGCCGCACACAGCCAAACCACAGCCAAGCCAAAGCCAGCCGCAGCCGAGCCGCAGGCCGTAGACGCCGCGACAGCTACGGCAGTTCGGTGAGCAGCTGCTCGATCACGACCGCCACCCCGTCGTCGTTGTTCGCGACCGTCCGTCCCGAGGCCGCGGCGATCACGTCCGGGTGGGCGTTGCCCATCGCGTAGGACCGGCCGGCCCAGGTCAGCATCTCGACGTCGTTCGGCATGTCACCGAAGGCGACGACCTGCTCGTGCGAGATGCCGCGCTCGGCGCAGCACAGGGCGAGTGTGCTGGCCTTGGACACACCGGGACCGCTGATCTCGAGCAGGGCGCTGGGGCTGGAGCGGGTCACGTTGGCGCGGTCGCCGATGGCCAGCCGGGCCAGAGTCAGGAAGGCGTCGGGATCCATCTCGGGGTGGTAGGCCAGGATCTTCAGCACCGGCTCCACGGCCGCGCGGTGATCCGGCGACAGCAGTTCCTCCGCCGGGGCGAGACTGTCGGGGATCTCCATGTGCAGCTTCGGGTAGGCCGGCTCCTGGTAGAAGCCGTACGTCTGCTCCACCGCGTACACCGTGCCCGGAGCCGCATCACGCAGCAGGCGTACGGCGTCGAGCGCGTTCGCCCGCTCCAGCTCCCGTACCTTCACGAACCGGTGGGAGCCGGGACCGCCGTGCAGGTCGACCACGGCGGCGCCGTTGCCGCAGATCGCCAGGCCGTGGCCGTGCACGTGGTCGCTCACGACGTCCATCCACCGGGCCGGGCGGCCCGTGACGAAGAAGACCTCGATACCCGCCTCTTCTGCGGCGGCCAGCGCGGCCACCGTGCGCGGGGACACCGACTTGTCGTCGCGCAGCAGGGTGCCGTCGAGGTCGGTGGCGATCAGCCGCGGAGGGAGGGTGTCGGCCGCGGTCTCGGGCTGTCGGGTCGCTGAGGTCACCCGGCCATTGTCCCGCATATGCCTGCACGGGCGTGCGGGAGTCCGCACAGGTGAGTGGATACCGCTCTCACCAGGAACGTCTCGGAGACATCACCGCAACTGCGCCGGCGCCTCCATGGCGATCTGCTCGAACGCCTTCTCGTCCACCGCGAAGGGCGAGTCGGGGATGGGCCAGTGGATCACGATCTCCGTGAAGCCCAGTTCCCTGTGCCGGCCGGCGAAGTCGACGAAGGCGTCCAGGGACTGGAGCGGGCCGCCGCGGTCCGGGGTGAACCCGGTGAGCAGGACCCTGTCGAGGTCGGTCATGTCCCGGCCGATCTCGGCACAGATGTCGGCGAGCTTCTCCGCCTGCCCGCGAATGGCCTGAATCGACTGTTCAGGAGTGCCGTTCTCGTACAGCTTGGGGTCGCCGGTGGTCACCCACGCCTGCCCGTACCGGGCGGCGAGCCGCATCCCGCGCGGGCCGGTCGCGGCCACCGCGAACGGCAGCCTGGGGCGCTGCACACACCCGGGGATGTTCCGTGCCTCGTGGGCCGAGTAGAAGTCGCCCTCGTACGACACCGCGTCCTCGCTGAGCAGCCGGTCGAGCAGCGGGACGAACTCGGCGAAACGATCGGCACGCTCGCGCGGGGTCCACGGCTCCTGGCCGAGCGCGGTGGCGTCGAAGCCGGAACCGCCCGCCCCTATGCCGAGCGTCACCCGCCCCCCGGAGATGTCGTCGAGGGAGATCAGCTCCTTGGCGAGGGTCACCGGGTGCCGGAAGTTCGGCGAGGTCACCAGGGTGCCCAGCCGCAGCCGGTCGGTGACGGTCGCGGCTGCGGTGAGGGTCGGCACGGCGCCGAACCAGGGGCCGTCCCGGAAGCTGCGCCAGGACAGGTGGTCGTAGGTGTACGCGGTGTGGAAGCCGAGCTGCTCGGCGCGTGTCCAGGACGTACTGCCGCCTTCCTGCCAGCGGCGGTAGGGGAGGATCACGGTGCTCAGACGCAGACTCATGGCATCGAGCCTAAGGGAGTGCTGCGGGTGCCCTGTGTTTCACGTGAAACAGTCACCGTGAGCGGCTCGTCCCGCACAGCGCGTCAGGGAGGACCGGGAAGGCGCAGATACCGCGCCGGTACAGCCTGGGTCAGCCATACGCCGTTCGCGCTCACATGGCCGGAGAGACCTGAATCACGCGATTGAGTTTCCCCCGGGAGGTTTGATCCACAGCCAAGTGGTGTTATCCACAGCGGAATTCCCGATTCTGTGGACAACTGGCCTTCGCATCACGCCTCTTGGGGTCACATCGGCGGCTTCACCCGCGCGATCCGCCGCAGTGCCCCAGGTGCGAACCGCGACAGCCAGCGGGCACCCCGCGCCTCCGGCGTGACCGGGACCACCGCGTCATTGCGTACCACCGCCCGCACGATCGCGGCGGCGACCTTCTCCGGCGGATAGTTCCGCAGCCCGTACAGACGGGCGGCTCGCTGCTGGAGCCGCTTCTCCTCTCCGGCGTCGACCCCGGCGAAGTGCGCCGTGGACGTGATGGCGGTGTTGACGAAGCCGGGGCAGACCGCCGTCACGCCGATCCCCTGCCCGGCGAGTTCGGCACGCAGGCACTCGCTGAGCATCAGCACGGCCGCCTTGGAGGTGCTGTACGCGGGCAGTGCCCGGGACGGCTGGTACGCCGCCGCCGACGCCACGTTCACGATGTGGCCGCCCTGCCCGCGCTCGGCCATCCGCCGGCCGAAGAGCCGGCAGCCGTGGATCACACCCCACAGGTTGACGTCGAGGACCTTCTTCCAGTCCTCCGGCGTGGTGTCGAAGAAGGAACCGGACAGTCCGATCCCGGCGTTGTTCACCAGGACGTCCACCACCCCGTACTCGGTGGTGACCTTCTCGGCGAGTTTCTCCATGGCCTGCTCGTCGGAGACGTCGACCGTCTCCGCCCAGGACTCGGGGGCGCCCGCCAGGCGGGACGACTCGGCGGTGCGGGCCGCCGCCTCCGCGTTCCGGTCGACGGCCACCACGCGCGCGCCGGCCCCGGCGAACGCCAGCGCCGTCGCCCGCCCGATGCCGCTGCCCGCCCCCGTGACCAGCACAAGCTGCCCGCCGAACCGCTCGGCGTGCCTGCCGCTCGCCACCACCGGGGACCGCCCGCTCTCGACGGACGTCACGAACTCCTCGATCCACGAAGCCAGCTGATCCGGACGGGTGCGCGGGATCCAGTGCCCCGCCTGAACGGTCCTGCGGGTCAGCTGCGGGACCCACTGCTCCAGTCCGTCGTGGAGCCGCTCCGACAGAAACCGGTCCTCCAGGGGCGTCACGATCTGCACGGGCGCGTGGGCGTACGCGTCCGTGCGCGGCCTGCGCAGCCGGGGCCGGACGTTGTCCCGGTACAACCAGGCCCCGTGTGCCGCGTCCGACGGCAGGGACGAGGTCGGGTAGTCACCCCGGGGCACCTTTTCGACGCGCTCCAGAACCCGGGGCCAGCGCTTGCCGAGCGGGCCGCGCCAGGCCAGCTCGGGCAGCACGGGCGTCTGCAGCAGGTACACGTACCAGGACCTGGCGCCCTGCCCGAGGAGCTGGCCGATCCGGCGCGGGGTGGGCCGCTTCACACGGCTGTTGATCCAGTGGCCGAAGTGGTCCAGGGACGGCCCGGACATGGACGTGAAGGAGGCGATGCGGCCCTCGGTGCGCCGGACGGTGGTGAACTCCCAGGCCTGCACCGAGCCCCAGTCGTGCCCGACCAGATGCACCGGCCGGTCCGGGCTGACCGCGTCCGCCACGGCCAGGAAGTCGTCCGTCAGCTTCTCCAGCGTGAATCCGCCCCGCAGGGGCCGCGGCGCCGACGACCGCCCGTGCCCGCGGACGTCGTACGCCACCACGTGGAAGTGCCCGGCGAGACGCGCGGCGACCTCGGACCACACCTCTTTGCTGTCCGGGTAGCCGTGCACGAGGACGACCGTCGGCTGTCGCGGATCACCCACCTCCGCCACGCACAGCTCGACCTCGCCGGTCCGTACCCAGCGCTCCCGCGCGCCCGTGAGCAACGTCATCCGGCGAATCTGGCAGTTGTTAGAGAGTTCGTCAATAGAGTGCCGCCGGACGGGGCCCCGCCCATGTTCCCGGCCGTGGTAACTCTCAAGAACCAGGTCCCCTAAGGGCCCGTACTACTCCAGGTTGACCCGAGAACAGCTCTGCGGAGTGACGACCGCCACGATCGCGGCCCCTACCTTCGAAGCGTGACTGTGATCGCGACCGAAAGCCTGAGCAAGCGGTTCCCCAGGGTGACCGCGCTTGACCGGCTCTCCGTGGACGTCGGGCCCGGTGTGACCGGACTCGTCGGAGCCAATGGAGCCGGCAAGTCCACACTGATCAAGATCCTGCTGGGTCTGTCCCCCGCCACCGAGGGCCGCGCCGAAGTGCTCGGCCTCGACGTCGCCACCAAGGGCGCCGACATCCGCGAGCGGGTCGGCTACATGCCCGAGCACGACTGTCTGCCGCCGGACGTCTCGGCCACCGAGTTCGTCGTCCACATGGCGCGCATGTCCGGCCTGCCGCCCACCGCCGCACGCGAGCGCACCGCCGACACCCTGCGGCACGTCGGTCTCTACGAGGAGCGCTACCGCCCCATCGGCGGCTACTCGACCGGCATGAAGCAGCGCGTGAAGCTCGCCCAGGCCCTCGTCCACGACCCGCAGCTGGTCTTCCTCGACGAGCCGACCAACGGCCTCGACCCGGTCGGCCGCGACGAGATGCTCGGTCTGATCCGCCGGATCCACACCGACTTCGGCATCTCGGTCCTGGTCACCTCGCACCTGCTGGGCGAACTGGAACGCACCTGCGACCACGTCGTCATCATCGACGGCGGCACGCTCCTGCGCTCCAGCTCCACCACGGACTTCACCCAGACCACGACGACCCTCGCGATCGAGGTCACCGACACCGACGAGCACCCGGACGGCACCCGCGCGATGCGCGACGCGCTGCACGCGCGCGGGGTGAGCGTCGAGGACGGCAGCGGCTTGCCGGGCGCCGGCCACATCCTGCTGCTCACCGCCCAGGGCGAGGAGACGTACGACCTGGTCCGGGACGTGATCGCGGACCTCGGACTCGGCCTGGTGCGCATGGAGCAGCGCCGGCACCACATCTCCGAGGTCTTCACGACAAGCGACCAGCACGAGCAGCGGAAGGAGGCGGTCGGCCATGGCGGTTGAGCACTCCACGGGGACATCCGTCCCGGCGCCGGGTGACCAGACCCGCATCCACAACATCGGCTACCGCAGCTACGACGGCCCCCGGCTGGGCCGCGCCTACGCCCGCCGCTCCCTGTACTCGCAGTCCCTGCGCGGCTCCTACGGCCTCGGCCGCTCGGTCAAGTCCAAAGTGCTGCCGATGCTGCTGTTCGTGGTGATGTGCGTGCCCGCGGCCATCATGGTCGCCGTCGCGGTCGCCACCAAGGCCAACGCCCTGCCCGTGGACTACACGCGCTACGCGATCGTCATGCAGGCGGTCATCAGCCTGTACGTCGCCTCGCAGGCACCCCAGTCCGTCTCGCGCGACCTGCGCTTCAAGACCGTGCCGTTGTACTTCTCGCGGCCGATCGAGACCGCCGACTACGTCCTCGCCAAGTTCGCGGCGCTGGCCTCGGCGCTGTTCATCCTCACCGCCGGTCCCCTGCTCGTGCTCTACGTGGGCGCGCTGCTGGCCAAGCTCGACTTCGCCGACCAGACCAAGGGATTCGCACAAGGACTGGTCTCCGTGGCACTGCTCTCACTGCTGTTCGCCGGCATCGGCCTGGTCATCGCGTCCTTCACCCCGCGCCGCGGCTTCGGCATCGCGGCCGTGATCGCCGTGCTGACCATCACCTACGGCGCGGTCTCCACCCTCCAGGCCATCGCCGACGCACAGGGCAGCAGCGGCGCGGTGCCGTGGATCGGGCTGTTCTCACCGATCACGATCATCGACGGCGTGCAGTCCGCGTTCCTGGGCGCGACCTCCGCCTTCCCCGGCGGGGTGGGCCCGAGCAACGCGGAGGGCGTCGCCTACGTCCTCCTCGCCCTGGGCCTGATCGCGGCGAGCTACGGCCTCCTGATGCGCCGCTACAAGAAGGTGGGACTGTGACCACGCTCTCCATCGACCACGTCTCCCGCTGGTTCGGCAACGTGGTCGCCGTCAACGACATCACCATGACCGTCGGCCCCGGCGTCACCGGCCTGCTCGGCCCCAACGGCGCCGGAAAGTCCACCCTCATCAACATGATGGGCGGCTTCCTGGCCCCCTCCACCGGCACGGTCACCCTCGACGGCCAGCCGGTGTGGCGCAACGAGCAGATCTACAAGCACATCGGCGTCGTCCCCGAGCGGGAGGCGATGTACGACTTCCTCACCGGGCAGGAGTTCGTCCTCGCCAACGCCGAGTTGCACGGCCTGGGCGCCAAGGCGGCCCAGAAGGCGCTCGCCACGGTCGAGATGGAGTACGCGCAGGACCGCAAGATCCAGACGTACTCCAAGGGCATGCGCCAGCGCGTGAAGATGGCTTCCGCCCTGGTCCACGACCCGTCCCTGCTCCTGCTGGACGAGCCCTTCAACGGCATGGACCCGCGCCAGCGCATGCAGCTCATGGACCTGCTGCGGCGCATGGGCGACGAGGGCCGCACGGTGCTGTTCTCGTCCCACATCCTCGAAGAGGTCGAACAACTCGCCTGGCACATCGAGGTCGTCGTCGCCGGCCGGCACGCCGCCAGTGGCGACTTCCGCAAGATCCGACGCCTGATGACCGACCGGCCGCACCGCTACCTGGTGCGTTCCAGCGACGACCGTGCCCTCGCGGCCGCGCTGATCGCCGACCCGTCGACGTCCGGCATCGAGGTCGACCTCGCCGAGGGCGCGCTGCGCATCCAGGCCGTCGACTTCGGCCGCTTCACGGCTCTGCTGCCGCGGGTGGCCAGGGACCACGGCATCCGGCTGCTCACGGTCTCGCCGTCCGACGAGTCCCTCGAGTCCGTCTTCTCGTACCTCGTCGCGGCGTAGGAGGCCCTGATGTACGACCCCACAGTCGCCCGGCTCACTTACCGGGCCCTGCTCGGCCGGCGCCGGGCCCTCATTCTCGGCGCCCTGCCGCTGCTGCTCATCGCCATCTCGGTGGTGGTGCGCTTCCTCGCCGGGGCGGACGACCAGACGGCGGCGGACCTGCTCGGCGGCCTCGCCCTCGCCACGATGGTGCCGATCATCGGCGTCATCGCCGGGACCGGCGCGATCGGACCGGAGATCGACGACGGCTCGGTGGTGTACCTGCTGTCGAAGCCGATCAAACGGCCGACGATCATCTTCACCAAGCTGATCGTCGCGATCGCGGTGACGATGGTGTTCTCCGCGGTGCCGACGCTCATCGCCGGGTTCATCCTCAACGGCAACGGCCAGCAGGTCGCCGTGGCCTACACGGTGGCGGCACTCGTCGCCTCCATCGCCTACGCGGCCCTGTTCCTGCTGCTCGGCACGGTCTCCCGGCACGCGGTGGTGTTCGGGCTCGTCTACGCGCTGGTCTGGGAGGCCCTGTTCGGCTCCCTGGTGCCGGGCGCGCGCACGCTGAGCGTCCAGCAGTGGGCGCTGGCCGTGGCCCAGAAGGTGTCCGGCGGGGACCTGGTGACCTCGGACGTCGGCCTCACCACGGCGACGGTCCTGCTGGTGGCCGTCACGGCGCTGGCCACCTGGTACGCCGGTCAGAAGCTGCGCTCGCTGACCCTCGCCGGCGAGGAGTGACGTGCCCCGGCCTTGACAGGGGCTTCACCTCTGTCAGGGCACACTGGGCAAACAGGATGTAGGAAGCGCACGGGAGTTGGACGGCTGGGAGGGGACGGGGATGGCGGGCGAGAGGGCTCAGTACGACGACCACAGGCAGTCTGCGTCCGGGGCCGGGTCCGGGTCCGTGTCCGGGTCCGGAGACGTGTCCGGGTCCGGGGACGACGCCCGGGACGACCTCGACGGCGTCGTCCTGGACGAGGACTTCATACGCTCCGCCGGAACCTCCGAGCCGTCCGCCCGCGCCCGGATGCTCGCCGAGCGCTGGCGCCGCGAGGAACCCGAGCCACAGCCCTGGCGCTCCGACGAGCCACCCGCGGGCTGGTTCTTCAGCAAGGCCCGCAGACGCAGGTGGCGCAGGCGCTAGCCGGTCCGGCCGCCGATTTATTCGGTGGCGCCCAATTCGTCCGGCGGGCAGAGTGGTTGTCGTCCCTGCCGGGCGATCAGCCCGGCGCCGCGTTCCGGGAGAGGAGCCGGACGATGTCCATGCACGGCAGTACGTCCAGCTCCCTTCAGGGCAGCCCGCGGCGGGTTCCGGAGTAGTCGCTACCCCTCCGTAGAGCCCGCCCCGTACGGGGAGCTGCCCGGGGCGGCCGCTTCGAGCACGCGAATCGCACTCGCGTGGGCCGCCCACCCGGAGGATTGGCCGAGTGGCAAGGCACTGGCTTGCGCTGTGTTCGATCAATAGCGCGTCATGGTCGGGCTGGAAAGCCCGCGCACGTTCGATCCGTGCATCCTCCGCCGAGCACCACCGGGCACTGAGCGACAGGCCCGAGCTTCAGAGCAGCAACCGCTCCAGCACGACCGCGATCCCGTCCTCCTCGTTCGAGGACGTCACCTCGTCGGCCACCGCCTTCAGCTCCTCGTGGGCGTCCGCCATCGCGACACCGTAGGAGGCCCAGGCGAACATCGGTATGTCGTTGGGCATGTCGCCGAAGGCGATCGTGTCGGCCGCCTTCATCTTGAGCCGGCGGGCCGCCAGGGACAGGCCGGTCGCCTTGGACAGGCCCAGGGGCAGGAGTTCGACGATGCCCTCGCCCGCCATGACGACGGTGACGAAACCGCCGGCGGTGCGCGTGGCCACCTCGCACAGCTCGTCGTCCGAGAGCGTCGGGTGCTGGATGTACAGCTTGTTCAGGGGCGCCGTCCACAGGTCGGACGCGTCCGTGAACGGGGTCGCGGGCAGGTTGCCGTGGGCCGCGTAGCCGGGACCCACCAGCACCTCGCCGTCCAGGCCGTCCCGGCTCGCCGCCAGATACAGCGGCCCTACCTCCGCCTCGATCTTGGCCAGCGCCACCCCGGCCAGCTGCCGGTCCAGCGTCACCGACGTCAGCAGCCGGTGGGCGCCGGCGTCGTACACCTGCGCGCCCTGGCCGCAGACGGCCAGCCCCTGGTAGCCGAGGTCGTCGAGGATGTGCCGGGTCCACGGGACCGCGCGGCCGGTGACGACGATGTGCGCGGCACCCGCCGCGGTGGCCGCGGCGAGTGCGTCACGGGTGCGGGGCGACACCGACTCGTCGGAACGCAGCAGCGTCCCGTCGAGGTCGGTGGCGATCAGCGGGTACGGGAAACCGGCGGTGGTCACTTGGCCACCGGCTCCAGGACCTCCCGGCCGCCCAGGTACGGACGCAGCACCTCGGGCACGCGCACCGAGCCGTCGGCCTGCTGGTGGTTCTCCAGGATCGCCACGATCGTGCGCGGCACGGCGCACAGCGTGCCGTTGAGCGTGGCCAGCGGGCGGACCTGCTTGCCCTCACGGACGCGGATCGACAGGCGGCGGGACTGGAACTCGGTGCAGTCCGAGGTCGAGGTCAGCTCGCGGTACTTGCCCTGGGTCGGGATCCACGCCTCGCAGTCGAACTTGCGGGACGCAGAGGCGCCCAGGTCGGCGCTCGCCACGTCGATCACGCGGTACGGCAGCTCCAGCGAGGTCAGCCACTGCTTCTCCCACTCCAGCAGCCGCTGGTGCTCGGCCTGCGAGTCCTCCGGAGCGACGTAGGAGAACATCTCGACCTTGTCGAACTGGTGCACCCGGAAGATGCCCCGGGTGTCCTTGCCGTGCGAGCCGGCCTCGCGGCGGAAGCAGGGCGAGAAGCCCGCGTAGCGCAGCGGCAGCTTCTCGGCGTCGAGGATCTCGTCCATGTGGTACGCCGCGAGCGGGACCTCGGACGTGCCGACCAGGTAGAGGTCGTCATTGGCGAGGTGGTAGACGTCCTGGGCGGCCTGGCCGAGGAAGCCGGTACCCGCCATGGACTGGGGGCGGACCAGGGCCGGGGTCAGCATCGGCGTGAAGCCGGCCGCGGTGGCCTGGGCCATCGCCGCGTTCACCAGGGCGAGCTCCAGCAGAGCGCCCACGCCCGTCAGGAAGTAGAAGCGCGAGCCGGAGACCTTGGCGCCGCGCTCGACGTCGATCGCGCCGAGGATCTGGCCGAGTTCCAGGTGGTCCCTGGGCTCGAAGCCCTCGGCGGTGAAGTCGCGGATCGTGCCGTGCGTCTCCAGCGTGACGAAGTCCTCCTCGCCGCCGACGGGCACGTCCGGGTGAACGAGGTTGCCGAGCCTGAGGAGCAGCTCCTGGGTCTCGGCGGCGGCCGCGTCGCGTTCCGCGTCGGCGGCCTTGACGTCGGCGGCGAGCTGGCTCGCCTTCTTCAGCAGCTCGGCCTTCTCGTCTCCGGAAGCCTTGGGGATGAGCTTGCCGAGCGCCCTCTGCTCGGCGCGCAGCTCGTCGAAGCGGACGCCGGACGACCTGCGCCGCTCGTCGGCAGACAGGAGGGAGTCGACGAGCGCGACGTCCTCTCCACGGGCGCGCTGCGACGCGCGCACACGGTCGGGGTCCTCACGGAGCAGGCGAAGGTCAATCACGCGCTCAAGGCTACCGGTGTGGGATGACCGCCCACGACTCACTATTCCGGCTGTGGCTTACCTACCGTTATGAGGGAATTGCGTGGAGTGTCAATAAAGCGACCATCTCTCCCCGGAACGAGGCATGCGCAGGGCGTCGCATTGACTGGAATCCCTTGTGGGGAGCGGGACTTGGGGCCCGGTTGTCCACAGGGGTCCACGCTCGCCGAAAGTTATCCACAGGCTGTGTGCAAGATCTGTGGACTTCGGAATTGATCACTCCGGAAGGCTCACCCGCACCGAAGAATTCCCGATACAAACCTGCTCTACCCTCACTTTCGAGTCGAAATGGGTCACTCCAAAGAGTTACGCAAGGGGAAACGGTGGACGAAGGGTGACCTGCCTGTCGATCGACACATCAAGGGCCTGTAGGGCGATTTGTCGACTGACTCGCGCTTCGTTGTCGACTTGTCCCCAGGTCGAGAAGCGGACCTGTGGATAACTTCTGTGGATAACGACAATCACCAGGTACGACGGGCCTGAAGCCCGCCAGAACCGGTTCTAGAACCGGCCGTCCTGGCACCGCGCCACCCAGTCCGCCGCCGCCACGAACTCGTCGTCCGACGTGCCCGGCCGCGGCGGCTGGACATCCACGGGCTGCATGTCCGCGCGCGGGTAGGAACCGAGGTAGCGCACCTGGAGGCAGATCCGCTTGAGGCCCATCAGGGCCTCGGCCACCCGGCGGTCGGAGATATGGCCCTCGGCGTCGACGCAGAAGCAGTAGTTGCCGATGCCCGCGCCGGTGGGCCGGGACTGGAGCAGCATCAGGTTGATGCCGCGGGTGGCGAACTCGCCCAGCAGATCGCGCAGGCCGCCGGGGTGGTCGTCGCGCTGCCACAGCACGACGGAGGTCTTGTCCGCGCCGGTCGGCGCCGCGGGCCGGGCGGGCCGGCCGACCAGCACGAACCGCGTCTGGGCGTTCTCCGCGTCGTGGATCCCGGTCTCCAGGGCTTCCAGACCGTAGCGGGCGGCCGCGAACTCGCCGGCGAAGGCGGCGTCGTACTGGCCCTCCTGGACGAGCCGGGCGGCGTCCGCGTTCGAGGCGGCCGACTCCCAGTGGGCGTCCGGGAGGTTCTTCTTCAGCCAGTTGCGCACCTGCGGCTGGGCGGCCGGGTGGGCGGAGACCGTCTTGATGTCCGACAGTTTCGTGCCCGGGCGGACCAGCAGCGCGAAGGTGATCGACAGCAGCACCTCGCGGTAGATCATCAGCGGCGCGCCGGCGACCAGCTCGTCGAGGGTGGTGGTGATGCCGCCCTCGACGGAGTTCTCGATCGGCACGAACGCGGCCTCGGCCTCGCCGGCTCGTACCGCGTCGAGCGCGGACTGGACGGACACGTACGGGATGAGCTCCCGGGTGGCGGTCTCGGGAAGCGTGCGCAGGGCGACTTCGGTGAAGGTGCCCTCGGGGCCGAGATACGCATAGCTCGCTGGCATGACCTCACCCTAATGGGCTCGCGGAGCGCTATCCCCGACAACCCACCAAGAGCTGAAATCTCACCCCTCCAGCAACTTCTGTCCCACATACTCGCCCTCGGCGGCCCCACCGGGCACCGCGAACAGCCCGCTCGACTCGTGCCGGATGAACTGCGACAGGGCGTCCCCGCGGTCGAGCTTGCGCTGCACCGGCACGAAGCCGCGCAGCGGATCGGCCTGCCAGCAGACGAAGAGCAGGCCCGCGTCGGGGACCCCGTCCGGGTCGATGCCGTCGTGGAAGGAGAACGGGCGGCGGAGCATCGCGGCGCCGCCGTTCTGGTCGGGCCGCGTGATCCGGGCGTGGGCGTTGATCGGGACGACGAGGTTGCCCTTGGCGTCCGTCTTCTCCAGGTCCATCGGCGTCGTCTCGGTGCCGCCGGACAGCGCCGCCCCGTCGGACTTGCGGCGGCCGATCACGTCCTCCTGCGCCTTGACGGAGAGCTTCTCCCAGTCGTCGAGGAGCATGCGGATCCGGCGTACGACGGCGTAGGAGCCGTTCGCCATCCAGGCCGGTTCGCCCGTCTCGGGCACGAAGATCCGCTGGTCGAAGTCGGGCTCGGACGGCTTCGGATTGCGGGTGCCGTCGATCTGGCCCATCAGGTTGCGGGCCGTCATGGAGTGGGCGGTGGCGCCCGGCGAGCGGTTGAAGCCGTTCATCTGCCAGCGGACCCGGGCCGCCGAGCCCGCGTCCTTCTGGATCGCGCGCAGGGCGTGGAAGGCCACGAGGGCGTCGTTGGCGCCGATCTGCACCCACAGGTCGCCGTTGCTGCGCTTCCTGTCGAGGTGGTCGGAGGAGAACTCGGGCAGCGGGTCCAGGGCGGTCGGGCGCTGCTTCTCCAGGCCGGTCCTGCCGAAGAAACTGTGGCCGAAGCCGAAGGTGATCGTCAGCGACGAGGGTCCGGCGTCGCGGGCCACGTCGGTGTCGTCGTGGGCGCTCGGCTCGCCCGCCATCAGCCGCCGGGCCGTCTCCGACCAGCGGCGCAGCAGGGCGGCGGCCTCCCTGCGGCCGCCGCCCGCCGCCAGGTCGAAGGCGACGAGGTGGCCGCGGGCCTGCAGGCCGTCGGTGATGCCGGGCTGATGTTTCCCGTGAAACATCGCCCGGTCGGCGCCGAGCGAGGTGAGGGGAGCAGCAGCCTCGGTGGGGGCGGCGGCGTATCCGACGGCCGCGCCCGCCGTGCCGAGCACGAGTCCGGTGGCACCGGCGGTGCCGAGCAGACGTCGCCGCGAGATGCCCTCGTCGGCCGGGGCCGCTTCGGTCTGCGCCGGGGCGGTGGCGGGGGTTCGGGCTTTCGGAATGGACTGGTCAGCCATGGTGGTTCAGCCGATCTGCGCGTTCTTGGAGACGGTCACCTCGTCGATGTCGGAGGTCCGCACGGTCACGTCGACCTTCCAGTCGCCGGCCATGGGGATCTGCACTCCGTTCGCCGACCAGTGTCCGGTTGCGATGTGGTCCGGGACGACGGGCAGCGGCCCGATGCCCTTGGCTTTCAGGGTGAAGTCGACCTTGACCTCGGGGATGTCGAAGGCCTGGCCGTCGGTCCGCTCGACGTAGACGTGCATCTCGTTGCCGCCCACGCGTGCGGGGTCGAGGTCGACGGTCACGATGCCCTTGCCGTTCTCGCCGCCGGTGTCGAAGGGCATGTTCAGGGTCAGGGCCCCGGACGCGCCCGTGTCGGGTGATGTGGATGCGGAGGACGAGGTGGCGGCCTTGGCGTCCTGCTCCGTGCGTCCCGGCTCGGTCTGCGTGAGGACGGTGGTGACGGCGAGCAGGACGACCGCGATGCCGGCCTCGGCCAGCACGGAGCGGCGCAGGCCGAAGCGGTTCGGGTCGGCGTCCCGCAGCCGCTTCTGCCGGGCGGCGTCCCGGGCGGCCCGCTGCCGGGCGAGCTGCGCGGCCCGCTCGGTGTCGGGAGGCCCGGGATCGGGCTGCTCGCCGGCGTCGGTGCCGGCCTCGGTGCCGGCCTCGGTGCCGGCCTCGGTGTCCGTGCCCTTCCGGCCGTCGCCGGTCATGTCGGGCTCCGCCTCACCAGAGGCATCGGGCTCGGTGTCACCAGAGGCGCCGGCCCCCGCTCCGACCCGCGCCTTCTCCCGCTCCGCCGCTGCCGGTACCGTCTCGGCCAGCCGTCCCGTCCACCGGCGTGAGATCCACGCGACGCCGACCAGGACGGCCACGAGGGCGATCTTGGCGAGGAGCAGCTGTCCGTAGCGGGTGTCGGTGAAGGCCGACCAGGAGCCGAGCTGGCGCCAGGACTGGTACGTCCCGGTGGCGATCAGCGCGAGGACGCTGCCGAAGGCGACGCGGGAGAAGCGGCGTACGGCCGACGCGTCGACGGGCGCGTCGGCGGGTGCCCGGTACAGGGCGACCAGCAGCGCGCCCAGCCCGCCGAGCCACGCGGCGACGGCGAGCAGATGGACGACGTCGACCGGCATGGCGATGCCCGCCTGGAGTCCGACCGAGGCGTGCTCGGACATCGCCCAGCTCGCGGCGAGCCCGGCCGCCACGACGACGCCGCCGATGGCGAGTCCGAAGGTCAGGTCCCGCTTCTCCTGGGGGTCGTCCCGCTTGTCGTAGGCCCCGAACAGCACGGCGATGAACAGCGCCGCCGCGGCGAGCAGCAGCAGCCGGGACACCAGGGCCGCGCCGGTCTTGGTCTGGAGCACCTGCCCGAGCAGCGACAGGTCGAAGATGTCGGCGACCTTCCCGGAGCCGGTGAAGGAGCCGCGCAGGAGCAGCAGGGCGAGGGTCGCGGCGGTGAGCGCGAGCCACCCGGAGACGACGAACCGCTGCACGGGCCGCACTCCGGAGCCGCGCGGCCAGCAGGCGAGCACGAAGGCGGCGCCGCCGGCCATCACGATGAACCCGGCGTAGGACACGTACCGTCCGAAGCCGTACAGCCAGCCGACCGCGCCGTCGTCGGTCGCCTGATCGGAGACCGTCACGGACGTCTTGGACGGGGCGCCGATGGAGAAGGTGTAGGCACCGGCGACGGGGTGGCTGTCCGCGGACACCACCTGGTAGGCGACCGTGTAGGTGCCGTCGGGCAGGCCGGAACGGAGCCGCACGGCGTACGTCGTTCCGCTGACGTTGGACGGCTCGCCCGTGTCGACGCGCTTGCCCTCGGGGTCGAGCACGCGCAGCGAGTCGCCGGACATCGCGACCTGCTCGGAGAAGGTGAGCGAGATCCGGGCCGGGGCCTTGTCGACCACCGCCCCCTGCGCGGGGTCGCTGCCGGTCACCGCAGCGTGCGCGGAGGCCGGAGCGGCGCCGGCGAGGAGTGCGCAGGCCGCGGCCAGGAGCAGCAGCACCACGGTCCGGACGCGGGGGGCGATGGTCTGCGTCACAGGGGGTCCCTCCCTCAGTGTCCGGTCTTCGGGTTGTAGGTCGCCGGCTTCACCGGCATCTCGACCTCGACCGGACCGGAATGGGCGAAGTGGAGCTCGACGGAGACCGTCTGACCTTCCTTCGGCTTGCGCTTCAGCTGCTCGAACATCAGGTGGTTGCCGCCGCTCTTCAGCACGAGTTCGCCGTGGGCGGGGACCTTCAGGCCTTTGACCTCCTGCATGGCCGAGCCGACGGTCTCGTGCACGGTGACCTGCCCGGCGATCTCGCTGGTGACCGAGGTCAGCTCGTCGGCGGCACCGCCCTTGTTGGTGACGGTGAAGAAGCCGGCCGCCATCTCGTCGGAGACGGGCTGCGGCATGTACGCGGAGCCCACGGAGAGTTCCGCCTTGCCGCTCCCGGAACCGGAGTCCCCGGATTCCGAGTCCGAGCCGCCGCATCCCGCCAGGGCCAGCGCCCCGGCTATGACGAGGGCCGCCGGGCCGAGTCGCCGCCTCACGGGTTCTCCCCCTTGGCGATCTTGGGGAGGTCCTTGGTGTAGTCGTCGACGGTGGCGTCCTCGCCGTAGAGCACGTAGCCGCCGTCGGTCTTCGGCGAGAAGGCGATGACCTGCGTGCCGTGCTCGGAGATGATCTTGCCGTTCTTGTCCTTGTGCGGCGGATCGATGGAGATGCCGAGGGTGCGGGCGCCGGCCTGGATGGTCGGGAAGTCGCCGGTGAGGCCGATGAACTGCGGGTCGATGCCCTTGAGCCACTTGCCGAGCTCCGCGGGCTTGTCGCGGTCCGGGTCGGTGGTGACGAACACGACGCGCAGCTCATCCTGCTCGGCCTTGGGCAGCTGCTTCTTGGCCACGGCGATGTTGCTCATCGTCGACGGGCACACGTCGGGGCAGTGGGTGTAGCCGAAGTAGATCAGCGTGGGCTTGCCCTCGGTCTCCTTGCGGAGGTCGTACTTCTTGCCCTGCGTGTCGGTGAGGACCAGGTCCGGCTTCTCGAACGGCTTGTCGAGAACGGTGGCGGCCTTCTCGGTACCGGCCTGCTCCGACACGACGGCGACGGGCTTGTCGCTGTCGTTCCCGCTGCCGCAGGCGGTGAGGGTCAGGGAGGCCGCGGCGAGCAGAGCGGCCGCGGCGAAGGTCTTGGTGCGCATAGAAAAATGTCCCAGATGTCGGTGATCCGGCGCGCACCGGGTCCCTCCCGCCGAGGGCGGGAACCCGGCGCGCGCCGTGCAACGGAAGCGGCCTCAGGCGTTGGTACGCCGACGCCCGGCCAGCACGCCGTAGGCGACGCCCGCCGCGCCGACCACGATGCCGACGACGCCCAGGACGCGGGCGGTGGTGTCGGTGCTGTCGGAGGAGGCGGTGTCGGCGGAGGCCTTCTCGGCCGACTCGGCGTGGGAGGCGTCGTCACCCGAGGAGGCGTGGTGCCCGTCCTCGGAGGCGGCGGACAGCTCCAGCACCGGGGCGGGGTTGTCGGGCTCCTCCTGGCCTTCCTGCGGCACCTCGATCCAGCGGACGACCTCCTTGTTGGAGTACGTCTGGAGGGCCTTGAAGACCAGCTGGTCGGTGTCCTCGGGCAGCTGACCGATCGAGAGCGGGAACTTCTCGAAGTAGCCGGGCTCGATGCCCTTGCCGTCGGCGGTCCAGGTGACCTTGGTGACGGCCTCGGAGATCTTCTCGCCGTGCATGTCCAGCGGCTTGTCCAGCTTGGACTTGGTGACGTCGATCTTCCAGCCGGGCATCGGCTCCGGCATCACCGAGGCCAGCGGGTGGTCGGTGGGGAAGCTGACCTCGAGCTTGGTGGTCGAGGCGTCGTCCCGCTCGTTGGGGACCTTGAAGTCGACGACCGCGTAGCCGCCCTTGGCGGCGGCGCCCTCGGGCTGCACGGTGACGTGCGCGAAGGCGGGGACGGACAGGGCGAGAACGGTGATACCGGCGGCGGCACCGGCCGCGGCGATACGGGAAGCCTTCATGGAAGGAGCACTCCGCTGTGAGTCGGGTCGGATGGGGAAGAGGGATACGCGCACACGCGCGTGCCGCACGACAGCGGCTCCCCTCCAGGCCGTCCGAACCATCCGGATCATCCGGATCGTACGAAAAGGCGGAGTGGTGGTCGCGCCGTGTCAGGCGGCGAGGGCGAGTGCGGATGCGCGAGCCGTGGCGGCCGGCGGGCCACGCCGGATCACCGTGTGCTGAAGAGCCGTCGTGCGCGGCATCGCAGGCGTGGGCCGCACGGCGTGCACGGGGCGCGGACATGCCTCCGGCGCTCCCGGCAGCCCGGCGCGCAGGGCGCGCACCAGCGCGAGCGCGGCACGCAGGGAACGCACGAGCGCCCCTTCCGCGACACCCTGCGCCGACAGCTCGGTGAGCCGCAGCAGAGCCAGGTCGCCGTGGCGCAGCAGCCAGCCGGCGGCGATCGCCGCGAGAACGTGGCCGAGCAGCATCGGCAGGGACGGCCACAGCGAGGCCGACGCCCCGGCGTCCGCCGGCAGATGCGTGTGCGCCCCCGTGGGCGGCTGGATCCTGGCGTCGGTGAGGATCTTGTGGGCCTGCGCCGGGCTGATCGCCGCCGCCGTCGCGCCGCACACGAGCCGTGCGGCCTGCTGGACCAGCGCGGCGTCGCTCGCGCCCGCCGGCACCGAGGATGTGGCGGCGGCCGTGCCGTGCTGACCGAGTCCGAACAGCGTGTGCAACACCGTCTGACCGGCCGCGAGCAGCGCCGTGATCCCCGGCAGCGAGCGCACGCGCCCGGCGAACGGAGCCGCCACCGCGACCACCCCGAGGAACCCGGCGCCCAGCGTCCACAGCGGAATGCCGTCGCAGGAGGCGAGCGTGTGACCTGCCCCGGCCAGCACGACACAGACCGCGGCGAACACCGCGGCCCGCAGGATCCGGAGCGTGAGTCCGGAGCGCGTCGCGCACGCGTGGGGGGCAGTCATGGCGGGCTCATCATCGCACTGGCCACCCAGGCCTCGTGCGGCAGGTCCACAAGATGCCCTACGACCGGAACGTCACACTCTGGCCCCACCCGCCCCCTCACATACACCGATCGGGGCTAGGGCGCATCCACCGTATGGGCGGCATCACGTCAACTTCACGCTTACATGCGGGGAGTCAGGGCAATACGTAACGGTATGTCGAGCCGCGGCCAGGAGGCTGGAGCATGAGCATCTGGTGGTCACTCCATCTGCGGCGCGAAGCTGCGAGCGTGCCGCTCGCCAGGCGCCTTCTGATCGGCACGATGGAGACCGCGGGCGTCGATCCCGATATCTCCTACGACCTTTCCGTCGCCCTCAGTGAGGCCTGCGCGAACGCCGTGGAGCACGGCGGGGACACCGCGTGCGGCGGCCCCGGTTCGGAGGCGTACCGGGTCACGGCGTACCTCGACGGCGAGAAGTGCCGGATCGAGGTCGCCGACGCGGGCCCGGGATTCCCCGCGGCCTCCGCTGGCCGGTCCCGCCCGCCGATCCGGCCCGCGCACTCCGACGCGGAGAACGGCAGAGGGCTGTGCCTCATCGAGGAGCTCGCCGACCATGTCCACATCGGCAACAAGCCGGGCCGGGGCGGGGCTGTGGTGAGCTTCGACAAGGTCCTCAAGTGGCGCGAGGACGCAGCGCCGCTGATGGCGGTCTGACCTCTGCCGACACTCGATCGGCTCGGGGGCGCTGTTTCACGTGAAACGTCCGCCCCTGAACATCCGCCCCCTGAACACCGCTCCCTGAACGTCCGCCCCGTTGAAAGTCCGCCCTTCCGACGTCCGCCCCTACAGCGCGCCCCAGTCCAGCGTCGTACGCGCCAGCCCCGCCACCTGACTGAGCAGCGCCAGCCGGGCCGCGCGGACCGCCGGGTCGGGGTCCATCACCAGCACCTCGTCGAAGAAGGCGCTGATCGCTTCGACCAGCGGGGCGGAGACCTCGATCAGCGCCCCGAGGTCGTCTTCGCGGCCGTGCAGGGCCTGGCGTACGGCGTCGGCGCTCTCGGCGAGACGCAGCTCGGCGGGCGCGGTCAGCAGGGACGGATCCGCCGCCTCGACGCCGCCCTCGGGAAGAATGCGCATCACCCGCTGGAACGCGGCAGCCAGTTCCTCGAACGCCTCCGTGCCGATGTGCCGCTCCAGCGTGGCCAGGGTGCGGTCGCCGTGAGAGGGCCGGTCGGCCCACACCAGGACGGCCTGAACGAGCCGATGTTCGTGCCCGGCATCCGTGAGCTGCTGCTCGTAGCGCCGGGTGATCAGCTCGCCGGCCTCGGCGACCCGCTCGGCGGGCACCTCGACACCCTGTGCGGCGTACCGCACGGCCGCCGCGCGCAACCCTTCGCTCACCCGCACTCCGGCCACGGCAGGCAGGCTCCGCAACACGTTGAGCAGCCCGATCGCGGCCCGGCGCACCCCGTAGGGATCGGAGCTGCCGGTCGGCGCGGCCCCGATCACGAACATGCCCGTCACCAGGTCGAACCGGTCGGCGAGCGACAGCACGGCCCCCGCGTCCCCGGCCGGCAGGGCACCGCCGGCGGAGCGCGGCAGCTCCATCTCCGCCAGCGCCCGGGCGACCTCGGCGGACTCGCCGGCCCGGCGGGCGTACTCCTCGGCCATCACCCCGGCCAGTCCGGAGAACTCGATCACCATCTGCGACGCCAGGTCGAACTTCGCCAGCGCACCGGCGCGCCGCACGACCTCCACCGCCTCCTCCGGAAGCCCGGCCCGCCCGGCCAGGTCCAGGGCGAGGGAGGCGAGCCGGTCGGCACGGTCGGCGACCGTACCGAGCCGGTCCTCGAAGGTCAGCTTGTCCAGCCGGCGCCGGAACTCCGCCGGCGGCACCTTCAGATCCGCCCGCCAGAAGAACGCGGCGTCCTCGTAACGGGCCCGCAGCACCGCCTCGTTGCCCGCCCGCACCACGTCGTCGTCGCACAGGGCGTTGGCGAAGGTGACGAAGTGCGGCATCAGCCGCTCACCGTCCAGCACCGGCAGATAGCGCTGGTGCTTGCGCATCACGGTGGTCAGGACGCTCGCGGGCAGTTCCAGATAGCGCTCGTCGAACGACCCCCGCACGGCGTACGGGAACTCCAGGATGTCGGTGATCTCGTCGATCAGATCGGCCTGGCCCGCCACGTCGATCCGGCCGCCCACCTCGGCCGCCGCCTCCAGGGCACCGCGGACCACCGCGCCGCGCCGGGCCTCCCGGTCGAGCAGGATGCCGTGCATGTGCAGGAAGTGCGGGTAGCCCTCGGCCGAGGTCACGCGGACGACCGGGTAGGGCGCCTGACGCTGCACCCGCGTCGTGTCGCCCGCGACGAGCGAGGAGACCACCACGGGCAGGGGAGTACGGCCCAGCAGCGCGAGCAGCCACCGCACGGGCCGTGAGAACGACAGACCCGGGTCGCTCCACCGCATGTTGCGCCCGGCACGCAGCCCCGACACGACCTCGGCCAGCAGATCGCTGAGCACCTCGACGGCCGGACGCCCCTCCTCGTGCCGGGTGACGGCCACGTACTCGACACCCTTGACGTTGACGATCCGCACGTCGGTCGGCTCGGCCCCCTGACTGCGGGCGAAGCCCAGCAGGGCAGGCGTCGGAGCACCGTCCTTGAAGGCGGCGGCGACCTTGGGGCCGCGCACGGTCCGCATGGTGTCCCGCTCGCGCGGCTGCACCCCGTCGACCGTGATCACGATCCGGCGCGGCGTGGCCATCACCGTGATCGCGCCGTGCCCGAGCCGGGTCGCGGCCAGCTTGGCGGTGACCGACTCGCGCACCGCCTCGGTGGTGGCGGGGACGTCGGCGTACGGCAGTTCCTCCACGCCGATCTCGAACAGCAGCGTCTCGACGCCGGGCACCTTGGGCAGCGCGGCCCGCTGGGCCGGGGCCGGAGGGGCAGCCACCCCGAGCGGATGCTCCAGCGCGGCCCGCCGCCGCTCCCACAGCTTGGCCGACTCGTGCGTCAGGCCGCGCATCAGCGCGAACGCCTTGGCCCGCTCGGTGGTGCTGATCGCGCCGCGCGCGTCGAGCACGTTGAAGGTGTGGCTGCACTTGAGCACGTACGTGTACGCCGGGACCGGCAGCTGAAGGTCGAGCAGGCGCCGGGCCTCGGCCGCGTACGCGTCGAAGAGCCGCTGGTTGGTGTCGAGATCGGCGTCGTCGAGGTAGTAGCGGCTCATCTCGTACTCGTTCTGCCCGAACACCTCGCCGTACGTGATGCCCGGCGCGTACACGATGTCCTTGAAGTGGGCCACGCCCTGAAGGTTCATCAG
The DNA here is from genome assembly GCF_002148965.1 of Streptomyces swartbergensis. Lineage (GTDB taxonomy): Bacteria > Actinomycetota > Actinomycetes > Streptomycetales > Streptomycetaceae > Streptomyces > Streptomyces swartbergensis. Next base: position 3,508 of record NZ_NGFN01000063.1, on the reverse strand, counting down.
GATGCGTTCCAGGCCGTACGTGATCTCCACCGACACCGGGTCCAGGGCGACACCGCCGACCTGCTGGAAGTAGGTGAACTGGGTGATCTCCATGCCGTCCAGCCAGACCTCCCAGCCCAGCCCCCAGGCGCCGAGCGCGGGCGAGGCCCAGTTGTCCTCGACGAACCGCACGTCGTGCGCGCCCAGGTCGACACCGAGCGCCTCCAGGCTGCCCAGGTACAGCTCCTGCGGGTTGCCCGGGTCGGGCTTGAGGATGACCTGGAACTGGGTGTGGGTCTGGAGCCGGTTGGGATTCTCGCCGTAGCGGGAGTCGTCCGGCCGCACGCTCGGCTCCACGTAGGCGACGCTCCACGGCTCGGGACCGAGCACCCGCAGCGCCGTGGCCGGGTTGGCCGTACCCGCTCCGACCTCGGTGTTCAACGGCTGCGAGATCATGCAGCCGTTGTCGCTCCAGTACTTCTGCAGGGTGAGGATGGCGTCCTGCATGGTCAGCGCCGTCTGGACGTTCTTCATGGTGATCGCGCCTGTTCCCCGAGTCGGACCGGCAAGGTCGGCCATGATCTCACACGCCAACTACCCTTGACCTGCGGTTTTCTGACCGCTGGCCGGATGGCGTCGACTCAGGGGCGCGGGGCTGGGTCCCCATGCGGCTCCGCCGCGTGGGCGACCAGCCCCCACACCCGCACCCGAAACTCAGCCCTTGACGGCGGCCATCCACGCCTCGACCTCGTCCGCCCGACGAGGCAGCGCCGCACTCAGGTTCCGGTTGCCGTCCTCCGTCACGAGGATGTCGTCCTCGATCCGCACGCCGATGCCCCGGTACTCCTCCGGCACCGTCAGATCGTCGGCCTGGAAGTACAGCCCCGGCTCGACGGTCAGGCACATCCCCGGCTCCAGCACACCGTCGACGTACGTCTCGGTCCGCGCGGCAGCGCAGTCGTGCACGTCCATCCCGAGCATGTGCCCGGTCCCGTGCAACGTCCACCGCCGCTGAAGCCCCAGCTCCAGCACCCGCTCCACCGGCCCCTCGACCAGCCCCCACTCGACCAGCTTCTCGGCCAGCACCCGCTGCGCCGCGTCGTGGAAGTCCCGGTACTTCGCCCCGGGCCGCACCGCGGCGATCCCGGCCTCCTGGGCCTCGTACACGGCGTCGTAGATCTTCCGCTGGATCTCGCTGAACCGGCCGTTGATCGGCAGCGTCCGCGTGACGTCGGCGGTGTAGTACGTGTGCGTCTCCACACCCGCGTCGAGCAGCAGCAGGTCGCCCGAGCGCACGGGCCCGTCGTTGCGCACCCAGTGCAGTGTGCAGGCGTGCGGCCCGGCCGCGGCGATCGTGCCGTAGCCGACGTCGTTGCCCTCCACGCGCGCGCGGAGGAAGAACGTGCCCTCGATGTACCGCTCGGAGGTCGCCTCGGCCTTGTCGAGGACCTTCACCACGTCCTCGAAGCCGCGCACCGTCGAGTCGACGGCCTTCTGGAGCTCACCGATCTCGAACTCGTCCTTGACCAGCCGCGCCTCGGAGAGGAAGACCCGCAGCTCCTCGTCGCGCTCGGCGGTGACCTTGTCGGTCAGCGCGGCCTCGATGCCGGCGTCGTACCCGCGCACGACCCGCACCGGGCCGGTGGCCTCGCGCAGCGCCCCGGCCAGCTCGCGCACGTCGGAGGCGGGGATGCCGTACAGCTTCTCCGCCTCGGTGAGGGAGTGGCGGCGGCCGACCCACAGCTCGCCCTGGCCGTCCAGCCAGAACTCGCCGTTCTCCCGGTTGGAACGCGGCAGGAGGTAGATCGTCGCCTCGTGGCCCTGGCCCTTGGGCTCCAGGACCAGGACGCCGTCTGCGCTCTCGTCGGGCCGGCCGCCAGTGAGGTAGGCGTACTCGACGGAGGCGCGGAAGGCGTACTCGGTGTCGTTCGAGCGGGTCTTCAGGTTGCCCGCGGGAATCACCAGCCGCTCGCCCGGGAAGCGGGCGGACAGCGCGGCCCGGCGGGCGGCGGTCTCGGCGGCCTGGGGGACGGGCCGGAGGTCACGCAGCTCGGTGTCCGCCCAGCCGGTCTTCATGTTCTCGGCAAGCTCGTCGGACACGCCGGGGTACAGTCCGTTCTTCCGCTGCTTGATCGGCTCTTCTTCGGCAGTCTCCGGGGTGTCCGAAGGCTCTTCTGCCACGGCGGTCATCCTCCTCGATACGGCACTGGACCGCCCTCCACTCTACGGCGGCGTGGAAGCGGCCTCAGGGCGATGACGAGGAGCGTTACTCGAACCGAACCGCCAGCAGGACGACGTCCTCCGCACCTCCCGCCGCGTCCAGCCCGTCCGGCAGCACGCTCCGCAGGACGTGGTCGGCGAGGGCGCCGGGGTCGCGCCGCAGGGCCCGGGGTGCTCCGGCCGCCGCCGCGTGCAGCCGGGCGAAGGCGCGGTCGGTGGTCTCCCCGGTGCGGTGCAGCAGCCCGTCGGTGTACAGCAGGACCGTCTCTCCGGGCTCGGCGAGGATCTCCACGCTCGGCGCCTCCCAGCAGGCGAGCATGCCCAGCGGGGCGGAGACCGATGTCTCCACGAACTCGGTGCGGCGCTGTCCGAGCAGCAGCGGCGGACTGTGCCCGGCACCGGCCAGCGTGATCTTGCGGGCGGCCGGTTCGCAGTAGCCGAACAGGGCGGTGGCCGAGCGGGCCGGTTCGGTCAGCCGCAGCAGCAGCTCCAGGTCGGACAGGACGGCGACCGGGTCCTCCCCCTCCATCACGGCGTACGCGCGCAGGGACGCCCGCAGCCGCCCCATCGCGGCGACCGCGCTGGGCCCCGCACCGGTGACGGAGCCGACGGCGAGGCCGAGGGCGGCGTCGGGCAGCGGCAGCGCGTCGTACCAGTCGCCGCCGCCGCGCGGGCCGGTGCGGTGCCGGGCGGCGAGCTGGACACCGGCCACCCGCGGCAGCCGCGCGGGCAGCAGCTCGTCCGACATGGTCGCCATGGACGCGCGCGTGCGCTCCAGTTCGAGGAGCCGGGCGAGGTGTTCGGCGGCGTACCGGGCGTACAGGCCGACGAGGTGGCGCTGCCGCTCGTTCGGTTCGGCGGGTTCGTCGTAGAGCCACACGACGGCCCCGAGGCGGCCGGCGGACTCGGTGGTCAGGGGGAGGGCGTAGCTGGCGGCGTAGCCGAGGCGGGCCGCGACCTCGCGGTGGCGGGGGTCGAGCCCCTCCTCGGCGAACAGGTCGGGCTCGGCGATGCCGTCCTCGCCGGGCAGTCCGTCGAGGAACCGGCCGTAGGACAGGGCGCTGCGGGGCACGGTCTCGATGTGGCCGAGGTCGGCGCGGGCCAGGCCCAGGCCGATGGTGGTGTCCGGGCCCAGGCCGTCGCCGGGTTCCAGGACGACGAGGCCGCGGCGGGCGCCCACCAGGGCGGCGCCGGCCCGCAGCTGTTCCTGGAGCGCGTCGTCGAGTCCGGACGTGCGGGTCAGGCGTTCGGTCAGCTCGTGGAGAGTGGTCAGGTCGGAGACCCAGCCGGCGAGACGGTCCTGGAGTAC
>NZ_NGFN01000629.1 GCF_002148965.1 Streptomyces swartbergensis | reverse complement strand
GGCGCCGCAGCGACCGGTGGGGAGCGGTGTATCAGTCCGCAGCGCCCGGTGGCGGCGGCGTGTTAGCCGCCGTAGCGCCTGCGGCGGGGCTTATCAGCCGTAGTAGGGCCGGTGGCGAGCGGGGTATGAGCCGCCGAAGCGCCGGTGGCGAGCGGTGTATCAACCGCCGAAGCGCCGGTGGCGAGCGGTGTATCAACCGCCGAAGCGCCGGTGGCGAGCCGTGCATCAGCCGCCGAAGCGCCGGTGGCGGGCGGCGTAGTCGCGCATGGCGCGCAGGAAGTCGACCTTGCGGAACGCCGGCCAGAACACGTCACAGAAGTAGTACTCGGAGTGCGCGGTCTGCCAGAGCATGAATCCGGACAGCCGCTGCTCGCCGCTGGTGCGGATCACGAGGTCGGGGTCGGGCTGGTCGCTCGTGTAGAGGTGACGCCCGATCATGTCGATGTCGACGGCCTCGGCGAGCTCCTCCATCGAGGTGCCCCGGTCCTGGGCGTCGAGCAGCATGGAGCGCACGGCGTCGGCGATCTCCTGGCGCCCGCCGTAGCCGATGGCGACGTTGACCAGTATCCCGTCGACGTGCGCGGTGGTCTCCTCGGCCTCTTTCAGAACCGTCTGCATGCCGGAGGGCAGCAGATCGGGCGTGCCGACGTGGTGCACACGCCAGCGGCCGTCGGCGGCCAGGGTACGGACGACGTCCTCGATGATGCCGAGCAGCGGGACGAGCTCCTCCTGCGGCCGGTCGAAGTTGTCCGTGGACAGCAGCCACAGGGTGACGACCTCGACGTCCGTCTCGGTGCACCAGCCGAGGAACTCCTCGATCTTCTCGGCACCGGCCCGGTGACCGTGGACGGTGCTGGAACCGGCGGCCTTCGCCCAGCGCCGATTGCCGTCCATGATGACGCCGATGTGCTTGGGCACCTGAGCGTGGTCCAGGTGGCCTTCCACCCGGCGTGCGTACAGCCTGACCAGCAGGCCACGCAGCTTGTCGCGCAGGTTCACGTGATTGTCAGCCCCTCCGTACGGATCGGACAGGCCGCGGCGTGCGGCCCGGTCGTGGCCGCGGGCGGTCCCTGTCCCTGTGGCAGTCCCCGGAGGGGAAGCCTACCCTCGCTGCCGCCGTGGGCCGCCCACGGGTGCGGAACGCAGAATTCCGGCCGGTACTTCGGGTCGGCTTCGACGCACAAAAAAACGGGCCGGTCCGTGGGGGGGAGACGGACCGGCCCGAGGGGGGGTTTCCACCATAACCCTTCGTAAGTGATGCTGCGTGCATCGGCGTGCCACAACTACTCTCCGGAGCCACCCGGCGACGCGGCGATGTCCGCGGAACTTCTCGTTCACGGCTTGCTGCTGGCCGAAACACAGCCCCCACACAACCCCTGGGCAGCCCATACGCAGGGAAATCGTGCACTCTGAGGCGGGATCCGGCGGATTTGCCGCACCTTGGGGCCCGCTCGCCGACTTGTCCCCGTATCCCCCCGACGGGTGACAACGGCCGCGAGCGCCCGCTTGACCCCCGCACCGCCTCCACCCCGAGACCCTGGCGGCACGGTGCAGCTGCTTAGGTCAGATCCTGTCCTCTTTCGGGTCTAGCGTCGTGTCATGACGACGACCTCGAGGATCACGTGGGACGCGGCGAGCGCACGGCGAGCCGAGCGGCAGTTCCTGGCCCGGCCGGCGGAGCCGGCGGGGACGGCCGGGAGCGGGACGCCGGTCGCCGAGGTGGTCGGCGCGATGAGGGGGGCGCACGCTCAGGTGCTGTCCGCGGCCGAGGTGTCGGTGGGCGTACGGACGTCCGCGCTGACACGGGCGGATGTACGGGCCGCACTCTGGGACGAACGGTCGCTGATCAAGACGTACGGCCCGCGCGGAACGGTCCATCTCCTCCCGGCACGGGAACTCCCCCTCTGGTCGGCCGCGCTGACCGCGATCCCGACCGGGCCGAGCCCTTTCCCGCCCGACGTACGGCTCACCGAGGAACAGTCCGCCCAGGTCGTGGCGGCGATCGGGGAAGCACTCCAGGACACGTGCCTGACGCTCGACGAACTGACCGAGGAGATCGTCGCGCGGACGGGCCCGTGGGCCGGCGACCGCGTGATGCCGGCCTTTCAGGCCATGTGGCCGCGCTGGCGGCAGGTGCTCCAT
>NZ_NGFN01000628.1 GCF_002148965.1 Streptomyces swartbergensis | reverse complement strand
GGGTTGCTGGGGCGTGGGGCGGAGGACTGGCTGCCTCCGCCGTTGTTGTCGGCGCGGGTGCTGTGGGTCTTGATGCCCTGCGCGACCAGGGAGGCCGGGGAGCTGATAACGGCCGCGGCCTTGCCTTCGGCGCCCTGCATGAGGCGGTTGTTGCGGGAGCCGGCGATCTCGTCGCCGAAGCCGGGGACGAAGCGGTAGATCATCGCGCTGGCGAAGATGGCGAGCAGGATGATGGCCAGGCCGGAGACGACGGCGGAGAACGCGTCGGGGCCGTCGTCGGCGGAGAGCGCGCCGGCGAGGCCGAGCACGATGACGATCACCGGCTTGACCAGGATCACGGCGATCATGATGCCCGCCCAGCGGCGGACGTGGCCCCACAGGTTCTTGTCGACGAGGCCGGCGTAGACGACGGTGCCGAGGAGGGCGCCGACGTAGAGCAGGGCGGCGCGGATGACGAGCTCCAGCCACAGCACGCCGGCGGCGAGGATGCTGACCAGGGAGACGACGATCAGCATGATCGGGCCGCCGCCGATGTCCTCGCCCTTCTTGAGGGCCTCGGAGAACGTGCCGAAGAAGGCGTCGGTCTGGTCGCCGGTGGCTTTGGCGAGGACCTCGGTGATGCCGTCGGTGGCCGATACGACCGTGTAGAGGATCAGCGGGGTGAAGGCGGAGGCCAGCACGGTCAGCCAGAGGAAGCCGATGGCTTCGGAGAGGGCGGTGGTGAGGGGGACGCCGCGCACCGCCCGCTTGGCGACGGCCAGCAGCCAGAGCAGGAGCGTGAGGATCGTCGACGCGGCGAAGACGACGGCGTACTGCTGGAGGAACTTCGGGTTCGTGAAGTCGACGTTCGCCGTGTCCTTCACGGCCTCGCTGAGCTTGCCGACGGTCCAGGAGGCGGCGTCGGCACAGCCCTTGGCGAGGGAGGAGAGGGGGTCGAGGGTGGAGGTGGGGTCCAGACGGGAGGTGCCGCCGCCGGAGCCGCCGCCGCTGCCGGTGTCGCCTTCGCAGATCTCCAGTGCCCTGCCGGAGAGCAGGGAGCAGTTGCCGTTGCTGGGTGTGGGCGACGGCGTGGGAGCGGCGACCGCTCGGCCGGCGAGCAGGACGACGGCGGTCTGTACGGCCGTGAGGGTCGCGGCGAGCTTGGCTGCGCGGCGCGGGCTACCGGGCATATGTGAACCCTCCGAACTCCTCGACGGCCTTGGAGATGTCGTCCGACGTCGACACCCTGTTGTCGCCGTTGACCGGCGCGGGGCCTTCCTTCTGGGAGAAGCTGTCGACCTTCCAGTCGCCGTCGGTCCAGCGCAACTGGAGGGTCATGGTGAACCAGTCGCCGGCGACCGGGTTCTCCGAGCCCTCCCCCGTCATCCCGTAGACACCTGTGCACCACACCTCGACGGTGGCGGTGCTGCCCCCGTAGCCGGTGACCTTGGTGCCGACCGGCATGGTGCGGGAGACGTATGTGCTGCCCTTCGGCGCATTGCCGTTCTCGTCCAAGCCGACCTTGTCCAGGAACGCCTTGTCGTACGCCTGGTCGAGGTTTCTCTCCAGTTCGGAGACTCTGTCGGCGTCGAACACCTGTCGGATGATCTCGGGGCGCCGCGCGGGCTTGAGGATGTCGGCTGAGACGAGCACCACCGCGTAGTTCGCCGCCGCGCTCTCCGCCCCCTTCTGGTCCTGGGCGAAGCCCGACGGGATGCCGGCGGCCGACTTGGACTGGACGGGGCGTTGGCCGGAGGGGGCCGTGGCTGCTGTTTCCGGTTTGGTGCCGGCGTCGTCCGACGAGGACGAGCCGTCGCCGCCCCGGTTCGCGAAGGCGATTGCCGCGATGAGGAGGACCACTACGCCGACCACCGTGACCAGGCTGCGGGACGAGCGGCGGCGGGGGGTGCCGTAGGGGTCGGCTCCGGTGTCGGGCAGGCGGGTGCGGGTCTGGCCCGTGCCGCCGTAGCCGCCGGAGGCCTCGTGCTCGTCACCGAGACTCATGCCGCGTACGCCCCCTCGACGTCGTGCGGAAACACCTCGTACCGGTCGTACTGCTCGTACTCCTCGTACGACGGTAGCCGTGCTGGTTCCCGCGCGGGCGCGGTGTGGTGACTCGACATCAGGGAAACGCAACCTTCGCCGGTGGGCACGACGGGCGGGTGGGATGG
>NZ_NGFN01000627.1 GCF_002148965.1 Streptomyces swartbergensis | reverse complement strand
GGTCTGCTCGGGCCGGGATGGTGGCGTCCCCTGCAGCCGTGAAGCTCTGCCGACCCGTAGCGTGTGCGCCCGTCACCTGGTCCAGGAGCTCGCCGGAGAGGTGGCGTGATGACCGAGAACCGGACCTGGTCGAAGAGCGGCAGCGGCCGTATCGACCATGCTCGATCACAAGCATTAGGTTCCTGAACGGAGGTTCGAGACGTGAGGTTACGAGAAACGACCGAGGGTGTGCGGATACCGGCGTACGTGCCGGGGTGTCCCGGTCCAAGGGGCATCGTTAGGCAGCACACCGTGACCGCCCCGGGAGGCACGGCCACGCACGCGAGGGCAGGAGGAGACCGGTGAGCGACCGCAGTGCGATCGAGTGGACCGAGGCGACCTGGAATCCGACGACCGGCTGCGACCGTGTCTCTCCTGGCTGCGACAACTGCTACGCCCTGACCTTGGCAAAGCGGCTGAAGGCGATGGGGGCGGAGAAATACCAGAACGACGGTGACCCCCGCACGTCCGGCCCAGGGTTCGATGTCACGCTGCACCCGGATGCTCTGAACGTTCCCTACGGGTGGAAGAGTCCGCGCACGGTGTTCGTGAACTCGATGTCCGACCTGTTTCACGCGCGGGTGCCGCTCGATTTCGTCCGCCAGGTCTTCCAGGTCATGGCCGACACCCCGCAGCACACCTACCAGGTCCTCACCAAGCGGGCCCGGCGCCTGCGACAAATCGCTCCCAAGCTCGACTGGCCAGACAACGTCTGGATGGGCGTCTCGGTGGAGACCGAGAAGGAGCTGGCGCGCGTGGACGATCTGCGTGAAGTCCCCTCGGCTGTACGGTTCCTGTCCTGCGAGCCGCTGCTGGGTCCACTGGCTGGCCTGCGCCTGGACGGCATTCACTGGGTGATCGCCGGCGGCGAGTCCGGCCCCGGGCACCGGGCTCTGGACGAAGCCTGGGTCACCCAGATCCGCGACACCTGCCAGGACGCCGGCGTCGCCTTCTTCTTCAAGCAGTGGGGCGGGCGCACCCCCAAGGCCGGCGGCCGGCTCCTGGAGGGCCGGACCTGGGACCAGATGCCGCTGCCGGTCGCGGCCTGACCGATCTGTTCGTTGTGGCCGGGCACGGTCAGGCCCGGCCACACATCAGGCCGCGAGGTTGCCGGGATACAGGGTGATCTCCCGGGTCTTCTTCACACCCACGCCGTTGCTGGGCGTCCCGCCCTGCTCGTGCAGACGTTGTACCGCTTTTCGCACCACCGGCTCGGTGATCTGCCCGTAGAAGGCCCCGAAGACCTCCAGCGTGTGGTCGACGAGCTTGACCGGCCGCCGGGTCCGCGCCAGCAGCCTCGCCAGGTTCTCAGCGATCTCCGGCACCGCCTTGGCCTCGACCTCCTTCGGATCCGGGCGCGTCACCGAGGCCACGGAGAACAGTGCGTCGTCCTCTTCACGCTCCTCCAGCGTCTCCCACCACGTTGCCCGGGCCCGGGCAACGGTGTCGCCGAAAACCCACAGCCCATACGGGCTACGGGTGGCGAACACCAGCCGGTACACGGCCCGCTTGCGCGGCGAGTGGGAGACCGGCACCGACTGCACAAGCATCCCGGTACGCCGCTCCAGACGGCGGGCGTACTCGGCCGCCACCGCCTCGATCGCATCCTCGGCCGCGCCGTCCTGGTGACGGGAAGCCACCGCATCGGCGAAGTACTCCCGCCACCAGGTCCCGCCGCACACGTCGTCGAACCGCTGCAGCGACTTCTCGTTGCCCTTCGGGGAGCGGACGTGTCCGCCCAGACGCCACACGGCCATCATGCTGAAGTTCATCAGCAGCTCAGTCGGAGGCCACTTCTGCGGACGCTTACGCGCGAGGACATCGACAAGTCGGTCCTGCGGCAGAACAAGCCCGCACGGGTCCAGGAAGAGAAACAGCGGCTCCCGGACAGCCCGCTGAACGACCTGGTCAAGAACACCGTCGACCTCACCGCGATGAGCGTGCGCCCGGACACTGCGAGCCAGGTAGTGCTGGACGACCTCGTGTAAACGGTCGAACGACTTCGCCTGAGGCTCGGAGAAGAAGCACTCCAACGTGAGCCCGGGCTTATGGCGCAGGGACGAAGCGACCTTCAGCGCGATCTCCGCAGACGCCGGATCGCCGTTCTCATAGCGGCCC
>NZ_NGFN01000626.1 GCF_002148965.1 Streptomyces swartbergensis | reverse complement strand
GGGGTGGGCCGACGGCGCGGGCGGGGGCCGGGAAGATGCACAGCGCCGTGAACGGCGTCCGTATTCCCTCCGCGGCTGTCACCTCTTAGGTCATCGCGTTCTTCCCGCGAGCGTTACGCCCAATTCGCGTGGCCCGAGTCACACCCCGTAAGCGAACGAAAGCGGTCAGACATGGGCAAAGGAGGTCACACCTGGCTGTTGTCCGGCCGCTCCGGCGGATCTGCGGCCCCTTCGCGCCGTCGGACCCCGCGGGATCGCGAGGATCCCACGGGGTCCGACGCGGGGCGGTTCACCGAACGGGCGCTGCCACAGGAGGGGGGTGGCACACCCGGCCGCGCCGCCCGCGAAACGCGGTCAGTGCTCGCGCGGAGCGGGCACCACGCGTTCCACCTCGGGGTGGACCGTGAGAAGTTGCCGCATCGCCGCCTCGGCCGCGGCCCCGTCGCCGGCGGCGAGAGCGTCACAGATGCGGCCGTGGTGCGCCAGCGACGCCTCGGTCGGCCGGTCACAGCCCGCGATCGGACCGCCGGAGACCTGGAGGGCCGCGGACACGATCCCGGAGAGGTGCTCCAGCATGCGGTTGCCGGCGACCTGGATGAGCAGCGAGTGGAACTCGGAGTCGGCGCGGGAGAAGGTGAGCGCATCACCCTGGGCCATCGAGTGCCCCATGATCTCGACCATGTCCGCCAGGCGCTGCTGGACGTCCTCCCGCCCGTGCCCGGCGGCGAGGCGGGCGGCGAGCGGCTCGATCGTCCAGCGCAGCTCGCTCAGCTCGCGGCGCTGGTCGTCCCGCTGCGGCCCGAAGGCCCGCCACTCGATGATGTCCGGGTCGAGGAGGTTCCAGTCGCTGACGGGGCGCACGCGCGTGCCGACGTTCGGGCGGGCGCTCACCAGGCCCTTGGCCTCCAGGACGCGGAGCGACTCGCGGACGACGGTGCGGGAGACCTCGAACCGCTGCCCGATCTCCTCGGGCACCAGTGGACGGTCGGCGCCCAGGTCGCCGGAGACGATCATCTGACCCAACTGCTGGACGAGTTGGCCGTGCAGCCCGCGTCCGCGGCTGCCCGCGGCGCGCCTGCCGACCCGGCCCAGCTCGGGGTCCCCGCCGTCCCAGACAGGGGCACCGACGCGGTCGACGGCGGGCGCCTCTGCGTAGGGGTAGCGGTCGAGTTCGCCCGGGCTCGCGAGGCCGGAGTCAGCGGAGCGGGCGGCGGTCATCATGGTGTGCGCAAGGGTACTCACGCATCCTTTGTCGGCGCCGTCTCCAACTCCCTTGAGGTCTTTGGTGAAAAGCACACGAAAGGGTGATCGCTCACCCCGTCGCAATTGACGCCTTATCGGAAAGAAATGGGCGTTGTGCGGGGAGTTGTGCGCATGGCCGGACTAAGGGTTACGGACAGTCGTCACCGGAACCGGCTCCGCAGTGCGGTGAGCAGATACGCGCAGAGCAGTGCGGTCAGCGACAACGTCAGTGCGCCGCCGACAGGTTGGGAGATCACGCTGAGCGCGGCTTCCAGGTAGCGCTCTCCCCCGAAGGGCCATCGCGGCAGCAGTGCCTCGCGCAGCCGCATGGGAAGTCCCGCCGCGGTCCGCACGGACGGCCCTTCCAGAACCTTGTGCACCGCGGGCACGACGAGGAGCGGCACGGCGGCCACGGCGGCCAGTCCGGCCGTGGTGGAACGGAAGACGCCTGCGGCCAGAACGCCCGCCCAGGCACAGCCGACCACCAGCCCGATCCAATTCGCGCTCAGCGAAAGCCAGTCGGCGGGAACCTGGGCGAGCTCCCGTCCGTAGACGAGATAGAGCACCTCGGCGTCGCAGCCGACGGTGAGGACGGCCAGCATCAGCGCGGTGGCCGTGGCGACGAGCAGTTTGGCGGCCAGCAGCCCCAGCCGGCGGGGCACGGTGCCACGGTCCGCGGCCAGGGCGGGGTGGCGGAACTCGTCGCCGAAGGCCAGCGCGCCGAGCAGCCCCGCGCCGAGCGCCGCGGGCGGCAGGGGCAGCTCCCGCGGCCACGCGGCCAGCAGGCGCGGCTGCGGGGTGTGCCCGATACGGGCGAGCACAACGGCGGTCACGGCGGACACGACGAGTACGGCGGCCCCGGTGATGAACCCGGCGCCGATCCCGGCGGCACGGCGGATCTCGTAGCGGAGGGGGCGGAGGGGAC
>NZ_NGFN01000625.1 GCF_002148965.1 Streptomyces swartbergensis | reverse complement strand
TCTTACCTGCGGAAACGCAGCATCAAGGCAGTCATCCCGGAGAAGAAGGACCAGGCTGCCAACCGGAAGAGGAAAGGCCGCCGGGGCGGCCGCCCCACATGCCACGACGGCGATCTTTACAAGGAGCGGAACACCGTTGAGCGGCTCATCAACAAGTTGAAGGCCTGGCGGGGCATCGCCACTCGATACGACAAGACGCCCGAGAGCTACCTCGCCGGCCTCCACCTCCGTGCCTCGATGATCTGGATCAACGACCTCCTGAAGGCAACTGGCTGATCACAACATCACACACACCCTAGTACCCCGTTCACACCCCCGCGTGTACCCGCGCATGCCTGGTACACGCTGTACGCCCTCGACGCGAAGGCATTACCCGCACTGTGCAGGGCAGCACTGCTGGGTGAAGGTCTTGATATGCAAGTATCACCGACATGGCAGAAGGGCACATGGCGGATCCCGAACGAGCTGAGCAGGCACCACGGCCCGTCGGGCTGTCGGTCGTGCCCACCGCCACCGACGGCATCCGCGTGCTGACCCTGGCCGGAGAGATCGACCACCACACCGGCGACCAGCTCAGGCAGGCCCTGGACATCTCCCCCACCGCCCGGCCCCGCATCGTGGTCGACATGCGGCAGATCACCTTCATGGACTCCACCGGCATCAACATCCTCATCGCCGCCCACCAGGCCGTCACCGAGGCCGGCGGCTGGCTGCGCCTGGCCGGCCCCGCCGGAGCAGTGATGCGCATACTGCAGATCGTCGGCGTCGACGAGGTCATCGACTGCCGCCCCACCCTGCGTGAGGCACTCAGCCCCTGACGCGGACCGCTCGATCTCTGGGCTGCGGCGGGCGCCGAGGATCGCGACCGTAGGAGTGAAGGAGGCAGGTCCGAACGGGCGAGGACGGAGGCGGTCCGTCATGCTCAGGCCACATCCTTCGCTCCTGCGGGAGCTCGTCGAACGCTGCGAGACGCTCAGGCGGCGCCTCGCGCCGGCGGCAGCGAGGAGACCAGGCGCCAGCTCGAGGACGCGTCGTACACGCTGTGCATGGTCACCGGCACCCGCCAGCTGGACACAGCTTGTACGTGGCCCGCCAGCAGCTGACCGACGCGATGCGACGCCAGCAGCCCCTCCGACGCTGAGCATGCGCGGGCCCCGACGACCCCCGACCACCGCCGCATCGTCGGCGGCCCGGCGGCGACGCGCAACGCTCGGGGGCGAGCGCGCCTGATCCCCGGCAGCATCCGCGCCGCCCACTCCGCCCTGGCGCCGTGGGAGAACTCCGGGGGCCGGTGCGCTGCACCCAGTCCCGCTCGATGTCCTCACCTGATGCGTCGAGATCCCCGACGTACAGCAGGTGCGCTTCGCGCGGGTCGCGGGCGGTGCGCTGGCGGACGATGTCGACGCAGGACTGGGAGCCGAAGCCGCGGACCACCAGGACCGGGATGCCGTAGTCGGCGAGCCAGCCGGTGAGCAACTGGCGCAGGGTGTCCTTCTCCGCCGCCAGGGCGTGCTCCTGGCCGTGAGTACGGTCCAGGGCGAACCAGTCGACGGCTTCGCCCAGGAAGGCGCCTGCGTCGGGCCAGGCTGGCGGGACGTGGACCTCGCGCAGGGTGTCGACCAGTCCGGGAAGTGGCCCTCGCGGCGGGCCTGGGCGAGCCGGGAGGACAGGCGGCGGTACATCGACGGTGTGTGGGGAAGCACGCCTTCGGAGACGAGCCGGTACATCACCTGGCGCAGCGTGACGCCGCCCTCGTAGCTCTCCACTGGCTTTGTCCACGAGAAACCGACAGCACCAGTACATGAGATGGGGAGGCGTCGGCGGGGCGTCGTGTTCGAACGGGGACCCGGATGGTGGGCAGGCCGCTCCTCGGAGCGGCGCTGGGCCCGACCGTAGAACCTTAGGAGCGGGGCGGGAGCTCTTGTGTGTTTGCGAGATCGCATCCACTGCTCCGGCTGAACTGGGCCGGGCTGCGGCTGGAAAAAGTCTGTGCGCCTGCCGGTACGGCCGGAATTCTGTAGGACGGCAATCCGACCATGTGCACATCAAACAGGGAGATATGCATGACCGGTCTTCGCAGACTCGCAGCCACCCTCGCCGCATGCGGCGCCTTCGCCCTTGCTGCAACCGCAGCCCAGGCCGCCCCCGACCCGCAGGCGCAGGCGCCCTTCCGTAC
>NZ_NGFN01000624.1 GCF_002148965.1 Streptomyces swartbergensis | reverse complement strand
GCGGGGCTGACGTAGGACAGGCGCGACCCCGGGGGGCGGCGGGGCTGACGTAGGGACAGGCGCGACCCCGGCGGCTTGCAGCGCTCGGCGCTGACCAGGGGCGCTCGGCGCTCGGCGCGTGCCCTTGCCCGGGGCCGGGCCCGGGCGGACGCTCCGGACGTGAACGTCGGCACGCAGGTCTTCGCCCTGCTCGGATCGGGCTCGTCGCCGGGGTCGTGGCCCTGCACACCCGGGGACACCACGGCCGCGCGCCCTGATCGGCTACCTGTGCACGTTCCTGATCGTGTCCGCCATCCTCTTCGCGCTGTCGTTCCCCCGGCTGTGGCGCGGGGCCCTCGGCCAGGGGCTCGCACCCGCCGTCGCGCTCGCGCCGCCCTGTTCTGACCACTCAGGCCGGCGCCGTACGCGCCTCGCGCACCAGCCGCATGTACCTGTCCCAGTCCCAGTGCGGCCCCGGGTCCGTGTGGTCCGTGCCCGGGACCTCCACATGGCCGATGATGTGCTCGCGGTCGACGGGTATGCCGTAGCGCGCGCAGACCCGGGCCGTGAGGCGGGCCGAGGCCTCGTACATCTCGTCCGTGAAGTCCTGCGGGCGGTCCACGAAACCCGCGTGCTCGATGCCGACACTGCGCTCGTTGTAGTCGCGGTTGCCCGCGTGGTACGCCACGTCCAGCTCGCGGATCATCTGGGCGATGTGCCCGTCCTTGCGGACGATGTAGTGCGACGCCGCTCCGTGCGACGGGTTCTGGAAGGCCTTCACCGCGCTGTCGAAACCGCCCTGGGTGACATGGATGACCACCATGTCTATGCCGTAGTCGTCGGGCCGGTCCGCACGGCGCCAGTTCGCGTCCGACGCGGCCACCCAGCGCGCGCCCGCGTAGTCGACCTCGCCGTCCTTGCGCGGCTTCTCGACGCCGGGCACGCGCCACCACAGACGCGCCAGCTCGTCCCGGGCCAGCAGGGCGGAGCCCGCCGCGGCCACCGTGCCACCGATCAGCAGCGCGCGACGGCCGACCTTCCGGTCGCCGTCCTTCGAAGCCTTCCGCTGTCCCATGTGRTCGCCAACGGATACCCGGCGGCCTTGGTTCCCGCGCCCCCGTACCCTGGAAGGGTTATGACTGACACCCCGCAGCGCTCCCGTCCCCTCCGCGTCCTGGCCGCCATGTCCGGCGGAGTCGACTCCGCCGTCGCCGCCGCCCGCGCGGCCGAGGCGGGCCACGACGTGACCGGCGTCCACCTCGCGCTCTCCGCCAACCCCCAATCCTTCCGCACGGGCGCGCGGGGCTGCTGCACCATCGAGGACTCGCGCGACGCCCGCCGCGCCGCGGACGTCATCGGCATCCCCTTCTACGTGTGGGACCTCGCCGAGCGCTTCCGTGAGGACGTCGTCGAGGACTTCGTCGCCGAGTACGAGGCCGGCCGCACCCCCAACCCCTGCCTGCGCTGCAACGAGAAGATCAAGTTCGCGGCGCTGCTGGACAAGGCGCTGGCGCTCGGCTTCGACGCGGTCTGCACGGGCCACTACGCGCAGGTCGTCACCCTTCCCGACGGCACCCGCGAGCTGCACCGCGCCTCCGACATGGCCAAGGACCAGTCGTACGTCCTCGGCGTCCTGGACGAGAAGCAGCTCGCCCACGCGATGTTCCCGCTCGGCGACACGGTCACCACCAAGGACGAGATCCGCGCGGAGGCCGAGCGCAGGGGCCTGGCGGTGGCCAAGAAGCCCGACTCGCACGACATCTGCTTCATCGCCGACGGCGACACCCAGGGCTTCCTCGCGAACCGGCTCGGTCGCTCCGAGGGCGACATCGTCGACGAGTCCGGCAACCGGCTCGGCACGCACGACGGCGCGTACGGCTTCACCATCGGCCAGCGCAAGGGCCTGCGCATCGGCACCCCGGCGCCCGACGGCAAGCCCCGCTACGTCCTTGACATCTCCCCGGTCACCAACACGGTCACGGTCGGCCCGGCCGACGCGCTGGACGTCAGCGCCCTGACCGCGATCAAGCCACGCTGGTGCGGCGTCGCCCCCACCGGCCCGGGCACCTACACGGCCCAGCTCCGCGCCCACGGCGGCGAGACGGAGGTCACCGCCGAGCTGGTCGACGGGCACCTGGAGGTGTCCTTCGCGGAGCCGGTCCGCGGCGTCGCCCCCGGCCAGGCGATCGTCCTCTACGACGGCACACGGGTGGTGGGC
>NZ_NGFN01000623.1 GCF_002148965.1 Streptomyces swartbergensis | reverse complement strand
GGGTGGGGTACTGAACCTCGTTCGGCAGCCGCGCATGGCGATATGTCCTCACTCAGGGTGTCCACGCCCTGGTTCGACTAGACCGGCGGTGAGAGTTCCTGGCTCCCGGGGATCGCTACCCCGGTGACAGTGGCGGGACCGCGCCGGACTTCCACCGGCTTCCTCTCCTGCCGCCGTTACTGGCCCCGGCAGTCCACCACGGCCGGGAACAGCCGTCAACTTGCCGTTGACCTGCGAGGGGAGACTGTGGAGAAGCCCACACCGCCCCCTGCGCACACGACACCGGGCGGCACGGGACCGAAGCCCCGAACCGCCCGGCGGAAGTGACCGTGGTCAGGCCACGATCAGATAGATCCCGTATCCCACGGCCGCCGCACACGCCGCGAAGCACGCGTACGCGCCCGTCACGGCAAGCCCCGCGGAGCCGCCGGCGGCCACCGCCCGCTCGCGTCGGGACAGGCCGGTGATGCCGAGGGTGAACAGGCCCACCAGGGCCACGGTGACCACGAGGCTGACGCCGAAGACGGAGCCGAGGGCCGCCCAGTCGATCTTCATATCGGAGACTCTTCCTTGTTACCGGTCGGCGGGGTCAGACCGTGGTGGTCGTCGAGGGCGTCCGCTCGGCGGCGGCCTGGGCCGGGAACGACGGCACCGGGTCCTCCGTCGCGGTGCCGACCGGCGGCGGCGTCACCGCGGCCATCGCCGTGGTCACCACACCCGCCGGCTCCGCCTCGTCGGTGTCGTTGACGTTGGTGTGGTCGACGACCTCACGCCGCGAGATCTTCCAGATCGCCGCGCTGGAGGCGACGAGGAAGACGGCCACCACCGCGGTGCCCCAGCTGCCGAAGCCGGTGACGTACTCGGCGAGCGCGGCCACCAGGGCGGCCGCCGGCAGGGTCAGGCCCCACGCGACGAACATCCGCGTCGCCGTCGACCAGCGGACGACGCCGCCCTTGCGGCCGAGGCCCGCGCCCATCACGGAGCCGGACACGGAGTGGGTCGTGGAGAGCGAGAAACCGAGGTGCGAGGAGGCCAGGATGACCGTCGCCGCGCTGGTCTGGGCGGCGAAGCCCTGCTGCGGCCGGAGGTCGGTCAGGCCCTTGCCCATGGTGCGGATGATGCGCCAGCCGCCCAGGTACGTGCCGAGCGCGATGGCGACACCCGCCGACAGGATGACCCACATGGGCGGGTCCGAGTCGGGGGCGACGGCGCCGCCGGCGACCAGGGCGAGGGTGATGACACCCATCGTCTTCTGGGCGTCGTTGGTGCCGTGGGCCAGGGAGACCAGGCCCGCGGAGGCGATCTGGCCGGCGCGGTAGCCCTTCTCGGAGGCCTTGCCGTCGGCCTTCTTGCCGAGGGAGTACGTCAGCCGCGTGGCGAGCAGTGCCGCGAGGCCCGCGACCAGCGGGGCGGCGATGGCCGGGATCAGCACCTTGGTGACCAGGACGTCACCGTGCACCGCGCCGACGCCCGCCGAGGCGATCGTGGCGCCGATCAGGCCGCCCATCAGGGCGTGCGAGGAACTCGACGGCAGGCCGACCAGCCAGGTCAGCAGGTTCCAGAGGATCGCGCCGACCAGGGCGGCGAAGATGACCTCGGGGCGGATGCCGGCCTCGTCGACGAGACCCTTGGAGATCGTGTTGGCGACTTCCACGGACAGGAAGGCACCGACCAGGTTGAGGACGGCGGACATGGCGACGGCGACCTTGGGCTTCATGGCACCCGTGGAAATGGTCGTGGCCATCGCGTTCGCCGTGTCGTGGAAACCGTTCGTGAAATCGAACGCGAGTGCGGTTACTACCACAATCGCGAGGATCAGCGAGAAGCTTTCCATTTACCCAGGCAATCGTTCGAGGTCATTGGCTGGACGAACGTAGGTAACCCGAGTGAACGGAAGATGAACTGGGAGGGGCGCAGGGGTGTCCACAGTCGAGCGTTGCCGTTCCGCCCTGCTGTCAGGCTCCCCACGCCCCCAAGGGCTAGGCCCCGCGCACGAACTGTTTCAGTCGATCGAGTGACCCGTCGAAGAGATTCTGGTCACCCGGCAGGCTCCCGGAGCCGTTGTCGTACTGCCAGAAGGTCCAGGAGGTCCAAGATCTCCGGCCAAGAGGGATCTCTGCGGCTTCTGTGCCGAGGGCCTGCCTGGCAGGATCGCCGCATGGCTGAGCAGCGAGGCGACGGGCGGGGCACGGGGGACGTCC
>NZ_NGFN01000622.1 GCF_002148965.1 Streptomyces swartbergensis | reverse complement strand
GAGCCCGGGCGGCAGCGGGCCGGGGTGCGGCCGGGAGGGAGGTCGGCCGGGTCCGTCCAGGAGCCGGTGCCGCACCCCTCGACCGGGCGGACAGTGCGCGTTGCGGCGTCCGCCTTCGGCGTGGAATACGGGAAGTGCGCGGGCAGCGCGAAGCCCCGGCGTTCATCGGTGCCGGGGCTTTCGCGTGTGAAGACTAGGCGGCCGCGCAGTTCGGGCAGACGCCGCGGTACGTCACCTCGACGTCCGAGACCGTGAAGCCGAAGCGTTCCGAGTCGGGGAGGTCCTTCAGTGGGTTGCCCACCGGGTGCACGTCGCGGATCGCGCCGCACTGGGCGCAGACCAGGTGATGGTGCGGCTGGTGGGCGTTCGGGTCGTACCGCTTGGCGCGCTGGTCGGTGGAGACCTCGAGCACTTCGCCGAGCGACACGAGCTCGCCGAGCGTGTTGTAGACGGTCGCCCGGGAGATCTCGGGCAGCTTGGCGACGGCCCGGGCGTGGACCTCGTCGGCCGTCAGGTGGACGTGTTCGCCGTCGAGGACCTCGGCCACGACGCGCCGCTGCGCGGTCATCCGCCATCCGCGTCCGCGCAGCCGTTCCAGAAGGTCGCTCATGGTCACCAGCCTAACAGCAAAGGGGACCAGGTTGCGAACAGGTGTTAAGTTAGAGGTCTGCTTGCTTTAGACAATGTCTATTCGCCGGGGTCGAGCAGTCGATCCTCAGCCCCGCGCACTTCGTGCCTGGAATCGGCCCCGACGACATCGTCGAGCGGGCGATCGACACCCTCCGTCGGGCCGACGGGGGCTACGGCAAGCGGCTGGAGGTCGCGGTCCAAACCCTGCGCGGCTGAGCGCCGGCACTGGACCGCTTGCGGTAGGGATGGCCCGGGCCCCTCCGGGGGCCCGGGCCGTTCGCGCGGTCAGGCGGGCACCTGCTGACGCGCCGGTGCCCAGCAGCGGATGATGTCGCGGACCGAGACGACGCCGGCGGGCGCGTCGTCCTCCAGCACGATGAGGTGACGGAAACCGCCGTGCGCCATGGCGCCGGCCGCCTCCTCAAGGGTCCAGGCCGGAGCGGCGAACACGACGTCGGTGGTGGTGTGGTCGTGGACGCGTTCCGCGTCAGGGTCCTGGCCCTGGCCAACGGAGATGAGGATGTCGCGTTCGGTCAGGATGCCGATGCCGCCGGCGTCGGGGTCGTGGACGATGGCCGCGCCGACCTTGCGGGCGGCCATCAGCGCGGCGGCCTGGCGGAGCGTGTGGGTCGGGCCGATGGTGAGGACGACAGTGCTCATGGCGTCACGGACGAGCATGGATGGAGCCACCTCCTGGGAGTGTCCCCGCCGTTTGTTCATATTTTCACAAGTTCACAAGCGGGCGGACTCTCAGAGTGGCAGGCAAAGGGAGGGTCAACAAGGGGGCGCTCCGTAACAGCGGGCGCGCGCTCAGTAGCGCTGGTTGAGATACCCCAGCAACTCGTCGTGCAGCAGGCCGTTCGACGCGGCCGCGTTGCCGCTGTGCGGGCCCGGGCGGGAGTCGAGTCCGGTGAAGGTGCCGCCGGCCTCGGTGACGATGATCGCGTTGGCGGCCATGTCCCAGAGCGACAGCTCCGGCTCGGCGCACATGTCGACGGCGCCCTCGGCGACCATCATGTACGGCCAGAAGTCGCCGTACGCGCGCGTGCGCCACACCTCGCGGGTGAGGTCCAGGAAGCCGTCCAGGCGGCCCTGCTCCTCCCAGCCGCTGAGCGAGGAGTACGCGAAGGAGGCGTCGGCGAGCTTTCCGACGCGGGAGACCTGGAGGCGGGTCGCCTTCGTGAGGCTGCGGCCGGAGAACGCGCCGTAGCCCTTCGCGGCCCACCAGCGGCGGCCGAGGGCGGGGGCGGAGACGACGCCGACGACGGGCTGGAAGCCGCCCTCGCCGGCTTCCATCAAGGAGATGAGGGTGGCCCAGACGGGGACGCCGCGTACGTAGTTCTTGGTGCCGTCGATGGGGTCGATGACCCAGCGGCGGGGGCCGGTGCCCTCGACGCCGTACTCCTCGCCGAGGATCGCGTCCCTGGGGCGGGCGCGGGCGAGTTGGCCGCGGATGAGTTCTTCGGCGGCCTTGTCCGCTTCGCTCACCGGGGTCATGTCCGGTTTGGTCTCGACCTTGAGATCGAGGGCCTTGAACCGGTCCGTCGTCGCGGCGTCGGCGGCGTCGGCGAGGACGTGGGCGAGACGCAGGTCGTCGAGGTAGTCGGGCATGTAACGAAC
>NZ_NGFN01000621.1 GCF_002148965.1 Streptomyces swartbergensis | reverse complement strand
GGGCGAAGGCCGGGCGGGTGACCAGAGACGCGGGGCCGGTAACCCCGCACGCGGACCGAGGGCCGTAGGCACGGGCCTGGTGGCCACACGCACGGGGCGAAGGCCGGAGCGCGGGCCTGTTGGCGACGCACGCGGGGCGAAGGCAGCAGGCACGGGACCGTGACCACAGCGCGGGGCCGTGGCCGCAGCGCGAGGCCGAAGCCGCAGGCACGGGCCCCAAGCCTCAGCGCGAGGCCGAGCCACACACACGCGCAGGGCCAAGGCCGCAGCCGGGCCAGTTGCCACAGGCGCGGGGCGAAGGCCGGAGTCGCAGGGCCGGTAACCGAAGGCGCAGGGCCCTGGCCGCAGCGCGGGACCAGGCCGCAGGCGCGGGCCGGTGGCCGGAGACGCACGGTCGGGTGGCCGTACACGCGGGCCAAAGGCCGCAGGCACGGGACCAGGCCGCAGGCGCGGGCCGGTGGCCGGAGACGCACGGTCGGGTGGCCGTACACGCGGGCCAAAGGCCGCAGGCACGGGACCGTGTCCACAGCGCGGGGCCGTGGACACGCGCACGGGGTGAAGGCCGTAGACGCGGGACCGTGGCCGCACATGCGGGCCAAAGGCGGCAGGCAGGGACCATGACCGTGCCCGGGACCGTGACCACACGGGAACGGGTGAAGCCGCAGGCACGGGACCGTGGCACACACGCGGGCCGAAGTCCGCAGGCACGAGACGAAGGCCAGAAAAACGCGGAGCGAAGACCGCAGGCACGAGACGAAGGCCAGAGACGCATGGTCGGTGGGCGCACTCAGAGGTAGGGAAAACCCCCCGTCCAAGACGCCGACGGACTCCATGGTCCGCCGACCTGCGGCGGAGGAGGGTGGAGGTACGAGGGAACAGCCGCAGGACGAGGAGAAGGACGGCGCCGATGGCCACGGAGTACGGACAGGGGTACGGGCTCGACGGCAGGCCCGGGTTTCCCGGGAGCACCGAGCGGCGGCACCGGCTGCCCGCCGCGCTGCGGGCGCCGGTCGAGGGCCGCACCTGGCGCGAGCTCGGCTATGTGCTGCTCAGCCTGCCGATCAGCATCCTGCTGTTCACCTACGCGGTCACGATGGTGTCGCTGGGAGCGGGACTGGTGGTGACGTTCCTCGGCATCCCGGTGCTGGCGGCGGCGCTCGCCGGGTGCCGTGGCCTTGGGGCGCTGGAGCGGCTGCGGGCGCGGGCGCTGCTGGGCATGGAGGTGGCCGACCCGGAGCCGCTGCGGATGAAGAAGCCCGGCGCCATGGCGTGGGTGGGGGCCGTCCTCAAGAGCGGCGCCTCCTGGCGGGCCCTGCTGTACGCGGTGCTGCATCTGCCGTGGGCGGTGTTCTCGTTCGTCGTCGCCGTGAACGTCTGGGTGCTGGGCTGGGCGCTGCTGACGTACCCGGTGTGGTTCTGGGTGTTCCCCATGCACGCCGGGCAGGACGGGATGCAGCTGTACGGCGACGAGACGCACCGGGTCTACCTGGACAACCCCTTCGAGATCACGGTGACCGCGCTGGTGGGTCTGCTGTTCACGATCGCCACGCCGTGGATCGTGCGGGCGCTGACGATGGTGGACCGGCTGCTGGTGCACGGGCTGCTCGGGCCGTCGCGGCTGGTCTCGCGGGTCGTGGAGCTGGAGTCGGACCGGGGCGTCGTCGTCGACACGGCGGCGGCCGACCTGCGGCGCATCGAGCGGGATCTGCACGACGGGGCGCAGGCTCGGCTGGTGGCGCTGGCCATGGATCTGGGACTGGCGAAGGAGAAGCTCCAGGAGGATCCCGAGGAGGCCGTGCGGATGGTGGACGAGGCGCACGGTGAGGTGAAGACGGCGTTGCAGGAGCTGCGGGACCTGGCCCGGGGGATCCACCCGGCGGTGCTGACGGACCGGGGGCTGGACGCGGCGCTGTCGGCGGTGGCGTCGCGGTGCACGGTGCCGGTGCAGGTCGAGGTCGACCTGGCGGAGCGGCCGGCGCCGGCCATCGAGGGGATCGCGTACTTCACGGTGTCGGAGCTGCTCCAGAACGTCAGCAAGCACGCGCGGGCGACCTGGGCCGGCGTGGAGGTGTGGCGGACGGAGAACCGGCTGATGCTCCAGGTCGTGGACAACGGCGTGGGCGGGGCCGACACATCCCAGGGATCCGGGCTGGCGGGGCTGGCGGAGCGGCTCGACGCGGTGGACGGGATCCTGGTGGTGGACTCGCCGACGGGAGGGCCGACCCGGGTGACCGCGGAGTTGCCGTGGCGGGGCGCGCACGTGAGGTGACCTT
>NZ_NGFN01000620.1 GCF_002148965.1 Streptomyces swartbergensis | reverse complement strand
CCGGCCCCCCGGCGGGAGCCAGCCGCAGAGCCGATTCGCCGATCCGCAGCAGCGCCCCCGGCGCGAAACGGACCGCCCGGCCGCCCACCCGCGCGCCGTCCAGCGTCGTGCCGTTCGTGGAGTCGAGGTCGGCGACCGAGACGCGGCCGTCGGCGCTCACCGTCACCGCGCAGTGCAGCCGGGAGACGTCCGGGTCGTCGAGCGGTACGTCGGCGTCGGCGGAGCGGCCGATGCGGATCTCGCCGCCGTGCAGGAGGTGGACACCGCCGGCGTCGGGCCCGGCGACCACCTGGAGCTGGGCCGGGGCGTCGTCCAGCTCGGGATGCGGCTCCGGCTCGCCCGGCGCGCCCACGGCCAGCACGGCACCGTCGGTCAGCGGGGGCTCGCCGAGCGTGCAGCGCTGGGCGTCGAGCCGCTGCTCCCCGGCGTACAGCACCGGGGAGCCCGAGCCGTCACCGCCGAGGACCACCTGGGCGAGCGCCGAGGACACCGCCGCGAGCGCCGTCCCGGCGGGCGCGGTGACCAGCACGTCGCAGCGCGCGGCGCGGTCCCGGGCCGGAGCCGCCAGGCCCAGCGGGTCTACGACGGTCAGCCGGATCTGCATCGCCGTCAGCGGTCCCTTCTGCCCGGGCGCGGAGTCCCCCCACCCCGCCCCAGCACGTCGGCCAGTACTGCACGCATCCTCGCACCTGCCACTGACAGCGCGCCCCTTGCTCCGGAACAAGTGATCTTGATTGGTCGGCTCTGCCCGCAAAAGTGCCTGAGAGATGACCCACTCGCGATCACTTGAGATCGGTCACGCTCACTCTCGGCAACCACGAGACCGAGGTGAGCGTCTTTCCTTCGAACGCGAGCGAGATTCGAACGCGCGCGAGAACGGATACGTAAGACCCACAGAAAGACGACACCCCGGTCCCCGGCGGCACGGCACTACAGTGGGTCGGACAGGCCAGCAGGCAAGGCAAGCACCAGGGAGCGCATGACGTGCGGCCGGTAGGCAGCAAGTACCTGCTCGAGGAGCCGCTCGGGCGCGGCGCCACGGGCACCGTCTGGCGAGCCCGCCAGCGCGAGACCGCGGGCGCCGAGGCGGCCGTGCCGGGACAGCCCGGCGAGACGGTCGCCATCAAGGTCCTCAAGGAGGAGCTGGCCGGCGACCCGGACGTCGTGATGCGGTTCCTCCGGGAGCGCTCCGTCCTGCTCCGGCTCACCCACCCGAACATCGTCCGGGTCCGTGACCTGGTCGTCGAGGGCGATCTGCTGGCCCTGGTCATGGACCTCGTCGAGGGCCCCGACCTGCACCGCTACCTGCGCGAGAACGGGCCCTTCAGCCCCGTCGCCGCGGCCCTGCTCACCGCCCAGATCGCCGACGCGCTCGCCGCCAGCCACGCCGACGGCGTGGTCCACCGCGACCTCAAGCCGGCGAATGTCCTGCTCCGGCAGTACGACGGGCAGATGCACCCGCTGCTCACCGACTTCGGCATCGCCCGCCTGGCCGACTCCCCGGGCCTGACCCGGACCCAGGAGTTCGTCGGGACGCCCGCCTACGTCGCGCCCGAGTCCGCAGAGGGCCGCCCGCAGACCTCCGCCGTGGACATCTACGGCGCCGGCATCCTGCTGTACGAGCYGGTCACCGGCCGTCCCCCGTTCGCCGGCGGCTCCGCCCTGGAAGTGCTGCACCAGCACCTGAGCGCCGAGCCCCGCCGTCCCTCCACGGTCCCCGACCCGCTGTGGACGGTCATCGAGCGCTGTCTGCGCAAGAACCCCGACGAGCGGCCCAGCGCCGTCAACCTCGCCCGCGGCCTGCGCGTCGTCGCCGAGGGCATCGGGGTGCACGCGAACTCCGCGCAGATCGCCGCCGCCGAGGGCGTCGGCGCGCTCCTGGTGCCCGACCCGGCGCCCGCGCCCGTGCCGGACACGTCCGGCGCGGCCGACCCGACCCAGGTCCTCCCGCAGGGCGCGGGGGCGTACGACCCGAACGCCGCGACCAGCGTCATGCCGCACACCGGCGGCCCGGCCGGCGCCGCCGACCCCACGGCCGTCCTCCCGAACCGGGGCGCGGCCGACCCGACCGCCGTCATGCCGCCGGTCCCGCCGGGCTCCCCCGGCCACCCCGGTCAGCAGGGCCGGCAGGGCGGACCCGAGGACCCGCACCCCTGGCAGAACCAGCTGCGAGCGGCCCGCGACCGCAACGAACAGACGCAGGTCCAGTACCTCGACCCGAACGAGGACCCGCTGCGCCGCCGCCCCCAGCGGCAGGTCGCCCGGCCCCAGCAGCCCCCGCAGCGCGGCAGGCAGCCCC